>NZ_JBFUKK010000009.1:0-245679 GCF_056400885.1 Arthrobacter sp. P4_H3
GCACAACCCCATCCCCTATGTGGAAAAGATGGAGATCGGCGCCAACAACCCCTACGGCCGGACCAAGGAACAGATCGAGGACATCCTTTCGGACCTCGGCGCCGCGGACAGCCGGTGGCACATCGCACTCCTGCGCTACTTCAACCCGGTGGGCGCACACCCGTCCGGCCGGATCGGTGAAGACCCGCAGGGCATCCCCAACAACCTGGTCCCGTTTATCGCCCAGGTGGCCGTGGGCCGCCGCGAGAAGCTCATGGTGTTCGGCGGCGACTACGACACCCCGGACGGCACCTGCCTGCGTGACTACATCCACGTCGTGGATCTTGCTGAAGGCCATGTGGCAGCCCTTAACCACGTGGCTGACCGTACCGGCGTCTACCGCTGGAACCTTGGTTCCGGCAAGGGTTCCTCGGTACTGGAAGTGCTTCGATCCTTTGAGAAAGCCGTGGGCCACAAAATCCCGTACGAGATCACCGGCCGCCGCGCAGGCGACCTCCCGGCCTTCTGGGCCGATGCCACCTCCGCCCTGGCTGACCTGAGCTGGTCCACCACGAAGACCGTGGACCAGATGTGCGAGGACCACTGGCGCTGGCAGAAGAACAACCCGCTGGGCTACAACTCCTAGCACGAAAAAGCGGCCGCCCGTCTCTCGCGAGGTGGGCGGCCGCCGTCGTTATTCCTAGCTGACCGGGTAGTTGCGCTCCGGCTCTCCGGTATACAGCTGCCGCGGGCGGCCGATCTTGGTGTTGGGGTCGCTGATCATTTCGCGCCACTGGGCAATCCAGCCCGGCAGGCGGCCGATCGCGAAGAGCACGGTGAACATCTTCTCCGGGAAACCCATGGCCTTGTAGATCAGGCCGGTGTAGAAGTCCACGTTCGGGTAGAGCTTGCGCTGGATGAAGTAGTCGTCATTCAGGGCCTTCTCTTCAAGGCGCAGCGCGATGTCCAGGAGCTCGTCGTTGCCGCCGAGTTTGGTAAGGATCTCGTGCGCCGTGTCCTTGACGATCCTGGCCCGGGGATCGTAGTTCTTGTAGACGCGGTGTCCGAAGCCCATGAGGCGGACGCCGTCCTCCTTGTTCTTGACCTTCTCCATGTAGTCCTCGGGCTTGGTGCCGTCGGCCTGGATCTGGCGCAGCATCTTGAGCACGGCCTCGTTGGCGCCGCCGTGGGCGGGGCCGAAGAGGGCATTGATGCCGGCAGACACGGAGGCGAAGAGGTTGGCGTTCGACGAGCCGACCAGCCGGACCGTGGAGGTCGAGCAGTTCTGCTCGTGGTCGGCATGCAGGATGAGGAGCAGGTCCAGCGCCTTGGCGACGATCGGATCCACCTCGTACTGCTCGGCAGGAAGGCCGAAGCTCAGGCGCAGGAAGTTCTCCACGAGGTTGTGGGAGTTGTCCGGGTAGAGCATCGGCTGGCCGATGCTCTTCTTCAGGGCGTAGGCGGCGATGACCGGCATCTTGGCCAGTAGCCTGTAGGTGGAGACCTCCACCTGCTCGGCGTTGAACGGGTCCAGCGAGTCCTGGTAGAACGTGGAGAGAGCAGACACTGCCGAGGACAGCACCGGCATGGGGTGCGCGTCCCGGGGGAAGCCGCTGAAGAAGCCCTTGAGCTCTTCGTGCAGCAGGGTGTGGTGGCGGATCCGCTGGTCAAAGGCTTCGAGCTCGGTGGGGCTCGGCAGGTTGCCGTAGATGAGCAGGTAAGAGACTTCCAGGAAGCTCGAGTGCTGGGCGAGCTGCTCGATCGGGTAGCCGCGGTAGCGCAGGATCCCGGCATCGCCGTCGATGTACGTGATTGCGGACGTGGTGGCCGCGGTGTTCATGAAACCGGGGTCAAAAGCAACGGCACCGGTCTGCTTCAGCAGCTTGGAAACGTCGTAGCCTTCGTTTCCTTCTACAACCTGGATGCGCGGGAGTTCGAGCTCGCCGCCGGCATGGCGCAGGGTTGCGCTGGTGGTCTCAGTCATGGAGTCTCCTCATGAGGCGTCAGGGCCTCTCTGTAGAAAGCTTGATCCAACATCTGGTGAAGCCGCCCGAGGAGCCTGTATGGACAGGGATTCCAACGGCCGGGCTACCTTCTTGTAGAAAGCCACCATTGATAGTCAGTTAAAAAGTACCGCTCCTTGGCAAGGTGGCACTAATCCGGTAGTGCCAAAATGCCCCAAAAACGCCCCAGTTGTGTCGCGTGTCACACCATTGTTACGGACCTGCACCTGCTTCGTGGCGGCTACGCGCCGATAGTCAGCCGCTCCACTGCCGCATCGATCCGTTCGTCCGCGGCCGTCAGCGCAACGCGAATGAACCCGTTGCCTGCATCGCCGTAGAAAACACCGGGGCCCACCACGATGCCGATTCCGGCGAGCCTGCCCACGGTGTCCCAGGTGGCTTCACCGGCAGTGCACCACAGGTAAAGCCCGGCCTGCGATTCGTGAATGGTCAGCCCGAATGCCTCGAGTGCCGGCACGATCCGTTCCCGCCGGCCGCGGTACAGGTCCTTCTGCGCCTGGACGTGGGCGTCGTCGCCAAGCCCCACCCGCATGGCTTCCTGGACCGGGTAGGGAACAATCATGCCCGCATGCTTGCGGCTGTTCACCAGGTTGGCCATGAGCACCGGGTCACCGGCCACAAAGGCCGCACGGTACCCTGCAAGGTTCGACTGCTTGCTGAGTGAGTACACTGCCAGCAGCCCCTCGTGGGAACCTTCGGAAACGCGCGGGTCCAGGATGCTGGGCACGGGCTGGCCGCCCCGCTGGACGTCCCACTCCCCCCAGCCAAGCTCCGCGTAGCATTCGTCGGATGCCACCACGGCGCCGAGGGTGCGGGCCTGGTCCACTATCCGTTTCAGGGATGCGGCGTCGCGGACGCTTCCGGTGGGGTTGGCCGGCGAGTTGACCCACACCAGCCGGACACGCTGCCGCGTTTCGTCGTCCAGTTCGTCGAGGTCGTCAGCGGCGATCTGTTCGGCTCCCGCGAACGTCGCCCCGATGTCATAGGTGGGGTAGGCAACTGTGGGACGAACGACGACGTCGCCCGGCTTGAGCCCCAAAAGGAACGGCAGCCACGCCACAAGTTCCTTGGAACCGACCGTGGGCATCACATGCTGCGGGTCCACCCCGGGAACGCCGCGGCGGCGGCCGAACCACTCGGCGATGGCCGCGCGGAGTGCCGGCGTGCCGTGCACTGTGGGGTACCCGGGGGCGTCTGCTGCCTTCTGGAGCGCCTCCTGGACCAGAGTGGGTGTGTGATCCACCGGTGTGCCGATAGAGAGGTTAACCGCCCCGCCGGGGTGCTCTGCCGCCCTGGCAAGATAGGGCGCCATGGCCTCCCACGGGTAGTCGGGCAGGCTGAGGCCGAAGCTGCGTACCGCCGAAGTCACGCCAGGCGCCTCAGTGGTCCTGGTTCTGGGGCGGCAAGGCAGCAATCATCGGGTGGTCGGTGTGGGTGTTGCCGACCTTCGCGGCACCGCCCGGCGATCCAAGGTCGTCAAAGAATTCGACGTTCGCCTTGTAGTAGTCGGCCCACTCGTCCGGAGTGTCGTCCTCGTAGTAAATGGCCTCAACAGGGCAGACGGGCTCGCAGGCACCGCAGTCGACGCACTCGTCCGGGTGGATGTAGAGGGACCGCTCACCCTCGTAGATGCAATCGACGGGGCATTCTTCAATACATGCCTTGTCCTTGACATCTACACACGGCTGCGCGATTACGTACGTCACGTCCCTTGCCTCTCCACGTTGGTTCCGGCACCTGCCGGTTATCACTCCCGGCCTAAGCGCCGGACTGCTGACTTCTGAGCCTATTATCTAACAGCCTGTTCCCGCGAACCTAGCGGCGCGTCATACAAGCCACGAGTCCTAGTATGAAGTGGTGAATTCGCAGATCCCCACTCCCCGGCAGTTCCTTGAAGGCGCCTCCCTGGGCACGAGGGTAGTGGTGCGGTACAGGATATCGGATGGCCTGACGGATGCGCTGGGCGATCTGGTGGCGATCAGCGATACCAACTGCACGGTCCGCACGCGGCGGGCCGACGTCGTTATTCCGTTGGCACGGGTGGTGGCAGCGAAGCCGGTGCCACCGGCGCCGGCGAGGCGCGCCCCGCGGACGGCTCCCTGGTAATTGCCTGTCTCCACGCTGACAGTGATTGGCATGTGTCAATCACTTGTTGGCTACACTTTCCTTATGAATCAGCCGGGGCAGGACTCTAATGCGGACGCTGTAGCCAAGGGCCGCGCCCTGAGTTCCCCGTTGCGGCTGCGGATCCTGCGGCTGTGCCTGCACCAATCACGGACCAACAAGGAAATCGCCGAACTCCTGGACCTCAATCCGGCGTCGAGCCTGCATCACGTCCGGACGCTCGTACGGACCGGATTCCTCGTCGCGGAGGAGCGCCGAAAAGGTAACCGGGGCGCCGTCGAGGTGCCGTACATAGCGAGCCGCAAGTCCTGGCAGACGCCCGTGGACAACGTGGCGCCGGTCCTGATCGAGACGTTCCTGCAGGAGACCAGGGACCTCCCGCCGGAGGACATCGAAGTCTGGCGGCTCGGGGTGAAATTCAATGCCGCCCGGCGCGAGGAAATGCTCGGCAAGCTGCGGGCGGTCATTGAAGAATATGTCCAGCTCCCGGCGGACGACGACGGCGAGGCCACCTCGCTGATGATCGCGCACCACCGGGACCCCACGGCGGGCTAACGCGCCGTCAGGCCGGCGGCTGCGTGTGCGGCTGCCGGTAGCGCCGGCACCAGGCGAGCATGAGCACCGATGTACCGGCGATGCCGTAGATCCAGATATTCCCGGAAATATCGGCGGCGATGAGCCGCTTGCCGGGCTCCAGCATCGACCACCAGCCCGCCAGCATGTAGCACAGCACTCCGCAGGCCGCCGTCGGGATCAGGGACCTGAAGGCCGCCCCGAGCAGCAGCTGAACGGAGCCGAGCAGGAACAGGGCCGCCACTGCACCCCAGGGAAGAATGACACCGGACAGCATCCACTGCTGGCGGTGCAGCGCGGTCCCTGCGGTGGCGACAAAAAGAGCTGCCGGCACAGCGGCGGCGATGCCGCCTGCCATGCCGGCAGCTCTATTGTTCACGAGGGTGATGACCGGAACGTGCCCGGATCAGACCTTGGCGCGGGCGCGGTTGGCCTTGGCCCGCTCGTTGGTGTCCAGGATGAGCTTACGGATGCGGATGGACTCCGGGGTAACCTCGACGCACTCGTCTTCGCGGGCGAATTCGAGTGATTCTTCGAGGGTCAGGTCGCGCGGCGGCGTGAGGTTCTCGAAGGTGTCGGAGGAAGCGGCACGCATGTTGGTGAGCTTCTTTTCCTTGGTGATGTTGACGTCCATGTCGTCGGCGCGGGAGTTCTCGCCAACGATCATGCCCTCGTAGACCTCGGAGGTCGGCTTCACGAAGAAGGAGCCGCGTTCCTGCAGGTTGATCATGGCAAACGGCGTCACAACACCGGCGCGGTCGGCGATCATCGAACCGTTGGTGCGGTATTCGATCGGGCCGGCCCAGGGCTCGTAGCCCTCGGAGATCGAGGCCGCGATACCGGCGCCGCGGGTGTCCGTGAGGAACTTGGTGCGGAAACCGATCAGGCCACGGGCCGGAACGATGAACTCCATGCGGCACCAGCCGGTGCCGTGGTTGGCCATGTTGGTCATGCGGCCCTTGCGGGCAGCCATGAGCTGGGTGACGGCGCCGAGGTACTCTTCCGGCACGTCGATGGTCATGTGCTCCATCGGCTCGTGGATCTTGCCGTCGACGGTCTTGGTGACAACCTGCGGCTTGCCGACGGTCAGTTCGAAGCCTTCGCGGCGCATCTGCTCAACCAGGATGGCCAGCGCGAGCTCGCCACGGCCCTGGACTTCCCAGGCGTCGGGACGCTCGGTGGGAAGAACCTTGATGGAGACGTTACCGATCAATTCCTTGTCCAGGCGGTCCTTCACCTGGCGGGCGGTGACCTTGGCGCCCTTGACCTTGCCGGCCAGCGGCGAGGTGTTGATACCGATGGTCATGGAGATCGCGGGATCGTCCACGGTGATCAGCGGCAGCGGCTGCGGGTTCTCGGCGTCGGTCAGGGTCTCACCGATGGTGATCTCCTCGATGCCGGCGACGGCGACAATCTCGCCCGGGCCTGCGGACTCGGTCGGGACGCGGTCAAGTGCCTTCGTGGCCAGCAGTTCGGTGATCTTGACGTTCTTCAGCTCGCCGTTGGCACGTGCCCATGCGACGGTCTGGCCCTTGCGCAGGGTGCCGTTGTAGATGCGGAGCAGAGCCAGGCGGCCCAGGAACGGTGAGGCGTCCAGGTTGGTGACGTGCGCCTGCAGGACACCGTTCGGGTTGTACGTCGGTGCCGGGATGTGCTCGATGATGGTCTTGAACAGCGGCTCAAGGTCCTCGTTCTCCGGAGCGGTGCCGTCAGCCGGCTGCTCGAGGGAGGCGCGGCCTACCTTGGCTGCTGCGTAGACGACCGGAACTTCGAGGATCTTGTCCAGGTCGAGGTCCGGAACTTCGTCGGCGAGGTCGGAGGCCAGGCCAAGGAGCAGGTCCATGGACTCGTGGACAACTTCGTCAATCCGCGCATCGGGGCGGTCGGTCTTGTTGACCAGCAGGATCACCGGCAGGTGCGCGGCGAGGGCCTTGCGAAGCACGAAACGGGTCTGCGGCAGCGGGCCCTCGGAAGCATCGACGAGGAGCACAACGCCGTCAACCATGGACAGGCCGCGCTCCACCTCGCCACCGAAGTCGGCGTGGCCCGGGGTGTCAATCACGTTGATCGTGATGGTCTCGCCGTTGGAGGACGGTCCGTTGTAGGCCACCGTGGTGTTCTTGGCCAGGATGGTGATACCTTTTTCGCGTTCCAGGTCACCGGAGTCCATGACGCGGTCTTCGAGGTGGTTGTGCTCGGCAAAGGAGTTGGTCTGCTTGAGCATGGCGTCGACCAGCGTGGTCTTGCCGTGGTCAACGTGGGCCACGATCGCGACGTTGCGCAGGTCACTGCGCGATGCAGTGGCTACCGCGGTGTTGGTGGTGGTTTCAGACATGCGTTATTGCTCGATTCAGTGGTGAAGTCAGCTGTGGTATCGCGACATTTCCAACCGGAACGCACGACGGACGAGACCCTTTGGCACAGGGCGCCTTCTACCAGTCTAAGCGCTAGGTCATTTATTGGCCTAAAATCCAGAAACCGGTCCGGTTCCGGCCCCGTTACAGGATCGTCACCGGAATGGGACGAATCGGGCCCAAAGTTACTGGATATTCCTCGTGGGATGCCCCATTATTACGGTGATAACAGCAAAGAAAAGCCCGGAGACCACAGATGCGAAATGCCTCGGCTCTGACCCGCTTCGTCGCACCTATGATCGCCGTCGGCGTTCTGATGGCCGGCTGCGGGCAGGCACCACAAACACCAGACGCTGCCACGGGATCCACCGGTCCCGCCGCAAGCGCCCAGGCATCGCAACCATCCGCCGAGGCAGTTTCCCCCAAGGCGGCGGCCGCCCCCCGGAAATCAGCGGCCGCCCCCGTGGCCGCGGCGCCGGGCGAGCCTGTTGCTGCCGGTTCAGCCGGCAAGGCACAGCTGGCCACGGAGCCGGATCCGTCCACCATGGCGCCCGGGTCCGTTTACAGGAACCCCGCAAACGGCCGGAACGAAGTCATTGTGGCCAACATCAGGCGGACCGCCGTCCTGATCGGCGATTCCCAGTCCGAACCGGAAGCCGGCTGGCCCCGCCAGGGACTGGCCGCCATCGGCTACAACGTCTTCTTCTGCGGCCGCGGCGGCACCGGGTTTGTTGCCTCGAACGGCAAGACCGGCAACTACATCGATGCCCTGCAGCGCGGCGACTGGCAGCTCCCCTACGGTTCACCGGCGCTCGTGGTCATCCAGGGCGGCGGGAACGATGCCGCGCGCGGAGCCACTGACGCCCAGATCGTGGCCAACGCCGAACGCCTGATCTCGTCGCTGAAGCAGCGCTATCCGGGGGCCAAGTTCGCCATGATCGGCACCCTGGCCCGCGGCATCAATTACGGCGGCGGCCGCCGGTCGCAGGTGGATGCCCTGCTCGGCACGGTGGCGGCCAAGCACTCGATTCCCTTTGTCAGCGTGGGTGACTGGCTGACGAAGTACAACCTGGCCAAGGAACTGGCGGACGGCGTGCACATGAACAACGTCGGCCACAAGGCACTGGGTGGCCTGCTGGCCACCAGGCTGCAGGAACTGGGGCTGCACGCTCCGCCTGAGCTGGCCACGTCGGCGTTGCCGCTCGGTTGAGCAGGGCGTCCCGGCTTTAGCGACTGTCCACGTATTAATAGGAGCCGGTGCCCGCCCCCTGCAGGGCGGGCACCGGCTCCCTTAGTTATGCAGCTGCCTCAGGCGACTTCGGGCGGCAGCATCAGCCGCGCGCCCGGAATGGCATGGAGCAGTGCCTTCGTGTAGTCCCGCTGCGGATCATCGAAGACGTCATCCGTTGAACCGGTCTCAACCAGCTTGCCCTTTTCCATGACGCACACGTGGTCCGCGATCTGGCGGACCACGGCAAGGTCGTGGGTAATGAACAGGTAGGTCAGGCCCAGCCGTGACTGCAGGTCGGCGAGCAGGTTCAGCACCTGTGCCTGGACCAGCACGTCGAGGGCGGAGACCGCCTCGTCGCAGATGATCACTTCCGGATCGAGTGCCAGTGCTCGCGCGATGGCCACACGCTGCCGCTGGCCGCCGGAGAGTTCATTCGGGTACCGCTGCATGGTGGATTGCGGAAGCGCCACCTGGTCCAGGAGCTCGCGGACCTTCTTCTCGCGGCTGGCCTTGTCCCCGATCTTGTGGGTCCGCAGCGGTTCCTCGATGGTCCGGAAGATGTTGTACATCGGGTCCAGGGAGCCGTAGGGGTCCTGGAAGATCGGCTGCACACGGCGGCGGAAGGCGAAGATCTCCTTGTTGTTCAGCGTGGAGGTGTCTACTCCGTCGAACACGATCTTGCCGGAGGTGGGCTTCTGCAGGTTCAGCACCATCTGGGCCACGGTGGACTTGCCGGAACCCGACTCCCCCACGATCGCCGTCGTGGTGCCGCGCTTGACGCTGAAGGAAACGTCGTCGACGGCGGTGAAGTCGGTCGACTTGCCGAAGCCGGAGCGCAGCTTGAACACCTTGCGGAGGTTCTGGATCTGCAGCACGTCTTCGGTCATGGTCGGCTCGACGACCACCGGCTCGCCTTGAGCGAGCAGCTCGTCCGATTCGACACCGAGCTCCTTGGCCACCTGGATGCGCCGTGAGGCGAGTGACGGTGCCGAGGCGACGAGGCGCTGCGTGTACGGGTGCTGCGGGTTCTGCAGCAGCTCCAGCGACGGCCCGGCCTCCACCACGTTGCCGCGGTACATCACCACAACCTTGTCCGCGCGTTCCGCTGCGAGGCCGAGGTCGTGGGTGATGAGGAGCACTGACGTGCCCAGTTCCGACGTCATCGTTTCGAGGTGGTCGAGGATCTGGCGCTGGACGGTGACGTCGAGTGCGGACGTGGGCTCGTCGGCGATGAGTAGCCGCGGCTGGCAGGACAGTCCGATGGCGATCAGCGCACGCTGGCGCATGCCGCCGGAGAACTCGTGCGGGTACTGCTTTGCCCGGCGTTCGGCGTCGGGAAGGCCTGCCTGGGACAGAACCTTCGCGACGTCGGCCGGTCCGCTGGGACGGCCGTTGGCGCGCAGCGTTTCCTTGACCTGGTAGCCGATCTTCCAGACCGGGTTGAGGTTGGACATCGGGTCCTGCGGGACCATGCCGATGGTGTTTCCGCGCAGCTCGATCATGCGCTTTTCCGAGGCATGGGAAATGTCCTCGCCGTCGAGCAGGATCTGCCCGCCGGAGACCCGGCCGTTGCCGGGCAGCAGTCCGATGGCGGCCAACGCCGTCGTCGACTTTCCGGAGCCCGACTCCCCCACAATCGCAACGGTTTCACCGGGCATGATGGTCAGGTGGGCGTTCCGGACAGCCTGGACCTCACCGGAACCGGTCTTGAAGGAAATGGCGAGGTCGCGGATTTCCAGGAGCGGCTTGTCGGCCAGCGCGGCCTCCCTGATTCTGACATCGGAAGTTGTCATGATTGCCTCGTTCATCGTTGACGGCTCTTCGGGTCGAGGGCGTCGCGCAGGGCGTCGCCGAGCATGATAAAGCTCAGGACGGTGACGGACAGCGCCATGGCCGGGTACAGCAGGATGGCCGGGTTGGTGCGGACGGACGACCTGGCCGCCGCGATGTCGTTGCCCCAGGACATGATGCTGCCGGGCAGCCCGATGCCGATGAAGGACAACGTGGCTTCCGCAACGATGAAGACGCCGAGTTCCATGGTGGCCAGGACGATGATCGGCGCGAGGGCATTCGGCAGCACGTGCCGGACCAGGGAGCCGATACGCGAGACGCCCAGCGAGCGGGCAGCGGTGACGAAGTCGGCGTTGCGCACTTCGATCACGGCGCCGCGGGTAATGCGCGCCATCTGCGGCCAGCCCAGTGCGACGAGGATCAGGACCACTGTCCACACCCCGCGGTTGTCACGCATGAACGGAAGCTGCGAGACCACCAGTGCGCCCAGGACAAGCGGGAGGGCGAAGAAGATGTCTCCGAGACGGGCAATCACGGCATCGATCCAGCCGCCGTAGAAGCCCGCGAGGGCGCCGAGGGTGACCCCGATGATAACGACGAAAAGCACGGAGAAGACGCCCACCATCAGCGATGCCTGGGTGCCGTGGATGATGCGGGAGTACACATCGCAGCCCTGGAAGGTGAAGCCCAGCGGGTGCCCCGCTCCCGGAGCCCCGTCGGAGTTCGCCAGCTGGCAGTTGTTGTTGGGCTCCACCTGGGTGAACAGGCCCGGGAAGAGCGCCACCAGGATGATCAGTGCGATCATCACCGCGGAGATGATGAACAGCGGACGACGGCGGAGCTTGCGCCAGGCGTCCGCCCAGAGGCTCAGCGGTGCCTGGTCTACTTTGAGCGAGTCCGTTGCGAGCAGAGGGGTCTCCTCCACGGGGGCAACGAAGTGCTCGATTTCGCGGTTAGTTTTCATAACGGATCCTTGGATCAAGCCAGGCGTACAGCAAGTCGACCAACAGGTTGGCAATGACGAAGACGAGCACCAGGACGCTGACAATCGCGACCACGGTGGGGCCCTCGCTGCGGATGACGGCCTGGAACAGCTTTTGGCCGACGCCCGGGACGTTGAAGATGCTCTCCGTGACAATAGCGCCGCCCATCAGGCCGCCTAGGCTGGCGCCCAGGTAGGTGATGACCGGAATCATGGAGTTGCGCAGGATGTGGGTGACCACCACGCGCGGCCGTGACAGGCCCTTCGCGGTGGCGGTGCGCACGTAGTCGGCGTTCATGTTTTCGATAACCGAGGCACGCGTGAGCCGCAGCACGTAGGCGAAGGAAACCAGCCCCAGCACCGTGGCAGGAAGGATCAGGTTGCCCCAGTCCGCGGTGGCGCCGACAGTCGGCTTGGCCCAGCCGAGCTGAACACCCACCAGCAGCTGCAGGACGAAGCCGAGCACGAAGGTGGGGATGGCGATGACCACCAGGGACGCGACAAGCACCGTCGCATCGAACACCTTGCCCTTGCGGAGTCCGGCGATGAGGCCGAAGGTGACGCCGAAGACAGTCTGGATAATGAGGGCTTCGACGGCCAGCATGACGGTGACGGGGAAGATCCGGCCCAGGGACGCCGCGATGGGCTGGCCGGTGAAGTCGACGCCGAGGTTGAAGGTGAACAGGTTCTTGAGGAAGAGCCCGTACTGCACCCAGAACGGCTGGTCGAGGTTGTACTGCTGACGGAGTTGCGCGATGACGGCCTCGCTGGGAGGACGGTCGCCGAACAGCGCGCGGATGGGGTCACCCGGAAGGGCGAAGACCATGAAGTAGACGAGCAGCGTGGTTCCGATGAAGACCGGAATGATCTGCAATAAGCGCCGGAGAATGTACTGGATCACAGCAACGTCTCCTGAGCGTTTGTGGGGCTAAGGGGGTTCATGTAGGACAGCTTTCGTGCCGGTTCCAAGGCTATGGGGGCCCGGCTTATGGCCGAACCCCCACTAGCTTTTTGACGTGGATTTGTTCCGAGGACTACTTGGCGGTGATGGCCCAGTACTGCAGGACGCCGTTCCAGCCGGAGTCGACGTTGCTGACGTTCTGGCTCCAGACGGCCTGGCGTGCCTGATACCACAAGGGTAGGTTGGGGAGATCCTGGAAGAGGATCTCCTGGGCCTGGGTGAACTTCTTGTTGGCGTCATCCGTGGACTTCGCGGCCAGGCCTTCGGTAAGCAGCTTGTCGAACTCAGGGTTCGTGTAAGCCTCGTAGTTGGCGCTGGCCCCGGTCTTCAGGACAGGCCCCAGGAAGTTGAACAACGACGGGTAGTCTGCCTGCCAGCCCGCTCGGGTCAGGCCCGGCAGGTTCTTGGCGGTGCGCAGCTTCAGGATCTCGGCGAACTTGGCGAAGGGCTGGCCTTCGGCCTTGATGCCCAGGTTGTTCTTGAAGTTATTTGCAACGGCGTCGATCCACTCCTTGTTGCCGCCGTCGGTGTTGTAGGCAAGCTGCAGGGTCTTGTCGGCCGGCCACGGGCTGATGGCATCCGCTTTCGTCCAAAGATCCTTGGCCTTGGCGGCGTCAAACTTGAGGACATCTGAGCCGGCAACATTGTCGTTGTAGCCGTCAACGGCCGGGGACGTGAAGTCCTTCGCCGGGATCCGGGTGCCGGAGAAGATGACCTTGGTGATCTCTTCGCGGTTGATGGCCATGGAGAGGGCCTGGCGGCGGAGCTTGCCCGCTTCGCCCTGGAACTCGGGCAGGTAGCCCGGGATGTTCAGGGTGGCGTTGCCTGCATACGGCTTGTTGAGGTGGTTCTCAGGGAAGTCGGTGGTGTAGGTCTTGAGGGCATCGGTCGGCAGGACGTCCGTGACGTCGAGGTTGTTGGCCTGGATGTCCGTGTAGGCCGGAGCCGGATCGGTGTAGAACTTGAAGGTCACGCCGGCGTTCTTGGCAGCACGCGGACCGGCGTAATCGGCGTTCTTAACCAGTTCGATCTGGCTGTCGTGCTGCCAGGCGCCTTCCTTGGCCATCTTGTACGGACCGTTGCCGATCGGGTTCTCGCCGAACTTCTTCTTGTCCTTGATGGCGTCCGCGGGCAGCGGCATGAAGGCCGAGTAGCCCAGGCGCAGCGGCCAGTCAGCCTCGGGCTGGGACAGCTTGACCGTGATGGTGGAATCGTCCTTGAGAACCAGGCCCGAGAGAGTCTGCGCGGTGGGGGCCGGGACGTCGATGTCCTTGCCGTCCGCGCCCTTCTCGGTCTTGGTGGCACTGACGGCGTCGTAGCCCTCGATGGATTCGAAGAAGCTGCTGTTGTTCTGGGCGTTGGTGCTCAGCGCGGCGAAATTCCAGGCATCAACGAAGCTCTTGGCAGTTACGGCCTCGCCGTTGGTGAACTTGCTGCCTGACTTCACCTTGATGGTGTAGTTCTGGCCGTCCGCGGATTCGATGGACTCGGCAAGCGCGTTGACCGACTTGCCGCTGGGGTCGTAGCTGCGCAGGCCTTCGAACAGGAGCTCGACCACGCGGCCACCGTAGACTTCGCTGGTGTCGGCGGGCATCAGGGGGTGCTGGGGTTCATTGCTGTACGCGGTGATGACCTTGTTGGGGTCGCCGGCAGCCTGGCTGCCGCCGTCAGTGGCGCCGCCTCCGGCGCCGCATCCGGTCAGGGCCAGGGCTGCGATGGCAACCATGCCCAGTGCTTTGGAAGTGCGCGAAAAACGCATTCCGCCTCCTATGAGTTGTGGGAGTTGAGTAGGGAAAATCGTGTTTTCCCTGCAGGCCCAGGCACAGAGGTGTCCTGTGACGTGGCATACATAAGTGAGTAGCCTAACCCCAACATGTCCAAATAATGGAACTCTGTTGCCAAACCGTGACCGGGTCACAATTTGACCATTCGAGTCAACTCAGGTGTATTTCAAGTCACATGTTACTCACTGGTATGCTTCCCGTCATGTGACGGACGCTACTCCACTCCACTCGCCAGCAACTGTGCCCGCAACTCCCTGCGCTCACGCTGTTTTTCGGGGTCCGGCAGGGGCACCGCAGCAAGGAGGCGCTGCGTGTAGGGCTCCTGCGGGTTGCGCAGGATCTGGTCCCGGGAGCCCTGCTCCACGATCCTGCCCCGCTGCATCACGCAAATCCGGTCGGCCAGCACGTCGACCACTGCCAGGTCGTGTGTCACGAACAGGCAGGCAAAGCCGAGGTCCTTCTGGAGGTTCTGGAACAGTTCAAGCACTTTTGCCTGCACGGACACGTCCAGTGCCGACGTCGGTTCGTCCGCCACCATCAGCTTCGGTTTGAGCGACAGTGCCCGCGCGATGCCCACGCGCTGCTTCTGCCCGCCGGACAGCTCATGCGGGTAGCGGTTGCGGTAGTTCCTCGGGAGCTCAACCTGGTCAAGGAGGGCCTCGATCCGTTTCTGCAGCCCGCTTCCCTTGGCCTCCCCGGCGAGGAACATGGGTTCGCCGATGCTCTCGCCGATCGGGAGGCGGGGATTCAACGACGACGACGGGTCCTGGAACACCATTCCGATGTGGCGCCGGACCTGGTGCAGCTGCTTCCCGTTCTTTTTGGCGGCGGAAATGTCCTGGCCCACCACCCGCATGGTGCCGGCCGCGACAGGAAGCAGCCCGACGGCGGCCCTGCCGATGGTGGTCTTGCCCGAGCCTGATTCGCCCACGAGACCCACCACTTGGCCGGGGTAGATCACGAGGTTTGCACCCTCCACGGCCCTGAAGGCCGGTACGCGGCCCTGCTTGGGGTATTCGATGGCTACATCCGTAAGTTCCAGGACCGGTTCGCCCTGGGGCCGCGCCGCGGCCGCGGCAGCCAGCGCGGCGGCGTTCTCACGCTCGCGGCGGACCAGGTCGTCGGGGTCCACCGACTCCAGTTCAGCGTGCGTGGCGGCCGCCAGCGCGGCGGTAACGTCCACCGCGGCGCCTTGGTCCGCACCGCCTTGGCCGAGGTGCGGCACTGCTGCGAGCAGTGCCTGGGTGTATTCATGCCGGGGGTTGCGGAAGACCTGCTCGGCCGTTCCCGTTTCAACAATCAGCCCCCGCCGCATGACGGCGATGCGGTCTGCCAGGTCCGCTACCACCCCCATGTCATGGGTGATGAGCACAATGGCGCTGTCCAGCTTGTTCCGCAGGTTGCGCATGAGATCCAGGATCTCGGCCTGGACGGTGACGTCCAGGGCCGTGGTGGGCTCATCGGCAATCAGCAGTTTGGGATCACAGGACAGCGACTGGGCGATCATGGCCCGTTGCCGCTGGCCGCCCGAAAGCTGGTGGGGGTAGGACTTGAACGCCTTCTCCGGGTCCGGCAGTTCCACCAGTTCCAGCATGCGCAGGGCACGTTCCCTGGCCTGGTCCGGTGAAACTTCGTTGTGCAGCCGGACCGTCTCAACAATCTGCGCCCCGACCGTGTACACGGGATTGAGGGCGGTCATGGGCTCCTGGAAGATCACGGCCACATCCTTGCCGCGGACCTCCCGGATGTTGGCGGCATTGGCGCCGAGGAGCTCCTTTCCGGAGAGGCGGACGCTGCCGGATACCCGGCTGTTGCTGGGCAGGAGACCCAGCAGGGCCATGGAACTGGCGCTCTTGCCGGAGCCGGACTCCCCCACGATGGCAAGGACTTCCCCCGCCCGCACCTCATAATTCAGGCCGATGGCGGCGGGCACCCATTTTTTATCCACGCCGAAGTCGACGCTGAGATCGCGGACCTCGAGGACTATTTCTCCCTTGGCGGGCTCGTGCGCCGGGGAGGTGCCCTGGTTCGGGGTGATGTTGTCAGTCATGACGGGTTCCCTTCCGCCCAAGCCACGACAGCACCGGAGATTAGTGCTGTGGCCTGGAATCCTGAATTATTGGGGGCATGAGCAGTGTGCCGCACGCCGGAAATGTTGAAGTCTTCAAAGCCCGCACGAACAAATGGTTCGCCTGGCTGTCCTGGCTGGTGGCCGCCGTCGGCCTTGTTGTCACTGCCGCGGCCGGCGGGCCGGCAGCAATGCTGGGTACGGGTCCGCTGCTGCTGATCGGTTTTCTCGGCTGGCTGCTGTTCTGGATGCCCTCCGTGGTGGTGCACGACAGCGGCATCACGCTGGAGAATCCGTTCCGCTCCATTGACGTCCCGTGGGCAGCCCTGGTGAACGTCGATACCCGGTTTGCCCTGACGCTGGTCACACCGGCCAGGAGCTACGCCTCCTGGGCCGCCCCGGCGCCAGGCATCTGGGGCGGCCGGAACGCCCGCCCCGAGGATCTCAGGGGCCTGCCTTCCGCCACCTACGGACCCGGACAGTCCGTGCGCCCGGGTGACCTGAAAACCACTGATTCCGGCCAGGCAGCCCGGCTGGTTCGCGGCCGGTGGGAAGAGCTGGTCGAAGCCGGCGCCCTGGACACCGGAAGTGCCGAGACCACGGCCGTCAGCGTGACATTTCGCTGGACGGCGATCGCCACCACCGTGGTCCTCCTTGCCGCCAGCTACTGGGGCGTCACAGTTCCGTAGGGCGGATGCCCGGACAGCCCGCATTCAGTCGCCCGCAGACCCGTCGGCTGCAGCAGCCGGTGCCTTCTCCGGCGCTCCGGCAGGCTTGGCGTCTTTGGCCTTTTTGGCGTTGAACTTCTTCTGCCTCGGATCGAACGCGTCCCGAAGTCCGTCGCCGATGAAGTTGATACTGAGGCAGATCAGCACAATGAAGAGGCCCGGGAACCAGAACAGCCACGGCCGGGTGGCGAACGCTTCCTGGTTCTGCGAGATGAGCAGGCCCAACGAGGTGTCCGGGGACTTCACGCCGACGCCGAGGTAGCTCAGTGCAGTTTCCAGGAGGATGGCAGCGGACATGGTCAGGGTCACGTTAACGATCAGGACGCCGATGGCATTGGGCAGGATGTGCTTGAAAATAATCCGTGCATTGCTGGCCCCGGAGATACGGGCTGCGTCGACAAACTCCCGTTCACGCAGGGTGAGGAACTCCCCGCGCATCAGCCGCGCCAGGCCGACCCAGCTGACCAGGCCCAGGAAGATGCCCAGGACGAGGATGCCGTTGCTGGCCGCGAAGCCCGAAAACCAGCCGCCCTGGTCCCTGCGGTTGACGGACTGGGCCACCACGGCGGCAAGCAGCAGCACCGGGATGATGATGATGACGTCCGTGATCCGCATCAGGACTGCTTCCACCCAGCCTCGGAAGTACCCGGACAGGCCGCCGATGACAGTGCCCAGCAGGCCGGCGATGGCCCCGATCAGGACCATGATGGTGATGGACTGCTGGGCTCCGCGCATGGTCATGGCGAAGAGGTCCCGGCCGATCCGGTCCTGCCCGAAGGGATGTTCGCCCCAGGCCGGCAGCCACAGGGATGCCGTCGGAACCCCGTCGTTGACCAGCGGCGACACATCCAGGTGGTCGTATTTCCACCAGCCCGGAATGCCAGCCCAGCCGACCGAGGTGAAGGCCAGCAGGAAGATGAAGACAAAGATGAAAAGACCGGCGATGGCCCCGCTGTGGCCCAGGAACCGTTTGCGGACAATCTGCCCCTGGCTCAGCCCCTTCGCTTCCGGTTCAAAGGACACTCCCGGCGGCCGGGGGTGCGAGTGCTCGGCGAGGAATTCTTCCTGCTGGGTTGGCTGGCTCATGCCTTAATCCTTACGCGGGGATCGAGTGCGGAGTACGCAAGGTCTGCTATCAGGTTGAACACCATTGCGGTCACTGCCACACAGACGAAGACGCCCATCACGGGGTTCGGGTCAGTGTGCACGATGCCGTCCAGGAAGAGGAACCCCATTCCCCGCACCGAGAACACCGTTTCGGTAATAACGGCACCGCCGATGAGCGCCCCGATATCGAAGGCCACGATGGTGGCGATGGGAATCAGCGCGTTGCGGAACGCGTGGCCCATCACCACGGACCGCTCGGAGAGTCCCTTGGCGCGGGCTGTCCTGATGTAGTCCATGTTCATGATTTCCAGCATGGACGACCTGGTGAACCGCGTGTAGCTTGCCAACGAAACAAGGATGAGGGCCATGGTCGGAAGAATCAGGTGCGTGAAGGTGTCCAGGCTCAGGACCCAGAAGTCGCCCTGGATGTTCGGGGTGCCGGCACCGATCGTGGCGATCGGCCTCCCCCGGACCCTGCTGTTGTTGAAGTAGGTGGGCCAGGCCTGCATGAAGCGGTCCATCAGGATGAGTCCGCCCACGAGGAAGGCTGTTATCCCGGCGGCGCGCATTGACTGGCCGCGATCGTAGCCGCCCATGAGGTAGCCCGTTGCCACGCCGACACCGATTGTCGCGATGCCCAGCAGGACTATCATGAGCGCCGTCGCCTCGTTCAGGAGCGGCTGGACCGCGAAGTAGGCAACCACGCCAAGTGCCACCACGATCAACGCGGACTGCAGGGCACGCTTGTTCTTGAGCCCGGCCACGAGGACTGTCACGGCGAAGGCGAGGCCCACCCCTGCAATCGCAATGACCACCGGGCCAAGTCCGGGGTTCCGGAACCACTGCACAACGGAGAAGTAGATCAGGATAAGGCTGGCAGCGAGGAAAACGATGCCGCCTGAAACCAGCCGGCGGCGGGCTGCTCCACCGACGGCAACCGCAACGATCACGCCCGCTATGGCACCTATCCCCAGGGCCGCCGGCAGTGGTATTTCGGGATTGCGGAGGAAATCGTTGAAGCCGATGGCACCGTATTCCTTCAGCAGCACGGCCACCCAGAAGATGGGGAGCGAGAAGAACAGGAACGCCATGAACGTCACGCCATAGTCGAGGGCGCTGTACTGCCGGAGGGCCGTGATGATGCCGAGGGCAATGCCGATCAGGATTGCCAGGACGGTGGCGCCGGTGACGAGCGTCAGGGTCTGGACCAGCGCGAAGCCGAGGGCCTCCGTTATTGGCTGCCCGGCGATGTTCTTGCCGAGGTCGCACGAGCCGGCGAAGGGAACCAGGCATTTGGCCGCTCCGCCAAGCCATTTGAAGTACCTGAGGGGAGCCGGCGTGTCCAGGTCAAGGAGCTGGCTGCGCGAGTCCATGAGCTGTTGTTTGTTGGCGGCACTGCTGGCACGGAATTCCTCCAGTGGATCTCCGGACGACGCTGTCAGGAGGTACACGAGGAATGATGCCCCGAGAAGTATGAGTGCGGCAGTAATAAGCCGCCGGACGATGTACGTCACCATGGTGGTAAGCCTCGATATCCGGGCCGGGATCTGACCGGGCCCATCGCAGAATCAGACCGGCTTGCCGAGTGAGGTGGGCGGAAAGCCGGCGAATGCCGGTGGTGCCAGCGAAGGCGCCGGGACGCTGCTGCTGTCCCGGCGCCTTCACCTGCTGTTCGCTCGCTGAGCGGGGGCTTTACTTCTCAGCCCACTCCCAGAAGTTCCACCAGACACCCGTCTGGTTCGGCATGAACTTCACACCGGTGATGCGGTCGCTGTACGCGTCCACGCCCACGGACTGGAAGAGCGGAAGACCGTAAGCGGAATCCCAGATCTTCTTGTCGATCTGCGTAATCAGCTCATCCTGCTTGCTGCGGTCGGTGGTGACGATCAGCTCGTCCATCAGCTTGTCGGCTTCAGGATCGCTGAACACGTTGAAGTTGGAACCGTTGCCGCTGCGGAAGATCTGCGGTACGCCGGAAACGCCGACACCCGGGTTGATCCAGCCGAAGATCGTGGCGTCGTAGCTGCCGTCGCCGAGGGCCTTGCCCCAGTCAGAAGCACCCAGGCCGCCGTCAACGATCTTGAATCCGGCCTTGGTGGCCGACTCGCGGATCAGGGAGAAGGCGTCAACACGGTTGGGGTTGTCCTTGTTGTACATGATGCGGATCTCAGGGGTCTTGCCGGCCAGAAGAGCCTTCGCGCCGTCAATGTCCACGTCCTGGTAGGCCGAAGAGCCGTTGTTCTTTGCAGACTCCTCATAAGCAGCCTGGGCCGGAACGAACAGCTGGGAGTCGAGCGGCTTGGCTTCCGGATCGAGCTTCTTCACGATCTTGTCGACGATGTCCTTGCGGGGGACGGTCTTCATGAACGCCTCGCGGACGCTCTTTTCGGCCAGCGGACCGGAGAAGTTCAGGTCGATGTGGTCGTAGGAGAGCTGGTTGCCCTGTTCCACGGTCACGCCCTGGCTTTCGAGTGCCTTGAGCTGCTCGATGGTGTCGGCGGAAGCCTGGGGAGCAATGATGTCCGCTTCGCCGTTCTTCAGTGCCTGCACCTGCGCCGGAGAGGAGCCGATGTAGCGGACCGTTATTTCGTCCAGGCTCGCCTCCGGGCCCCAGTTGTAATCCTTGTTACGGACCATGGTCAGCGACTGGTCCTGCGTGACGCTCTTGACAATGTACGGGCCGTTGGAGAGGTAGAGGCTGGGGTCCGACGGCAGGGTCTTGGTGTCGAACCCGGTGTTCCAAAAGTCAGCCATGGCCTTCAGCTTCTCATCGGCCGGCTTCGGGGCCTTGGCGTCGCCCTTGGGCTTCTCCTTGAGGTAGTCCACCAGTGCCTTGGCATCGGCGAGGCCTGCCTTCTTGGCCATCACGTGGGCCGCGATGTCAATGCCCGGACCGCCCAGGACGGTTTCCCAGTCAGCAAACGGCTTGGTGTACTTGATGGTCATCGTGCGGTTGTCGTCGCCGAGTTCGGGGAAATCGGTGAGCTTGAGGCCGGTGGGGTCACCGGCGTAGGAGAAGTACTGCGTGCCCGTCTTCGCCTCTGAGTCGGCGTCGTCGTAGTAGCCGGAGAACGCTGCCCACTGCAGCAGGAGGTCGGCTGCCGTGACCGGGGTTCCGTCGGACCACTTCACGCCCTCGTTGACGGTGTACTTGACCGTCAGCGGGTCATCGGAAGTCTTTTCCATCTTGCCGAACTTCTCGTTGCGGACAACGTTCAGCTGATTGTCGATGTAGTAGAAACCCGAGTGGGTGGCATAGCTGATCTTCGAGTTGATGTCAGTGTTGCCGTCGGCAGTGTTCGGGTTGAACGTGTTGAAAGCGTTCACCTCGACCACCGTGGCTGAGCCACCCTGTTTGCCGGCAGTAGCGCTGGACGGGGTTGTCCCGCCGCTGTTGCCGGCGCAGGCGCTGAGAGCAAGCGCGGCAGCTGCCGCGACGCCTACCGCTTTGGAAATACGACCGAAGCGCATTCCGCCTCCTATGTTTCTGTGGTTTGAAAAGACCGCCGCTGTAGGCGCCGGCCAGACCGCCCATTCCCCCAGTGAGAATGTGGCTGGCCTCACATGAGCAGTAGCCTAAACCCGAAAGGTGCGCCCGTGGGACCAAAGTTGCCCATGAGTAAAGGTTGTTACCGAGCTGCAACAATGGTCAAGCTGTGCCACTTTAAATCGTTGGAGAACCTTGATGCGCAAAAGGCCGGGCGGGAACGGGTCCAATCACAGCAAAAGCCCCGATCCAAGGGAATCGGGGCTTTTGCTGTTAATGCTCAATCACTGACTGTGACTGTGCCTTGTGGCAGCTGCCTGCTACACGTTGAAGCGGAACTCCACGACGTCGCCGTCGGACATCACGTATTCCTTGCCTTCGATGCGGACCTTGCCGCGGGCCTTCGCCTCGGCCATGGAGCCGGCCTCGATGAGGTCGTCGAAGGAGACAACTTCGGCCTTGATGAAGCCGCGCTGGAAGTCGGAGTGGATCACGCCGGCGGCCTGTGGTGCGGTGTCGCCCTGGTGGATGGTCCAGGCGCGCGTTTCCTTGGGCCCTGCCGTCAGGTAGGTCTGCAGTCCGAGGGTGTGGAAGCCGACGCGGGCCAGCTGGTCCAGGCCCGATTCATCCTGGCCGTTCATCTCCAGCATTTCGCGGGCCTCTTCCTCATCCAGCTCGACGAGGTCGGACTCGAGCTTGGCGTCGAGGAAGATGGCGTCCGCCGGGGCAACCATGGCCCGCAGTTCGTCCTGCTTCTCCGGACTGCCCAGAATGCCTTCGTCCGCGTTGAAGACGTAGATGAAGGGCTTGGCGGTCAGGAGGCTGAGCTCCTTGAGGTGCTCCATCTCCAGTTTGTCGCTCTTGATCGAGGCGAAAATGGTGTCGCCACGTTCCAGCACAGCCTGGGCCGCCTTGATGGCAGCCAGCTCGGCAGCTTCCCGCTTCTTGATCTTGACTTCTTTTTCGATCCGGGGAATGGCATTTTCGATGGTCTGAAGGTCGGCCAGGATCAGCTCGGTGTTGATGGTCTCCATATCCGAACTGGGATCCACCTTGCCGTCGACGTGGATCACGTCGGGGTCGTCAAACACACGGACAACCTGGGCGATGGCCTCGGCCTCACGGATGTTGGCGAGGAACTTGTTGCCCAGGCCTTCGCCCTCCGACGCACCTTTTACGATCCCGGCGATGTCCACGAAGGACACCGGGGCGGGCAGCAGCCGCTGGGATCCAAAGATGGCAGCCAGCTTCGCCAGGCGGGGATCCGGAAGGTTCACGACGCCGACATTCGGCTCGATGGTGGCGAACGGATAGTTCGCGGCCAGCACCTGATTGCGGGTCAGTGCGTTGAAAAGAGTTGATTTGCCGACGTTGGGCAGTCCGACGATGCCAATAGTAAGAGCCACGAGTATTGATTCTACCGGTAATCGGCCCGGAACCCTGCGGCCGCCTGTCTTGTTCACCGCAGCTGTTCGCCGTCGGCGGCGCGTGCGCCTGCGCCAAAAATGTCAGAGGCCCGTGCCAAAGTGAACCCATGGACGCTTTTGCACTGATACTTGCCCTACTGATGCTGATTCTCGGCGCCTTGATCGGCGCCGCCTTCACCTATGTGGTGTTCCGGCGGCGGAACGTTGCCCTGGAGCAGGATTTCGACGGCGTCTCGGCCCGTCTTTCGGAGGTCAGCGCCCAGTTCGCGGCAGCCGACGCCGAGCGGCGCCTTTTGTCGGCACAGAACAGGGAGCTCGGCGAGTCACGCAACCAGGACGGCAGCGTCCTCCGGGCCCTGGCTCCCGTGGCGGAGAAGCTTACGGCGGTCCAGCAGCAGGTGTCCCTGCTGGAACGTGACCGGCTGGAGCAGTACGGACAGCTCGCACAGCAACTGCAGGAAGCCCGCCTCTCCGACGAACAGCTCCTTCGCTCAACCCATGCCCTCGAGTCCGCCCTGCGGTCCAACAGTGCCCGCGGCCAGTGGGGCGAGGTCCAGCTGCGGCGCGTGGTGGAAGCAGCCGGCATGCTCCGCCACGTGGATTTCCATGAGCAGCACCACAGCGCCGCGGCGGGGAACGCTATGCGGCCCGACCTCGTGGTCCAGCTCCCGGGCGAGAAGCAGCTTGTGGTCGACGCCAAGGTGCCGCTGGCCTCCTACCTTGAAGCCCAGGACCTGGGGCCTTCCTCGGGACAGCAACAGCACGGGCACGCGCTCAACGGACAAAGTGCGCTGCTGGCAGCACACGCAAAGGCATTGAAATCCCATGTGGACGCCCTGAGCAACAAGAAGTACTGGGATATCCCGGGCAATTCACCCGAACTCGTGATCTGCTTCCTGCCGGCGGAATCCATCCTTGCCGCCGCCCTGGCAGCCGATCCCGGCCTCCTGGACTATGCCCTGAACAAGAACGTGGTGCTCGCTTCCCCCGGTACCCTGCTGGCCGTCCTGAAGTCGGTGGCGTTCACCTGGCGCCAGGACGTGCTGACCGACAGTGCCCGGGAACTGTTTGAGCTGGCCCGGCAGCTCTACGAGCGCATGGGAACGCTCGGTGACAACGTGACCAAGCTGGGGTCTTCCCTCAAGACTTCCGTTGACCGCTATAACTCGATGGTCGGGACGCTCGAAGCACGCGTCCTGCCCACGGCCCGAAAGCTCAACGCCCTTGAAGCCGAGGGGCTGACCACGCCGCCCGCCATCGAAGTGACCCCGCGCTCAGTGGCCGCCCCCGAACTCCAGTCGGAGGAATCAGCCGCGTAGTCGAGCCAGGGAAAGGACCCCGGAGGGGTCAGGCCCGCGCCTTGTTTCCGCCCAGGGCGCGGGTCACGTCTCCGGATTTCTTCAGCGTCGCCCGGAGCTCCTTGGGCAGGGAGAAGAGCAGGTCTTCCTCCGCTGTGACCACTTCCTCCACGGCGCCGTAGCCGTAGTCCGCGAGGAGCCGCAGCACGTCCTTGACCAGCACTTCCGGAACGGATGCACCAGAGGTGACCCCAACAGTGGCAACCCCTTCGAACCAGGCCTCGTCCACTTCGTTGGCGAAGTCAACGCGGTAGGAGGCTTTTGCGCCGTATTCCAGGGCAACCTCCACAAGGCGGACGGAGTTGGAGGAGTTGGCGGAGCCCACCACAATGACCAGGTCGGCCTGCGGGGAAATCTTCTTGATGGCCACCTGGCGGTTGGTGGTGGCGTAGCAGATGTCGTCGCTGGGCGGATCCTGGAGCGTCGGGAAACGCTCTTTCAGCAGCCGGACCGTTTCCATCGTTTCATCCACGCTCAGCGTCGTCTGCGAAAGCCAGATGACCTTTTCCGGATCCCGGACCGTCACTTTATCCACCTCGTGCGGGCCGTTGATGATCTGGATGTGCTCGGGGGCTTCACCGGCCGTTCCCTCAACTTCCTCATGGCCGTCATGGCCGATCAGAAGGATGTCGAAGTCGTCCTTGGCAAAGCGGACAGCTTCCCGGTGCACCTTGGTCACCAGGGGGCATGTGGCGTCAATGGTGCGAAGGCCGCGGTCCTCGGCGGACTGCACTACCGCGGGCGATACGCCGTGGGCCGAAAAAATCACCAGGGCGCCTTCGGGGACCTCGTCGGTCTCGTCAACGAAGATGGCACCCTTTTCCTCGAGGGAGCTGACCACGTGAACGTTGTGGACGATCTGCTTGCGGACGTAAACCGGCGGACCGTAGCGTTCCAGCGCCTTCTCAACGGCAATAACGGCACGGTCTACTCCGGCGCAGTAGCCGCGGGGAGCCGCGAGCAGAACCTTTTTGGGGCCCGACACCGGAGCCGCTGCCAGTACGTCCTCAGGCGAACGGCGCCTCCGCGGAATTGAAGGCATGGGGATGGAGACAGCTGAGGTGGTCATTGTTCAATGCTACCGGGAACGCAGGGCACGGCCGGCGCCGGCAACAACGCGGAAAATGACACCGGCCACGATGAGGACGGCCCCGGCGATGAGGGTTGCCAGGATCCACTGCCCGAACCGGTCGGAGGACGCGGCGACGAATTCGCTTTTGAAGATGTCCGCCACCTCGTTCCCGCTGGCTGTTCCGGCAACCGCCAGGCCAGCTGCGTCTGCGCCGAGTTTCCAGACCGCCGCCAGCACCAGCGCTCCGGCCCCCGCACCCACCAGCACGGTCCAGCGCCGGCGTGCGGCAATCAGGCCAAGCAGCAAGGCGATTGCCGATCCCGCGGCCAACGCATAACCCATGGGCGCGTAGGCCGACACCTGGTCCACGAGTTGCCGCTGGCTTGGCTGCCCAATGTCGATCAGCGTCTGTTCCGGCGCTTCCAGCGGCACCTTGGTCGCGTCCGAAATCTGCTGCGTCAGCAGACCCACCAGGGGTGCCACATCCAGGGTGAGGGACGTGGACGGTTCGGCCTCCGACGGTGCGGTTCCGGAAGCCGTGAAGTTGAGGCGGTGGCTCTTCCTCAGCGTTTCCTCCCACGCCGCGGGGTAGCCGGGAAGTGTTGTCAGCGATTTGGCGGCGGAATCCAGGATCGGCTGCACCAGGTCCGCGAACGGTTCAGGAATCTGGCCGGTCGGATCGATGCTGCCAACCGCGGCGGATGCCAGCCTTTGTTGGAAGACAGTGTCCTTGCCCAGCGGGGCGGCGAGGGAGACAAAGCCGTCCTCCTGCACAATGTTCCGGTCCACCCAGATGGCGGGAACGGCGACGGCGGCCAGCAGCAGTCCAAGGATGACGGCGGCAGCTGAGACAAAAGTGCGCAAGGGATTCCTAGGTTTGGTTGGCGGTACTGCCATCCTAGGGGTGCCGGCTGGGAAGCAAAAATGTCGGCGGACAGTGGTAGAGCTATGGATAGAGTTGATTCGGTTTGATGCCATTCCGTTTTGATGCACTGCCACCCGCAAAGGATTCCCATGCCAAAGGCTCCCACCCCGTCACGGTCCGCCCGTGGCTGACAACATGCCCGCGGCAACCACGGTTCCTGCGACGGCTGCCGAAACCAGCCCGGACAACCCTTGGCCCTTGCAGCTTCTGTCGCAAAAACTCAAAGCCCACATCGACCGCACCCCCTCGGCATGGGTCGAAGGCCAGGTCATCGAGCTGAACCGCCGCGGCGGCAGCGCCTTCATGACGCTCCGGGATGTTGACGCCGAAATCTCCCTACCGGCGTCCATCTGGTCGAATGTTCTGGACCGCCAGGAGGTTCCCCTGGAGCGGGGCTCCAGGGTGGTGGCACTCCTGAAGGCAGAGTTCTGGCTCAAGACCGGACGCCTCAACATGTCGGTGAAGGACATCCGGCCAGTAGGGCTCGGAGACCTGCTGGCGCGGATCGAGCGGCTCCGCCACGCGCTCTCCATGGAAGGACTTTTTGCGGATTCCCGGAAGAAACGCCTGCCGCTCCTCCCGCACCGGATCGGGCTCATCACCGGACGCGACTCCGATGCCAAAAAGGACGTGCTTCGCAACGCCGCGCTCCGGTGGCCAGCCGTCGAATTCGAGGTCCGGGAAGTTGCGGTGCAGGGAAATACCGCTGTGTCCCAGATCATTGGCGCGCTGCGCGAACTCGATGCGGATCCCCACGTTGACGTCATCGTCATCGCCCGCGGCGGCGGCGCTTTGGAGGACCTGCTCCCCTTCAGCAACGAGGACCTGATCAGGGCAGTGTCCGGAGCGTCCACACCCGTGGTCAGCGCGATCGGGCATGAGGCGGACCGGCCCATCCTCGACGACGTCGCGGACCTCCGGGCTTCCACGCCCACGGATGCCGCCAAGAGGATCGTTCCCGACGTCGCCGAAGAACTCACCAGGGTTCGGCAGGCCCGCGACCAACTCCGGCGCGGCGTGACGCGGCTGGTGGAACGCGAATCCGACCGGATGGCCTCCCTGCATTCGCGGCCCGTCCTCGCTTCGCCGGAAGTCATGGTCAGCACCCGGGCCGAAGACGTTGCACGACTCAGCAGCCGCTCACGCGCCGCCATCAGCACCGCAGTGCTGAGGGCCGCCGACCAGGTCGTCCACCTCCGCAACCAGGTGCGCGCCCTCTCACCACAGCAAACGCTGGACCGCGGCTACGCCGTGGTGCAGGTGGCCGGTGCGGACCAGGCCGCGGATACCCGGAAGACCGTCGTGCGGCACCCGTCGCAGGCACCGGAGGGCTCCGAGCTTTTCGTACGGGTTTCCGGCGGCAGTTTTTCGGCCCGGTCCACCGGCGGCCACCAGATTTCCGAAAACTGAATCAGCGCGGTGCCGGACAAACACCGGAACCGCCCAGTCCACCTACCACCAGCAGGGAGCAGCACATTGGCAGCAGAACAGAAACCGAACGCCGACATCGAAGGACTGAGCTACGAGGAGGCCCGCGAACAGCTCGTGGCTGTGGTGGGCAAGCTCGAAGCCGGCGGCGCCAGCCTGGAGGACTCACTCGCCTTGTGGGAAAGGGGCGAAGCGTTGGCCAAGCGCTGCGAGGAATGGCTCGAAGGCGCCCGCAAGCGGCTGGCCGCAGCCCGGAACCAGGCCGGGCCGGAGTCTTAGCCCGCCTCGCCCTTAGGCCGCCCGGGTCCCGGGCCGCCGGATCAGGACCTTTCCACCAAGCTACGCTCCAGGGCAACGTCGAACTCGGCGGCGGGCCAATCCAGATGGAGGTCTTCCATGGCGTGCAGCAGCAGCTGTTGCACGGCGATGCGCGCGTACCACTTCTTGTTCGCCGGGACCACGTGCCAGGGCGCCACTTCAGTGTGCGTCTTGTCAAAGGCTGCCTGGTACGCGGCCATGTAGTCGTCCCAGAAGGCGCGCTCCTTCAAGTCGCCGCTGCTGTACTTCCAGTGCTTCGAGGGATCATCCAGCCGCGCGAGCAGCCGGGCCTTTTGTTCATCCCGGCTGATGTTCAGCATCACCTTGACGATCCGCGTACCGGAGGCCGTCAGCCTGGCTTCAAATTCGTTGATCGCGGTGTAGCGCCGCTCCAGCTCTTCCGGGGAGGCCCAGCCGCGGACCCGGTGGATGAGCACATCCTCGTAATGGGACCGGTCGAAGACACCCACCATCCCGGCCGCGGGGACTTCCTTCTCGATCCGCCAGAGGAAGTCGTAGGCTTTTTCCTCGTCGGTGGGCGCCTTGAACGCCTTGAGCTGCACACCCTGCGGGTCCATGGCACCCACAACGTGGGCCACGATGCCGCCTTTGCCCGCGGTGTCCATTGCCTGGAGGATCAGCAGGATGCGCTTGTTGCCGCCGAACTTGGCCTCGGCGAACAGCTTCTCCTGCAGCATCGCAAGTTTGCCGTCGAGTTCGGCAAGAAGTGCCTGCCCATCCGATTTGTCGCCGGCATAACCCGGTGTCGAACCAGGGTCCACATCGGCCAGCTTGAAGCCGTCACCCGCGGCGAGGGTCCCTGACGGGGACTTCTTGAACGTTTCCATGCCTGCCATGACTAGCCTTCCGCCGATGTGCCGCCAGTCCGGAACGCCGCCTCGTGCGGTTCCCTCCGGCTGCCGCCGCCCGGGATCCACCGGGCGGCGTTGCTGCCATCAGGCTAGTTCCCCTGGTACCGGCTGAGGAAGTCCCCCATGCGGCCAATAGCCTCTTCGATGTCCTTCACGTTGGGCAGGGTGACCATCCGGAAGTGGTCCGGCCGGACCCAGTTGAAGGCACGCCCGTGGGAAACGAGGATCTTCTGATCGCGGAGCAGGTCCAGGACGAACTTTTCGTCGTCGCGGATGTGGAAGACCTCGGGGTCCAGTTTGGGGAACAGGTAGAGCGCTCCCCTGGCCTGCTGTGTGCTGACGCCGGGGATGGCGTTAAGCAGGTCATAGGCCTTGTTCCGCTGTTCCAGCAGGCGTCCGCCGGGCAGGATCAGGTCGTTGATGCTCTGGTATCCGCCCAAAGCCGTCTGGATGGCGTGCTGCGCCGGCACGTTGGCGCAGAGGCGCATGTTGGCCAGCAGGCTGATGCCTTCGAGGTAGTCGGCGGCGTCCTTCTTCGGCCCTGAAATCGCCATCCAGCCGGCCCGGTACCCGCACACCCGGTAGGCCTTGGACAGTCCGCTGAAGGTCAGGCACAGGACGTCGTCGCCGGTGAGGCCCGCAAGGTTCACGTGGACGGCGTCCTCGTAGAGGATCTTCTCGTAGATTTCGTCCGCGAACAGCACCAGACCGTGCTTTTCGGCGAGGGCCACGATCTTCTTCAGTGTCTCTTCGGGATACACCGCGCCGGTGGGGTTGTTCGGGTTGATTACCACGATTCCCTTGGTACGCGGGGTGATCTTGGATTCGAGGTCCTCCAGGTCCGGCTGCCAGCCGGACTCCTCATCGCAGAGGTAGTGCACCGGCCGGCCGCTCGCGAGGGCCACGGAGGCCGTCCACAGCGGGTAGTCCGGAGTGGGGATAAGGACCTCGTCGCCGTCGTCGAGGAGCGCCATGAGCGACATGGTGATGAGTTCACTGACACCGTTGCCGAGGTAGATGTCATCCACGTGGATGTTCTGGATCCCGCGGGTCTGGTAGTACTGCGACACGGCGGTCCGGGCGGAAAATATGCCGCGGGAATCACTGTACCCCTGGGCATGCGGCAGGTGGCGGATCATGTCCACCAAAATGGCGTCCGGCGCTTCAAAACCAAACGGGGCCGGGTTTCCGATATTCAGTTTGAGGATGCGGTGACCCTCTGCCTCCATCTGCTGGGCGGCCTGAAGAATCGGTCCACGGATGTCGTAGAGGACATTATGAAGCTTGGTGGACTGCTTGAATTCTGCCATCCATCAAATATGCCATATGGCGGATGTACTTCAGCTGAGACTTGACTCACACGGGAGCGAAGCAATGGCGCTTCGGCCGGCAGCCGGGGGAAAACGACAACGGCGCCTCCCGGACTGTGAAGTCCGGAAGGCGCCGTCGGGCTCTGGCTACTTAACCAGGCCCTTGTCCTTGAGCCAGGCCGCTGCTGCGTCCTTCGGGTTCTGCTTCTGTGTGCCGCTGACGGCGCGGTTGAGGTTGATCAGGTCTTCCGTGGTGAGGATCTTGGACACGGAGTTGAGCGCTTCCTTGGCCTTGTCCGTCATCTTGGCCTTGTTGTACAGCGGCAGGACCTGCTGGGCGATGAAGTTGTTCTTGGGGTCCTCCAGGACCACCAGGTCATTGTCGGCGATGGCGGGCGTCGTGGTGTAGATGTCCGCGACCTGCACCTGGTCTTCGAGCAGCGCTTTGACGGTGATGGGGCCGCCGCCGTCGCTGAACGGTTCCAGCTTCTTGGGCTCGCAGCTGTAGTTCTTCTTCAGGCCGGGCAGGCCGTACGCGCGCTCGGCGAAGGTAGCCGGTGCGCCGACCACCAGCTCACTGCAGACCTTGGCGAGGTCTTCGATGGACTTGAGCTGGTACTTTTCCGCCGTCGCTTTGGTCACCACCATGGCATCCTTGTCCTCAGCCTTGGAAGCCTCCAGCACGGCCAGTCCCTCGGGCAGCTTGGCCGGGAGCGCCTTGTAGATGTCGTCCGCCGACACCTCGGTGGCTTCCTTGTCCACATGCAGCAGGAGGTTGCCGCTGTAGTCGGGGATGACGTCCACGGACCCGTCCTGGACAGCCTTGAAGTACACCTCGCGCGACCCGATGTTGGGCTTGGTGCTTGCCGTCACGCCGGCCGCGTTCAGGGCGCCGGCGTAGACCTCTGCGATGATCTGGCTTTCCGGGAAGTCGGCGGAACCGATCACCAGCGCCGAACCTGATCCCGAGCCGCCTGTGGCGGGCGCGCTTCGCATGGGGTCCGACCCTCCGCCGCACGCGGACAGCGTCAGGGCAAGCCCGACGCCGGCGGCCAGACCGCCGAATGCGCGCCGGCCCAGGACTCTAGAGTGGGTTTCCTTCATGACGTACCTCCTTGAAGAACAGGCTCCGCGGACACGGGGTCTGTGAGATCAACCGGTGCCTGCTGGCTCCGGTCTGGCGTGGCAGAAACTCTCCTGGACAGGAACAGCCTCTGGAAAACGGCGAGAATCAGGTCGACGGCGATGGCCAGGCCGGCTATCAGGAGCGAACCGCCCAGCATTTGCGGAAAATCGGACAGCACCAGGCCGTCGAAAAGATAGCGGCCCAGCCCGCCCAGATTGATATACGCAACCACCGAAACGGTGGCGATCACCTGCAGCACGCCGGTCCGGAATCCTCCGAACATCACCGTCAGGGCATTGGGGACTTCCGCCCGGAACAGCACCTGCAGTTCAGTCATGCCCATGGCGCGCGCGGCGTCCACCACGTTCCGGTCCACGCTGGCGATCCCCGCGTAGGTGCCGGCGAGCAGCGGGGGCACCGTGAGAATCACGAGGGCCCAGATCGGAGGCATCAGTCCGATGCCGGCCAGGAGGACGAAGAGAGTCAGCAGGCCAAGGGTGGGCAGCGCCCGCAGCGCGCCGGCCAACGCAACAACCGCCACCCGGCCTCGGCCGGTGTGGCCGACATAGAGGCCTATTGGGACGGCGATGCCCGTGGCGATCAGCATCACGAGGCCTGTGTATTGGAGGTGCTCTGCCAGCCGGACGGGAATTCCCGTGCTACCGGCCCAGTTCAGGGGGTCCCCCAGCCAGGCAAAGGTGTCCGTAAAGACATTGCTCATGCGGAGGCACCGCCTGTCCGGACATCGGACAACCGCTCCGCCGCCGAGGCCAGACCGGCCTTGTCCGTTTTTGCTGCGGCCCTGGTCCACGGCGTCAGGAGCCGTTCCAGGAGCACGAGCACCGCATCCATCACGAGTGCCAGAACCAGAATGGCAATGATTCCGACCACCACCTCGGTAATGAAGCCCCGTTGGAGGCCGGAGGTGAACAGCATCCCCAGGTTCCCGATGCCGAGCAGGGCGGCCACGCTCACCAGCGAGATGTTGCTGACCGACACCACACGCAACCCGGCGAACAGCACCGGCAGGGACAGCGGAAGATCGATCTGGACGAAACGCGCACCGGGCTTGAAGCCCATGGCAACGGCCGCCTGGCGAAGGTCGTCATCCACCGAGTCGAAAGCGTCGAGGGCGGCCCGCACCAGGAGGGCCACCGCGTAAATCGTGAGTGCCACAATCACGTTGACCGGATCCAGGACCCTGGTCCCCAGGATTGAGGGCAGGATGATGAACAAGGCGAGGGACGGCACCGTGTAGAGCAGGGACGTCGCCGTGACCACTACAGAGCGCAGGGTCCTGTTTCGCCGGGCGAACTGGGCGAGCGGAATAGAGAGCAGCAAACCCAACAGCATGGGCAGGATGGCCAGCACCAGGTGCTGGCTGGCGAGTTCGAACACCCGCCCGCTGTTGGCCAGGAACCATTCCATCAGAGGGCACCCTGCCGGACCAGCCGGGCCGATTCAATGACCGACAGCACCTCATCGGCTTTGAGGACGCCGGCAAGCCGGCCGTCTGTGTCCACGGCAACGCCCAACCCCGAAGGTGAGGAGAGCGCCGCGTCCAGGGCCCGGCGGAGGGTCTCCCCTTTCCGGAAGAGCGATCCGCCGGGGATGAGGGCTGGTCCCGCGCCCGGGCTGGTCCAGCCCAGCGGGCGCGAATCCGCGTCCACCACGAGCAGCCACTCGTCCGTGGCAGAACCTGCCGCGACGGCCGCCAGGTCACTTTGGCTGACGGTGGGGACCTCGTGGAGGGTGACGGCGTCGGACGGGCTGAACGCCAGGTGGCGGAACCCCCGGTCCTTGCCCACGAAGGACGCCACGAAGTCGTTGGCCGGTGCGCGCAGGATTTCCTCCGGCGTGGCGTACTGCGCCAGCTTGCCGCCGGTGGCGAAGACGGCGACCTTGTCCCCCAGGACCGTGGCTTCGTCGATGTCATGGGTGACGAAAACGATGGTCTTGGCCAGGTCCCGCTGCAGCCTGAGCAGCTCCTGCTGCAGTTCGTCGCGAACGACCGGATCCACGGCACTGAAGGGTTCGTCCATCAGCAGTACGGGGGGATCTGCAGCGAGGGCGCGCGCCACGCCCACGCGCTGCTGCTGGCCGCCGGACAGCTGGGAGGGGTAGCGCTTGCCGAGCACCGAAGCGAGCCCGACGACGTCGAGCAGTTCCTGGGCGCGCTGGCGTGCCTCCGCTTTGGAGACGCCGTTCAGCCGCGGGACAGTGGCGATGTTATCCAGCACCGAACGGTGCGGCATCAGTCCCGAGGACTGCATGACATACCCCATGGACCGGCGCAGTTGCGCGGCGGGCACGGACGTCACGTCCTTGCCGCCAACAGTGATGGTGCCGGAAGTGGGCTCCACCATACGGTTGATCATCCGCAGGGAAGTGGTCTTCCCGCAACCGGAGGGACCAACAAAAACCGTGATGGAGCCTTTGTCGATGGACATGGTCAGGTTGTCAACGGCCGGCTGCCCGCTCTGGTACTGCTTGGTGACGCTCTGGAATTCGATCATGGCTTCAGCCATTTCCCGGCTTACCTAACTGTTGGCGGCAACATCGGACGGACAAGCCAGAAGATCATAAGCTCACTGATTTTCGGCTGTAAAGCAGGTATTACACAGCGTAACCAGCGGTCCCGCCAAAGTCAGCGGTGCCGCGGTTACCGTAAGCATTCGGTGACCTGCGCCTTTTGGATGGGCGGCGGTGCCGGACGTGTCATCCTGAGCAGTCCGGCACCGCTCCCCCCTGGCAGCACGTCACCTGCGCTTGCGTTTACCCCGCTTTCCGTCCCCGCCGGCGCGGTCACCGGCCGCGTCCTGGCCGTACCGCTCGGCCGCCCGCTGGCTTTTGCCGGCCACTACCACCTTCTGGTGCCATTCCCGCTGGTAGGCCCTCCGTGCGGCCACGTCGTGCCGGCGGTTCAGGGCCGCAAGCTCACGTTGGAGCTTGAGGTAGCTCTCCCACCGGCGCCTTTCCAGGGTCCCGTCGGCGAGCGCGCCCCGGATAGCGCAGCCGGGTTCCCGGTCGTGCGCACAGTCGGCGAAGCGGCACTGGCCGAACAGCTCCTCCAGGTCACCGAACATCTCCCCCATCCCGTCGTCCGCGTCGAAGAGCCCGAACCCGCGCACTCCGGGGGTGTCCATCAGCACGGCTCCCCCGGGCAGCGGAACGAGCTCACGGGACGTAGTGGTGTGCCTGCCCTTGCCGTCGCCCGCACGCACCGGCCCGACCTCCTGCAGGCGGTGCCCCGCCAAGGCGTTGATCAGCGTGGACTTCCCGGCACCGGAGGGCCCCAGCAGGACCAGCGTCGCGCCGGCCGGGACGTGTCCGAGCAGTTCGTCAAGGCCATCGCCATATTCCGCCGACGTGGTGACCACATCAACGCCGGCGGCCTGCAGGATGACCTTTCCGACGACGTCGTCAGCGATGTCGGCAAGATCGGCCTTGGTGATGATCACCAGCGGAGTGGCCCCCGAATCCCACGCCGCCACGAGCGTCCGCTCCAGCCGGTTGTGGGTGAGCGGCCGGTCCACCGGGACCACGACTCCCACCACATCGACGTTGGCGCCCAGGACCTGGGCTTCCGAGGACGCCTCAAAGGCCCGCTTGCGGCTCAGCGCCGATTGCCGCGGCAACACGCTGATGACGGCGGGTTCCCCTACGGCGTTGGTACCGAGCCAGACCCAGTCCCCGGTGGCGGGGACCTCGCCGTGGCTCGGATAGGGCAGATGCCAGAACTCCGCCGCCCCCGCGACCAGGACCCTGTTCCGGTCGACGCGGACCACCCGCCCGGGGCTCTGTCCGCCCGGCACGGGATGGGCCTCAAAGAACGCTGCCGTTGAGGGGCTGAAGCCGAACTGTACGGGACCGGCCAACGCAGGATGCCCGTGAGGTGGAGTTGAATCATTGGTTGCTGAAGAATCTGCGGTCATCACATGACCGGAAGTTGTATTCAATGGAGAACCTCTGGTGAGGCCCCGTTGCATGGACTCCGCTGTTTGAGCCGGCCGGCGCGATTTCTGCGCGGCGATTCAGGCCCGGCGGTTCGGGTGGATGCGGGTCAGGACATGCGATGGTCCGGGGCAGGGTAAATGACTTTGCTGAGGCGCTTGGCGCGCAGGAATATTGCAGTCATCGTCTCCACCTCCCCTTGTTCACGGCCACGACTTCGATGTGGGGCCGTCCGCTTCACCGGGCCCTGGGGGCCGGCGGCTTTTCAAGGGTAAGCCGTCCGGCCCCGGCTTGGCTAGGGGTTTTGGGCACGCCGCTGCCGATAACCGGACGTTCGGCCTAGAGTTGGTCTGTGACGAACCTTGAAGTAAGCCCCAGGGAAGAACTGTGCCCGCCCGGACAGCCCGGGGGGTACGCCGGAAACGGCCCGTGCGTGCAGTTGTGGCCGGCACGGGAGGTCCCGCTGGGAGGAGTCCGGGCCATGAACGTCCTGCGGACGCTTCCGCAACGGGGCCTCCCCACAGTCGGCGCCTGGTGCTTCCTGGACAGCTTCGGTCCGGACCGGGTGGCCATGTCCGTGCTGCCGCATCCGCACACCGGGCTGCAGACAGTGACCTGGCCGCTCGCCGGCAACATCAGGCACCGCGACAGCGTGGGCAGCGACGTGATCGTGCGCCCGGGCGAGCTCAACATCATGACCGCCGGCCGCGGCGTCTCCCACTCCGAGTTCGCCGTGCTGCCGCACCAACAGCGCGATCAGCACCAACAGCACGATCAGCACGACGCCGGACCGGAGCTTCCGCTGCAGCGCGGCCTTCAGCTGTGGGTCGCCCTGCCGGACGGAGAACGCCACCGGGCCCCGGCATTCGAGCAGCACCGCGACCTGCCGGAAGTTGCCGGAGCCGGCTTTTCCGCCACGGTGATGGTGGGAAGCTTCGCCGGAATGACGTCACCGGCCACCATGTACTCTCCGATTGTCGGAGCAGACATCAGCTGCAGCGGCTCTGTCGCGCTGCCTCTTGACCCGGAGTTTGAGCATGCGGTGCTGGTGCTCGACGGCGGGATTGCCATCGACGGCCAGGACGTTCCGCCGGGTCCGCTGGGCTATCTCGGTACGGGCCGCCAACTTCTCGAACTTGACGCGCTTCCTGACACACGCTTCATCCTGCTCGGCGGGGAACCGTTCCAGGAAGAGCTCCTGATGTGGTGGAATTTCGTGGGCCGGACCCATGACGAGGTGGCAGAGGCCCGCCAGGACTGGGAAGCCCAGGCCGGCCTTCCGGATCCGGACGCCGAGGCATCGCGTTTTGGCCTGGTCCGGGGCCATGGCCCGGACGCGGGAGCCGAGGCCGGGCGCATCCCTGCTCCGGCGCTTCCCGGAGTCCGGCTCCGCCCGCGCACGCGTTCCTAAGGGCTAGCCCTGCTCGGCCACCAGCTGCAGGACGCCGAAGACGGGGTCCTGCTCCAGCACACGCACATCCGTTACGCCTTCGGCGGCAAGGGTGCGCCTGAAGGATTCCTGCAGACGTGGCACGTTCATGCCGAGGCCGCCACCGAGGATCACCGGCCCCTTGATTCCCAGCTTCGTCAATGCCTGGGCGGTCAGGCCCGCCAGGTCCCGGCCCGCCTGCTCAACCAGCGCCCGGCTCGCTTCGTGACCCGCGTCCGCGGCCTCGACCACAAGCCGGGCCTGTTGCGCCCAGAAGCGGCGCCCGGTCTCCGGCGAGTGGAACAGGGCAATGAGCTTGTTGGGGTCCTCGACGTGGCAGGACCGCAGCAGTGCGGTGGTGAGTTCGTCCGGCTCCAACCCCTGGTTCATCCGGCGCAGGCTGTGGCGGACAGCCTCGCGGCCCAGCCAATAGCCGCTGCCCTCGTCACCGAGCAGGTATCCCCAGCCGCCCGCGCGCGCTTCCTCGCCCTGCGCGTTCTTGCCCCAGGCGGCGGAACCGGTGCCGGCGATAACGGCCACGCCCGTGCTCGCCCCGCCGGCTGCCAGCAAGAGCCGCGAGTCGTGGACCACCGTGATTTTTGCTGCAGGCACATGGGGAGCGATCAGCGCCGCGAGCGCCGCTGCGTCCTCGTCCGTGTCGATTCCGCCGGCTCCGGCGTAGACCTGGGCAACCGTACCTCCGCCGATCCGGGCAAAGAGCTCGGACAGGTGCCGGGCTGCCTCCTCGCGGCTGACGTTTTGCACGTTTGAACTGCCGACGCTCTCATCGGCGACGGGCCGCCCGTTTTCGAAGCGGACACCGCGTGTCTTGGTGCCTCCGATATCCAGGCCGATCACTGCGCCGGACGGCACACCTGCCTGCATACCGGGCGGCGCGGCGTGGGCCCCGGCGGTGGAAGGAACAGAATCCGTTGCCGGCAGGTTGTCAGAATTAGTCACGTGAACAGACTACTGAGTCGCTACAGGGAGCATGGAATGACAGGCGCCATATTCGGAACAAGAATCATCGCGGCTCCCATGGCCGGGGGCACATCAACATCCCGGTTCGTGCAGGCAGTGCACCACGGCGGCGGGGTGGGTTTCCTTGCCGCGGGCTATAAGGGCGTGGCGGCCATGGAGGCCGAGATACACGAGGTCCGCTCCGCCGGCGCCCGATTCGGCATGAACCTCTTCGTGCCCGACCGGGCCCAGCTGAACCCGCCGGCACCCGTCAGGGCAGCCCTGGAGGACTACCGGCGGAGCCTTGAGCCGGACGCCCGGCGCTACGGCGTGTCGCTCCCCGAACTGCGGCTCGACGACGACGACGAGTGGCAGGGCAAGGTCGATTCCCTGCTGGCGGACCCGGTGGAATTTGTCAGCTTCACTTTCGGGCTGCCGGAGCAGGACGAAGTGCGTGCGTTCAAGCGGGCCGGCTCCATGGTCATTGCCACAGTCACCAGCAAGGCCGAAGCCCTGCTGGCCGTCGAGCGGGGAGCTGACGTTGTTGCCGTCCAGCACGGGAGCGCAGGCGGACACAGCGGTGCTTTCCTGGCGCCCGGCAGCGCAGCAGCCTCCCCCGCCCACCGCACGACGGCGGACCTGGTCGCCGAGGTGCGGGCCGCCGTCGGCGTTCCCCTGATTGCGGCCGGCGGGATCATGGATTCCGCGGGCATCGACTCCGTGCTGGCCGCCGGCGCAGCGGCAGCCCAGCTGGGCACGGCCTTTGTCCGCAGCGATGAAAGCGGCGCGAGGCAATTGCACAAGGACGCCCTTGCCAGCCCCGTTTTCACGGAGACACGCCTGACGCGTGCCTTCACCGGCCGGCAGGCGCGGGCCCTGGCCAATTCCTTCGCCAGGGACCATGAGGATGCGCCGGAGGGGTACCCGGCAATCCATCACCTCACCGCCCCAATACGCGCAGCTGCCGCCGCGGCCGGCGATGCGGAGCGGTTGAATCTCTGGGCGGGAACCGGGTGGCGGCAGGCGGCAGCGGGACCGGTCTCGGCCATCATGGACGGGCTGCTGGCAGGGTCCGAACTTTCCTGATCCGCAGGGCGGAGTCAGCCTTCCGAACGTGACCGGACGAGTCCGGCCAGCAGCGCCGGCCCTTCGGCCACCACCAGCTCGCGGAACAGCCTGACCTGGTCCGGCACGCTCTCGGGGCCGCCGCGGCGCTCCCGCCAGGCGAGGCCGATTTCACGGAATGCCAGGTCCGATTCCAGCGGCACCTCCACCCAGCCCAGGTGGCCGGTGTGCGGTGTCACCGCCCGGCCGGGAGCCAGTCCGCCGGGCGGAAGGATGCTGACACCGAGCCCGGCGGACACGAGGCCGCGGACGGTGTGGGAATCCTGGCTTTCAAAAGCGATCCGCGGGCGGAGGCCAGCCTCGCGGAACAGCGCGTCCGTCAGCGAGCGCAGGCCGTATCCGGGTCCCATCGCCACAAACGGATCCTGCCTGATGTCCGCCATCCGTGCGCTCTTCCGGCCGGCCAGGCGATGTTCATGGTGCACCACCAGCCGCAACGGTTCCCGGTACAGGGCGGCTGAGCCGATGCTCCGGCCCGCCGGTGCGACGGGCGCGGTCAGGGCCAGGTCAGCGGTTCCCGCCGCGAGTTCGGCCAGGCACGCGTCCCGGGCACCCTGGCTGAGGTCGAAAGCGGTCTGCGGATGACGGCTGCGGAAGACGCTGATCAGCAGCGGCAGCGTCGCCTCGCCAAAGGTGTGCTGGAACGCCACGGCGATCCTGCCGCGCACCACCTCGGATTCGTGCCGCACCAAATCCAGCCCCGTCCGGAACTCGTTGAGCGCCGAGTCGATGTACGGCAGCAGCGCCTTGGCCGCCGGAGTCAGCCGGACTCCCCGGCCGTCCCGGACCAGCAGGTCGGTGCCCACGACGGCGCTGGCGCGGGCGAGCGCCCGGCTGACCGTGGACTGGGGCATGCCCAGCAATTCAGCTGTTTCCGTGACGTGCTGCGTCCTCCCGAGCTCGGACAGGACGGGAAGCAAGGGCAGCAGCTGCACCAGCTGTTTGTGTTCGATGTCCATCGGGCCTCCCGAAGATTGATCCGATACTGACATCTATTCTATGTAAATCATGCATTGGAAGCATGCCTTTCGTCCGTCTACGCTGGCTTTATGCCCCTGCTGTCAACGCACAATCCGACGAAACCCGAGCCGTGGGACGGTCATCCGAAGGGCTCGGCGGCGTACGGAAGGCTTCTGGCGGGGCTGGCGTTCGCCGGGGTGGCAACGTTCGCGCAGCTCTACTCCACCCAGGCCGTGCTGCCCATCATGGCAACCGACCTGCAGATCACGGCGGCCGAAGCCGCCCTCACCATCTCCCTTGCGACGGTGGGACTCGCCGTCACAGTCATCCCGTGGTCCTTCCTCGCAGACAGGATCGGCCGGGTCCGGGCCATGGCCCTGGGCATCCTGGCTGCGACCGTCCTGGGCCTGCTGGCGCCCCTGGCCGCCACTTTTCCCGTCCTCCTGGGCCTCAGGCTGCTTGAGGGCATGGCACTGGGCGGGATTCCGGCGATTGCCATTGCCTACCTGAACGAGGAAGTCCACAAGGCTCACGCCGCGCTGGCTGCGGGGACCTACGTCGCGGGCACCACGCTGGGCGGGCTCGCGGGCCGGCTTGTTGCCGGTCCCGTCGGGGAACTGTGGGGATGGCGGGCAGCAACATTGGCCGTCTCGGTTCTGGCCGCGGCCGCGGCCGTCCTTTTCCTGGTGCTGGTGCCCAAGGCCCGCGGCTTCACCCCGGCACGGGCCAGCGGCTTCCGCGGTGCCACCAGGACGCTGGCGGGCCATCTCCGCAACCCCCGCCTGCTGGCCCTCTATGTACAGGCGTTCCTGCTGATGGGCGGCTTCGTGGCCGTCTACAACTACCTCGGCTTCCGCCTCTCGGGGGACCCGTTCGGGCTGCCTGCCACCCTGATCAGCCTCATCTTCGTGGCCTACCTGTCCGGGACGGTGACCTCCCGGCTGGCAGGCGGACTCACGCTGAAATTCGGGCGGCGGACCATCCTGCTGGCCGGCATTCTGCTGATGGTCCTGGGCCTCGCGCTGACCCTGACCCAGTTGCTGGCGCTGATCCTGGCCGGACTGCTGGTCTTCACCGGCGGCTTCTTTGCGGCCCACAGCATCGGGGCCGGCTGGACCGGAGGAATCGCCACGACGGGCAGGGCGCAGGCCGCCTCCCTGTACAACCTCGCCTACTACCTCGGCTCCAGCGTCATCGGGTGGGCCGGCGGCCTCGTCTTCCAGTCGTTCGGCTGGACGGCGCTTGCCCTGGCGGTCATCGGGCTGGGATGTACGACGGCGGTGATCACCGCCGTCGTACATCCCGCGTCGGGTGACGGGCATACGAAACGTGCCGGCCAAAAGAAGCCAGCCTGAGCGGTGCAGCTAGCGGGTTCCCTCGATCGCCTGCACCAGGTCCGCCACGATGTCTGCAGCGTCTTCCAGTCCGACAGACAGCCTCAGCAGCCGGGCATGGGGCTTTGCCTCGGCGGCGACGGGCCGGTGGGTCAGCCCCGCCGGGTGCTGGATGAGGGTGTCGATGCCGCCGAGGGAAACGGCGTGCGTGATCATCCTGACCTCGGCCGGAATCCTCTCGGCATGCTCCGCGCTGGAGAGTTCAAAGGCCATCAGCGAACCCGGGCCGGACATCTGGGTGCCCACGAGCCCCAGCGGATCGCACTCCGGGAGGCCCGGGTAGTGGACAGCCTTCACCAGCCCGTGGCCGGCGAGCGCGGCGGCCACCTTGTGCGCGGTTGCCTGCTGCGCGCGGACGCGCACCGGAAGCGTCGCCAGCCCGCGGTGGAGCAGGTAGGCCGGCCACGGTGTAAGGATGCCGCCGGTCACGGCACGGACCTGGCGGAGCCTGGTGGCCCATTCCGGTGACGTGGCCACCACCCCGCCCATGGCGTCCCCATGGCCGCCGAGGAACTTGGTGGCACTGTGCAGCACCAGCGTGGCGCCATGGCTGAGCGGCTGCTGGAGCACGGGGCTGGCGAACGTGTTGTCGACCAGGAGCGGGACGCCGTCGGCGTCGTCGGCCAGCCGTGTGATGTCCACGAGCTCCAGGCTGGGGTTGGCGGGTGTCTCCACAATCACCAGTCCGGTATCCGGACGCAGCGCGGCGCGCACGCCATCCGGCGTCGTAAAGGTCACCTCGGTGCCCAGGACGCCCGAGGCGAGGACGTGGTCGCTCCCGCCGTACAGCGGACGGACAGCCACCACATGCTTCTTGCCGGCCGCCACCGTTGCGAGCAGGACCGCCGACAGCGCTGCCATGCCGGTGGCGAACGCGACGGCTTCGGGCGCGCCCTCCAGGACGGCCACGCCTTGTTCGAAGCGGGCAACTGTGGGGTTCCACAGGCGCTGGTAGACGGTGCTCTGGCCTTCCAGATGCACCCCGCCGGTGGCCATTTGTTCATAGGCCTGGCCGCCGTCGTGCACTGACGGAAGCGGCGCCGTGGTGGACAGGTCAATCGGCACGGCATGGACACCCTGCTCGGTGAGGCCGCTCCGGCCTGCGTGGACAGCCAGTGAATCGAGAGATAGCACGGGACTCCTTTGAATTATTCGCCATTGAATCCGGCAAGTATCTGGCAATAATTCGGAGTTTCACAGGGCACACGAATAGAACTGTCGGAAAGTGGAGTTTATGATGAACTCATAACACTTTGAGGAGGCCCCGTGAGCAGCGGTGCGAAGAATATTCGGCTCGGAGCGGGAACCGAACCGCTGGACGCCATTGATGAGCGGCTGCTGGCCGCCCTGGTGGACGACGCCCGGATTTCGAACAAGCAGTTGGCCGAGCTCGTGGGCATAGCCCCGTCCACCGCGCTGATGCGCACCCGGGCACTGTCCGAACGCGGGATCATCCAGGGGTTCGAAGCGAAACTGAGCCTGTCCGCCATCGGCCGTTCCGTCCAGGCACTCATCGCGGTCAGGCTCCGCGCCCACGACCGCGAACAGATCGACAGGTTCACGTCCCGCGTGCCCAGGCTTCCGGCTGTGCTTTCCACTTTCCACACCTCCGGCTCGGTGGATTACCTGCTGCACATCGCAGTGGCGACCACCGAGGACCTGCGCGACTGGGTCCTGGACAACCTGGCAACTGATCCCGTGGTGGGCCACACCGAGACCACGCTGGTGTTCGACCACATCCAGGGCAACCACGGGCCACTGCCCGACTGAGCTTCCTGGGTGCCACTGAGTTTCCGGGGCGCGACTGGCCCCTAGTGCCAGATGTAGAGCCCGGAATGCGCGGCGCCCATAATGTCGGTCCGCAGCACGTCCAGCTGCTCGCGGCGGAGCGTTGCGGCGCGTTCACGTTGGGCCCAGTCGGAGAGAATGACGCGCCGGTGTTCGGCCCAACGGACCAGGGCGGAGCCCAGTCCGGCCGCGGCCGACTCGACGACGGTCGGGCGACGGTAAGGGCTGCAGGCCGCTGAACCGGCGGCGGAGACTGTGCTCATGGCACTTTCCTTTCAGGACTTCCTGGTTGTGCGTGCTCTGGTTGTGCGTGCTCTGGTTGTGCGTTCCGCGGGTGGATCGTCCGCGATGTGCGGCCCCGGCCGCCCGCCGAAGCGGGAACGCCAAGGATGGGGAAGGCGTTCAGGTGGATCTGCACCGGGCGGGCGCCTTCCTGCTCGCCTTCGCTCCTGATGTCCTCCAACAGGCGGTGGCCGTAGGCCTCCAGTGCGTGGGTGTACCTTGCCAACTGGTCCGCAGTCAGGCGTGCATTCGCAGTGCTGATGAGGGCCGCATGGAGCCATTCGGCATCAAGGCTTTCGCTGCCGTGCGCCATAAAGTCTGCCAGCACGGCCTGCCTGCTGTGTTCAAACTCGCGGGTGACCAGCCGGGAGGCTTCCTCCGTTGCCGGCGACGTTGCCAACTCCGGGGACGTGATCTGGATGGCGCCGCGGGGGCGTTCCCACCAGCGCTCCCGTGCGGTCCCCTTGCCTTCCACTTCCCTGACAAAGTCGTGCTTGGCCAGCTGGCGAAGGTGGTAGCTCGTGGAACCGCTGGACTCGTTGAGCAGTTCGCCCAGGCTGCAGGCCGTCTGCGCCCCGTAGCGCGAGAGCATCTCGAGGATCTGCACCCGCAGCGGGTGCGCGAGCGCCTTCAGCGATACGGTGTCCACCCGGCGAACAGGGAACGGCTGGTCCTCCCCCGCCGGCAGGCCGGCGTCAGCTGAACCGGCTGCCGCGGCGCGGACTGCTTCCCCGGTGCGGGCCGCTTCGACGGCGGGGGCTGCTTCGGGGGCGTGGGTTGCTTCGGCGGAGTGGGCCGTGGGTGATGCCGTTTCCGGTGAACTGTTCATGCCTCAAAAATACGCTTGCAAAGAAACCTTTGCAAGCATTTCTTTGCAACACTTTGTTTGCAACAGTTTCTTTGCACACGGGCATCTGCCGGGGGCCCCGAGGGCTCCGAAAGCGCGCTAAGTCCGGCTCCCGGTCCGGCTTTGCTGCGGACTTGGTGCGGACTACTCGGCTCAGGCCGGCCGGCGGACGGCGGCAGCCAGCGTTACGGCGGCCAGGGCGAACGCAAGGAGTGAGCACAGCACCACAAAGCCGGCTACCGCCGCCTGCAGGCCGTATGCCGCCGTTGCCATGCCCAGCCCGATTACGGGGAGGGCACTGCCGAGGTAGGTGATCACATAGACGGTGCTGATAATTTGCGCGTGCCTCGAGGCCTCCACTTTTCCCGCCACGTCGTTGAACACGGTCCGGAAGGACACCCCCTGGCCCACGCCAGCGGCCAGGCTTGCCGCGATGAGCAGCCAGGGGCTGCTCCAGGCCGCGGCCGCTGCAATCAGGAGCACCGACATGCCAAGTACGGCCAGGCCGGCGGGCACCACGAACTTCCCGCGGACTGCCAGGAGCTGGCTGAGGGCTGAAGCGCCGAGCGTCAATCCGGCGAGGACGCCGATGAGCGGGCGGGAATCGGCGTCGACGATCTGGGCAAAGTAGCCCGGAGCGAGCGAGAGGCAGAAGCCGAAAACGCTGAAACTGAGGAACCCGACGGCCGAGGCCAGCCAGAAGGCGCCGCGGGCCTCGCTTGAAACGGACGGACGGCGCGGTGCCAGCACCTTGAGCGGCTGCGGACCCGCGACGGACGTGATGGCCGGCCGGGCCTTAAGCAGGAAGAGCGGGACAAGCATGGCGATGAGGACCAGCGAGTGAAGATAGTACGGCGTGGACGTCGGCCCCGGCAGGAGGGACAGGATTCCGCCGATGGCCGGCCCGGCGGCCACTCCCCCGGCGGATGCCAGCAGGGTGAATCGTGAGGCCCAGTCGGGACGGGCGGGCAGCAGCTCGCGCAGGGCGGCAGAACTGGCGCCGGTGGCCAGCGCCACGGCGATGCCCTGGAGGGCGCGCCCGGCGGAAAGCATCGCCAGGCTCTGGGCGTTGGCGAACACCATGCCGCCCGCCAGTCCCACGACCACGGCCAGGAGCAGCGCCGCCCGGCGGCCGATGTGATCGGACCAGTGCCCGGCAAGCATCAGCGTGGACACCAGGGCCAGCACATACACCGAGAACGCCACCGTGATGCCGAATGACCCGATGCCAAGGTTCGCCTGAAGCAGCGGGTACAGCGGGGTTGCGAGGTTCGCGCCGACGAGCAGCGTGAAGATCACAACGCCCGCGATAACGAGCCGTGCCGTGGTGGAAGCGTCCCATGCCCAGCCTCCGGCGGTGGCCGGACGCATGCGGAGTTCGCTGAAGACAGTCATGTGCGTGCCTTTGCGTGCAGTGCCGGCCTGACCGTTCCTTGTGGGAACAGACGCGGTCCGGGCGAAACATTGATACCTACAGAATGGGACACACCTGATCCTGAATACCAAAATTCATGGCAAAATTGATCAAAACAATCAATGATGCCTAGCGATGATGAACCGGAGTGATGATTTGAACAGCCTGGACAGCACGGACCTGAGGATCCTGCTGGAACTGATCCGCGATCCGCGGGTCCAGATCGGCGAGCTCAGCGATTCGCTGGGCATCGCCCGCAATACGGCCCAGTCCCGGATCCGCCGGATGCTGCGCTCCGGCCTGCTGCACGACGGCGGACGGGAGATCGACCTCGAGGCGGTGGGGTACGACGTCGTCGCCTTCGTGACGATCGAAGTCAGCCACCGGGAACTCGACGGCGTGGTGGGCGCCTTGCGCCTGATTCCGCAGGTCCTGGAAGTCCACGAGATTTCCGGGCGTGGCGACGTATGGTGCCGGGTAGTGGCTACGGATACCCATAACCTGCAGACGGCGCTGCGCTCGATCCTCAGAATCAAGGGCGTGATCCGCACGGAGACTGTCCTCGCGCTGCACACGCACATCCCCTACCGCACGGAGCCGCTCATCAGCAGGCTCGCCCAGAGCGCCGCGCCCGCCATCCGCGCCAAGTGACTGGGATAATGGCGCGTGACCATCATCGACAACGCCGTGTACGTGAACGGCCGCCGCACCGCCGAGCCGCACAATCTTGAGCAGACCTTCGAGACGCTGGCGGACCACGGCGGCATGGCCTGGATCGGCCTGTACCGGCCCACGGAGGCTGAAATGTCCGCCGTGGCCAAGGAGTTCGGACTGCACGGGCTCGCGGTGGAGGATGCCATCTCGGCCCACCAGCGGCCCAAGCTGGAACGCTACGACGACGTTCTCTTCACGGTGCTCCGCCCCGCCAGGTACCTGGACGCGACGGAAACCGTCGAGTTCGGCGAACTCCACATTTTTACCGGCACGAACTTCGTGGTCACCGTCCGGCACGCTGAAACCGCCGGCGTGGCCCGTGTTCGCCAACGCCTGGAGGAGCGCCCGGAACTCCTGAAGCACGGGCCGGAAGCGGTGCTCTACGCCCTGATGGACCAGGTGGTGGATGACTACGTTCCCGTTGTGGCGGGCCTGGAAAACGACATCGACGAAATCGAGGACCAGCTGTTCAGCGGCGATTCCGCTGTTTCGCGCCGGATCTATGAGCTGGCCCGGGAAGTGATCCAGTTCCAGCGGGCCATCCACCCGCTGCCGGCGATGATGCAGCTGCTCAAGCGCGGGTTCGACAAATACGAGGTGGACACCGATCTGCAGCACCACCTCCGCGACGTGGAGGACCACGTGGAGCGGCTGGTCTCCCGGGCGGACTCCTTCCGCGACATCCTGCAGAATGCGCTCACCCTGGACGGCACGCTGACCGCCAACCGTCAGAACGAGGCGAGCGCCGAGCAGAACGAGCAGGTCAAGAAGATCTCGTCGTGGGCGGCAATCTTCTTCGCGCCGTCCTTCGTGGCCGGTGTCTACGGCATGAATTTCGACCATATGCCCGAACTGCACTGGACGCTCGGCTATCCCCTCGCGATCGCCATGATGGCCGGGACGGCTGCGCTGATGTACACCATTTTCAAACGGAAGGGCTGGCTCTAGGAGCCGCCGGCATGACCGATTCATTGGCCGGCAACCCGCAGTCCGCCTTCCGGCCGGGGCGGATCATCATCCCGGGCACCGCCCGGCAGCTGGGCACATTCGGGCTGTTCGTTCCGGCACCCGGCCAGCGCCGGGCCGTCGAGGTGGCCGGCAGGACGCTGGATGTGAAGAGCGCCGAAGGGAGCCTGCTGTGGATCGGCTTCCGGGAACTCACCGGGGCGGCTGCCCGGGACGTGGCGTCCCTGGCCTCACGGTACGGGGAGTGGGTGGTGGATGGCATTCCGGCACCGGCCGAACCCGTTGCGCCGGAGTGGCAGAAGTTCCTGCACATGGTGGACCGGTTGTTTGCTGCGGACGTCACCCTGTTCCTGATCGGCGCGGCACTGCCGGACTTCGGCGCTGACAGCCCGTTGTCTCTGCTCCTCCGCGTGGAATCGGACGAGGAACTCCCGGCCGGGCATTCGTCCGGGAGTTAGGCCGTGCCGGGCTGTACCAACGTCACGGTGCCGGCGTCGCCGTCCACCTCTATCTGCTGGCCGCTCGCGATCCGGCGGGTCGCCACCCCGGTGCCGAGCACCGCGGGGATGCCGTACTCCCTGGCCACGATGGAGCTGTGGCTCAGCGGGCCGCCCACATCCGTGACCACGGCGGAGGCCATGGCGAACAGCGGGGTCCACGCCGGAGTGGTGATGCGGGCCACCAGCACCTCCCCCGGCTGCATCCGGGCGAAGTCTTCGGGGCCGGCCAGCACCCTGGCCGGAGCGCTGACCCGGCCCTGGCTGGCACCCACACCCTTGATCGTGTTCCCCTCCTGGTCCTGGGACCCCTCCGGCATCATGCCGGCCAGGGACCGCTGCAGCCACCGGATTTCGGGCAGCATCTGCGGGGCTGCAGCCTGGCGCTGGCCCCGCCAGCGCATCCGGCGTTCCCCGACCGCCTCCGCCAGCACCGGCCGCTGAGTGCCGGTAATGGCCGCCGGGCCGCCGGGGCCGGCAAGGCCGAATCCGACGGCGCTGCTGACTTCCTGGTATCGGAGCCAGAACACGTCATCAGGCTGCGCGATGAGTCCGGCAGCGACCAGCCGCCGCCCCAGTTCACGCAGCATCCGCCGCATCAGCGGCCAGCCGAGCCCGACGTCGGCCAGCGCATCTTCGCGGATCGGAGCCGACCCCTGCGCCCACCGGAGCAGCCGCACGAAGGCGGCCCGCCGCGCAGGGTGCAGACGGGCCAGTATCCGACTCGTGCTGTCATCACGGCGGGCGGCGGCGAGCTCCCGTCTCTTGTGCGGATCGTTGCCCTGGCCGCGAAGGTAGAACTTCAGCGTATCCAGCAGCGGAGAGGGGTCATCGGCCGGCACGGGATTGATGAAATCCAGGTTATAGACCGTGTGGCCGAAGCGGTCCAGGTGGAGCTGGAACTTATGTACCCACTGCTGCCAGAGACTGGCATCCATCCCGGCAGGAGGCACCCCTGACAGTTGTGCCGTGGCGAGGGATGTTGTCGGAATTCCCAAGATGGCGTCTGCGAGCCCCGGGACTCCACGGGACCACCCGGCGAGGTCGTAGAGGGCCGTTTCAGCCCGGATGGGTTCGCTCTCGTAGCCCAGCAGGAACGTCTGGGCCGGCGGATCGTCGTCCGCCCGGACGAACCTGTCGTAGAACTTCTGGAAGGCGAGTTCGCTGGACGAGGCGATCGGAATGATGGACTGGACGGCCGTGTAGTACACCGTCCCGGCATCAAGCAGCGCTGACACGCCCTCCAGCAAGTCCTGCCCGGTAAGCTCCGTGACGGGCTTGGCCGACCAGGATTCCACCACGTGCACGTAGCGCGGATGGGAATAGTCCCGCCAGCCCGGGATTCCCATGTGGGCTTCCCCCCGGATCAGGGCGCGGACGGCGGCCGGCACCTTGCCCATCAGCCGCCACAACCCGGACGTGCGGTAGTAGTAATAGGCGTAGCCGTTGATGGCGGGCAGGCCCAGGTCGCCGTCCCGGAGGCTGCTCTTGCCAAACGCTTGGTCCAGCAGGGCATTCAGCGACCGCGACACCGAGCCGTCAATCAGGTCCGCGAACAACGGCGAAAGCGGATCGGGAAGCTGTTCCACGATGCTCGCCCGGAAGTAGAGCCCCTTCGGGTAGGGCACGCTCCAGTCGGTCGGCGTTTCACCCGCGGGCTCGGGCAGCGCCGTGATGGGCCGCGACTGAAGGATGAAGAATTCGCCGTCCGACCTTGCCCATTCAATGTCCTGCGGCGAACCGAAGTGCTGTGCGATCCGTGTTCCGTAGCCGGCCAGTACGGAGGCGCCGGCGTCCTCCAGCACGGGCCGAAGACGGCGGGACGCCGGCACCGGTTCCTCGCGCGTACCCCGGTCCGCATAAACCGTCATGGTTTCCTTGTCGGCCGTCCGCCGGGACACCACGCGGCCTGTCGGGGCGTCTATGACGATGTCATCGGTGGACACGGCGCCGCTGACCACGGATTCGCCCAGGCCCCATGCAGCGCCGATCACGATCTGGTCGCGGCGTCCCGTGGCAGGATTGGCAGTGAACAGGACTCCCGCCGCGTCAGCGGCCACCATGTGCTGGACCACCACCGCCAGCCGGACGTCCTCTGGCCGGATGCCTTCCCGGGCGCGGTAGGCCATCGCCCGGGCGGTCCAGAGGGACGCCCAGCAGCTGATGACCGCCTCTGTGAGGGCATCGCTGCCGCGCACGTTGAGGTACGTATCCTGCTGGCCCGCGAAACTGGCCGAGGCGAGGTCCTCGGCGGTGGCGGAGGAACGTACCGCCACCGCCGTCTCCGTGCCTGGATCGGTGCCCGCGGCTGAGCCCAGCCGGCGGTAGGCATCCCGGATTTCAGCGGCCGCCTCTTCCGGCATCGTGCCACCGGCGAAGAGTGCGAGGATCTGCCCGGAAGCTTCCTCGTAGTCGCGGGACGTGGCTGCGGCCGGCACGGCGGCGTACTCCTGGATGCGCCCGGCCAACTGGTTATCCCGGACGAACAGCTCATAGGCACCGGTGTTGATCAGGAATCCAGGGGGCACCGGCACGCCCGCCCGAACGAGTTCGCCCAGCCCGGCACCCTTGCCGCCCGCCGTCGCGACGTCGTCCCGGCCGACTTCGCTGAAACCATTGATGTAAACCATGACCGCGGTGCCTCCCATCCGGCCGGGCCTTCCCGGCAGCCCCTGATTCACAACATACTGGCACGCGCACCGCCATCAGGCCACGGCCGGGCTGTCCGGTGCCGAACCTGTCCTAAGGCCCTTCCGCTACCCCGCCCGGGTCCCTAGTGTGGGTCCATGGCTGACGCATTTTCCTCCCTCGTGGAGACGTTCAGGAACGTGGGTGTGGCGCGGGCTTACGGCGCTCCGGTGCAGATCGGAGGCGAGGAGCTGATTCCCGTGGCGCTGGTCTCCTTCGGCTTCGGCGGCGGGGGTGACTCCGGTCCGGAGGGCGCCAACGGGTCAGCGGAAGGCGGCGGGGGCGGGGGCTTCGTGCTCCCGCTCGGCGCCTACCTGGCGAACGGGCAGGGCAGGGTGGTGTTCCGGGCCAACACATTAGCGGTTCTCGCGGGGCTGGTCCCGGTGGTGTGCGCCATAGGGATGTCTGTCCGCAGCGTGCTCAAGACGGTCAGCGCAAACCGGCGGTAGCCCTGATCCAGTCCAGTTCGTAGGGGACGGACGCCGACAGGTTGAGATAGGCAGGGGCGGGCGGCAGTTCAATCGCGTTCGTCACCCCGACCAGCTTCTGCTCACCGTGGTCGGACCAGATGACGGGGCCGCCGCTGTCGCCGCGGTTCGCCGACGTATCCGGCGAGTACGTGCAGAACTGCCAGGGCCCTGCGATATCCGGGCATGCCTCCGCGGGGACTGCTGTGAGCCGGGTTTCCAGGAGCCGGGGCGCGGGATCGCACTGTGCCGCCGGGTTGAACGGGTCGCCTGTACAGCCATAACCGGCCACGGTGACTTCTGCCCCGACGGGAGCTGGCGTGGACGCCAACTCGATGGTGGGCTCGGACACGGCCGATTCAAGGAAGAGCAAGGCTATGTCGTCCTTGATCCTGGCGGGGTCGTAGTGCGGCATGGGGACTGCCGTCGCCACGCCGATGGTGTACTCGGAGCGTTTCTGGCCGTAGTGGAATGTCACGACGATGGCAGACGGGCTGCGACCGTTGTTGCGGATGCAGTGCGCCGCCGTGACTACGGTGTCTTCCGCGATCAAAGATCCGGTGCAGGAAGCAATTCCTTCCGGGTAGGCCAGTTCCACCCTGACGGCCCAGGCGTACTCGTCGGAGTCCGCCCTGCTCCCGTTGTAGACGGCGTGGGCCGGAGCGGCCGAGGCTGCCGCAAGGACTGCAGCGAAGATCGTCGACAGCAGCGGCGCCACTAATCGCCGGCGCCGGCGCGCGGAGCTTGAGGGGATTCCTTCTCCGGTGCGGGCCGTGGTCTGCGGGGGGATTCTCTTGCGCATGAGGGTGCTCCTCATCATTGCCTGAAGATATATCGCGGATGTGGTGGAGGAACCGTGACGAACCTGGTTCCCGGAGATCACACATCTGCCCCCCAGTCGCAGCACCATCACTCTGCTCCTCCCCGCCTGCGGCCGTCAAGGCGTATTGCATGCCGGCGGGCAGGTCCCGGCCAGCGGTCAGGCGGCGCGCACCTCGACCTCGCCGGGCAGCGCCGTGTCAGCACCGAAAACGAGGTACCGGTTGGCGATCTTCTCGCTGAAGAACCGGTCGTGGCTGACCACCACCACGGCTCCGGGGAAATGCAGGAGCGCCCGCTCCATGACCTGGGTGCTGGACAGGTCCAGGTGGTTGGTGGGCTCATCCAGCAGCAGGACCGAGGCGCCGGACAGCAGGCACTGGGCCATGGCGACGCGCGCCTTTTGCCCGCCGGAGAGGTTTCCGATTTTCTGTTTGAGGTCCGCCTCGGAGAACTGGAACATCGCCAGGAACCGGTTGACTGATTTCTTGGTGGCGCTGAAGGCCAGGCTGTCCGGCAGCGCGTTGACGGCATGCGACACGGTGTCGGCGTCGTCGAGTTCCTCGAGCATCCGGTTGTAGGAAACGAAGCCGGGTCCCTTGGCCCAGGAGACGACGCCGGTGTCCGCCTGTTCCTCGCCGGTCAGCACCTTCAGGAGGGTTGACTTGCCGCTGCCGTTGGAGCCCAGGACCACGATCCGGTTGCCGCGCCTGATCTCGAAGCCCAGGCCGGAGAAGAGTGCCTTGTCGCCGTAGGACTTGCCCAGCCCTTCCACGCGGCAGAGGACGTCTTTGACGTGCAGGCCGCCGTAGATTTCGGTGACGATCTGGTCCACGGGACGGGGTGTGCGGGACTTCTTGATTTTTGCCAGTTGGTTGCCAAGCCCGCGGCTGGCCGCTTTGGCAGCCTCGCGGCGGTCGGCGATGCCCTCAGCCTCGAATGCCAACAGCTCGGATTCGTGCACAAACTGCTGCTCGAGGGTCTTGAGGCGGAATTGTTTTTGCACGATGTATTCGCCGAAGTTGCCGGGGTATTCGTGCAGGTGGAAATTTTCCACTTCGATAATCCGGGTGACCACGGCGTCGAGGAACTTCCGGTCGTGCGAGACGATGATCGCCGCGCCCTTGAAATCCCGGAACCAGCCCTCGAGCCATTCGACGCCGGCCACGTCCAGGAAGTTGGTGGGCTCGTCCAACAGCAGGACATCGGGATCCTCCAGGAGGATCTTCGCCAGGGCGGCACGGTTGCGCCAGCCGCCGGACAGCTCGTCGATGGCGCAGAGCCGGTGGGCGTCGCTGAACCCCAGCGTCGTCAGGACCTTGTCGATGCGCCGCGGGTAGTCCCAGCCGTCCAGGCGGTCCATATCCTCGAACAGTTCGGCCTGGCGGGAGATCAGCCGGTCGAGTTCTGCTGCGGCGGGATCCCCTGCGATGGCAGCATCGATGGAGGCCAGTTCGGCTTCGATGGCCTTGATCTCCACGAACAGCCCGTCCAGGACGTCGGTAATGGTTGACTCCCCGTTCAGTTCGGAGAACTGCGAAAAGTAACCGACTGTGGTTCCCTGTTCCACGGTGACGGTTCCGGATTCCGGCGTGATCCGGTCAAGGATCAGCTGGAGCATGGTGGTCTTGCCGGAACCGTTCTTGCCGATGAGCCCCACCCTGTCACCCGGTTCCAGGCGGAAGTACGCCTCGCGCAGGATCTGGGTATTGTCGAATCGCACGTTGACGTCGTGCAGCCGGATAAGGCTCATTGCTGTCCTCTCGAGGGGTGGTGCGTGGGCGCGCAGGGCCGGCCCGGCAAACAGAAAGCTCCCTCACCCGGCGCAGGCGCCGGATCAGGGAGCTGATTCTGTGGAGCTAAGGGGATTCGAACCCCTGACCTCTTCGATGCGAACGAAGCGCTCTACCAACTGAGCTATAGCCCCCGGGCCGCCGCCGTTCCTTGGGATGTTTCCCAGGAACAGGCAAACCGGTGTCCCTAGGCTACAAACTATCTGCCTGCTTCGCCAGCCAGCTCCCGAATGTCTCGCCGGTGGTGACGTCCGCACGGAAGTAGGTGGCGCCGTCGTCGTCCCCTAAAGTGCGGGAATTCGGCGGGTTACGGCTGATGACGGACACCTCGTGGCCCACCGTCAGCGCCTGGGCAACCACATCGCGGCCAACCTGTCCGGCACCGCCGGCAACGCAGATGTGGGTCATGCTGCGGGGCTAGAGTTCACGCTCAGGCGCGGCGGCGCTGCAGGACGTCGTCCAGGTTGCTCAAGGCACTCTGCGCCTTGGTCAGGGGCTTGGTCGAGGCTGCGCCGGCAGCCGGAGCCGCCGCCGGCCCCTGCTTGAGGGACGGTTTCCCGGCGGCCTTCGGGGCTTCGGGCAGGTCAAGCGGCTCAGGGGCTGCACGTTCGGCTCTGGCGGCCTCGACGTAGGTGGGTTTGGGAACGTCAACCGGTTCCCAGCTGGATTCAGTGCTGATCGCAGATCCCGGTGCAGTGGCGGTCCGCAGGGCGGTATCGCCGGAGGCCTTGGCCTCGGCGAGGGCGGCTTCACGCAGTTCCTGGGCCGTCAGGGGTTTTACTTTGGGCTTGTTGCCCGCCTCAGCGTCGAACAGCTGGCTTTCCGGGGCGTCCACGGCCGGTTCCCGGGTGGGACGCGGGACAGCAGCGCGCATCTGGCGCTCCGGGGCAGTCATTGCCGCTCGGAAGGCCGCATTCATCCTGACGCGCCGGTCCCGCACCGCCAGCCGCCGAAGCGACGCCACAGCCACGACAGCCGTCAGGAGGGACACAACAGGCAGCCACGACCAACCAACCCCGAACAGGAGGAGGACACCCGATACGATCCCGGTCAGCAGGGACACGAGCGCCATGAGCGCGATCGCACATCGTCCGTAACGGATCCTAAGTACACCCTGACGCGCCTTCGCCGGCCCCGGGCCGGCGGCGGGGGTCAGGGATCCCTGGGCGGATCCGGTGGCCTGCTTGGTTTCCATTGATTTCTCCTGCTGGGCGGCCATTTTCATGACGTTTCCGGCTTGGGGGGTTGCGGGTTCAGCGAAGTTGAGTTCGGGCATCAGCTCGACGGCGGGCTGCAGCTGGTGCCGGCGGTTCCGGAGTACATACGGGGCCACCCAAACAATCCAGAGCACGACAGCGACCACAAGGATCACTGAGCTGCTAAGGGGGAAGTCCACAATCAAAACCGTATGAGTATTTCGCCCCCCGCACTCGCATTACCTCCGGTGTGTCGCGGGGCAGGTGGCAAATCAATGGATTTATGACGAAGGACACAGCAGCCGACCGTCAGGGCCGACGCAGGAAGGGCAGCGGGAGCGCGTCAGGACGGGCGGTTTCTCAACCATCTGGCCAGCAGCCCTTCGGGAACTTCCTCGGCGGTGAGGGCGAACGACCGGTGGTCTGCCCACTCCCCGTTGATGTGCAGAAACCGTGGCCGGTATCCTTCGTCACGGAAACCAAGTTTCTCTACCACCCTCAGGCTGGGTGCGTTTTCGGGCCGGATGTTGATTTCCATCCGGTGCAGCCCGAGCGTGCCGAAGCAGTGATCAGTAACCATGGCCACAGCCGTGGGAGCAATTCCCCGGCCGGCACACGACCTGTCCACCCAGTAGCCCAGCGTTGCCATCATCGCCGAGCCCCAGATGATTGAGGACACCGTCAGCTGCCCAACAATAACGGGATTGCGCTGCCCCGGCGTCCGCTCGGTAATCACAAACGGCAATGCCGTGGCCTGGGCCGCCTGCGCGTTGAGGGACCTGACCATCTGCCGGTAGTCGGGAAGCGCCCCTCCGGGGGCCGGGTTGGACGCCTCCCACGGAGCCAGCCACTCGGAATTGCGGGACCGGACCGCCATCCATTCCTTACGGTCGCGGTACCGGATGGGCCGCAGCACAAGGTCACCACACTCCAGCGTCACCGGCCAGATGCTGCCCCGCATGGGCCGTTACTTGACCAGCGAGGAAGTGAATTCCGGCAGCCATTCACGCAGCCCTGGGCCGAGGTCATCGCTGTCGCAGGCGAGCTGGACGCAGGCCTTGAGGTAGCTAAGCTTGTCACCGGTGTCATAGCGGCGGCCGCGGAACACAACGCCGTAGACGCCGTAACCCTCACCGGTTCCCGCAGCAAGTTCCTGGAGTGCATCAGTGAGCTGGATTTCCCCGCCCCTGCCCGGTTCGGTGCGTTCGAGGACGTCAAAGACGGCAGGGTGCAGGACGTAGCGGCCGATCACGGCCAGGTTCGACGGCGCTTCATCGACGTCGGGCTTTTCCACGAGCTTCCTGATCCGCACGAAACCGTTCATGTCAGTTTCATCGATGTCGGCGCAGCCATACGCGCTGATCTGGGACGGCTCAACCTCGATGAGCGCAACCACGGAACCGCCGGTCTTGGCCTGGACCTCGATCATGGTGCTCAGCAGTTCGTCCCGGGCGTCGATGAGGTCATCGCCCAGCAGTACGGCGAAGGGCTCGTAGCCAACGTGCTGCTTGGCCCGCAGCACTGCGTGGCCAAGGCCCATGGGGTCGCCCTGGCGGACGTAATGGATGTCGCCGAGGTTGCTGGCAGCCTGGATGGATTCGAGCTTGGTGGTGTCGCCCTTGGCTTCCAGCATTGCCTCCAGCGAGGGAACCCTGTCGAAGTGGTCTTCCAGGGCGCGCTTGTTCCGGCCGGTGATCATGAGAATGTCGTTCAGGCCAACGTGGACCGCTTCCTCCACGACGTACTGGATCGCGGGCTTATCCACTACGGGCAGCATTTCCTTGGGCATGGCCTTGGTGGCCGGGAGGAACCTGGTGCCGAGACCCGCAGCAGGAATGACAGCCTTGCGGACGGAAGTATTGGTGGTAGTCACTGGACTAATCTAACGTCAGGGACCAAACATTGGGTAATTGCACGGACCGCCCGGTTTCGCCCCGCACTGAGGCCTCCGGGCATGGAAGGACAGCCGCTGATGCCATCGAAAGAAGAGATCCGCTCCGCCCACAGAACAGAACGTGCCGCTGCCTCCGCCGCCGGGCTGGAAGCCGCCGGCGCCGGCATCGCCCGCCACGGACTCCAATGGGCCACCATGGTTGCGGCAGGTGAGCGCAGCACTTTTGCCGCGTACCTGGGAGTGGGATTCGAACCTCCGACCCTCCCGCTCATCGCCGCGCTTCACGGGACCGGGCACAGGGTGCTGTTGCCGGTCTGCGGGCCGTCGCTCACCCTTACCTGGGTTTACTGGACTCCGGCCACCGAATTTGTGCGCAGCAGTTACGCACCCATCGAGGAACCCGTCGGAGAGCAGCACGGCATTGAGGTCATGCGCGACGTGGCCGGGATCTTCGTCCCCGCCACCGCCGTGGACCTGTCGGGTAACAGGATCGGCCAGGGCGGCGGCTACTACGACAAGTTCCTGGCGGGGCTCGAGGCAGAGGGACTGCCGGTGCCCGCGGCAGCTGTGGTCTACGACAGCGAGGTCCTTCAGGCCGGCAGCATCGCCGCAGAGTCCTATGACCGCCGCGTTCCGGTTGCAGTCACCCCGTCAGGCCTCACACAGCTGATGTAATGCTCCCCTGCCGCTGATGATAGAATTGGCACTCAGGCCCTGCGACTGCTAAGGGACGGAACACGCCGATGGAAATATCGGCAGTGAACCGCGCCAGGCAGCACGGGACCTGTTCGTTTGTCCCAGAGGAGGATTTCCAGTGCCCACGTATGCATATGCCTGCAAGGACTGCAGCCACGCCTTCGAGATCGTGCAGTCGTTCACCGACAGCTCCCTCACGTCCTGCCCCGAGTGCGAGGGGACGCTCCGCAAGAAGTTCAACAGCGTCGGCGTCGTTTTCAAGGGCTCAGGCTTTTACCGGACCGACTCCCGTGACACCAAGGGCAGTAGCGTCTCACCCGCCCCGGCGGCGGCTCCCGCACCGGCCGCCGCAGCCGCAGCCGCCAGCTGACGGAACCGCCCGACTCCCCTGCCGCAACCCACCGGCCCCGACCGCAACAACGGGTTGTCCACATAGGACTTCATCAGGCTGTCCGCAGCACGCGGACCCTTCTAGCGTGTCGGTATGCCATCCACGCTCCGCACCAACGGATTTTCGTCGCGCCGGCACGGCTTTCGGTCAGGACGCCCTGGCCGCCCGGGACCATCTGCCAGGCGTCGCCTCGCTGCCGGGCTCAACCGCAACCGCAGGCTCGCCGTCGCGCTCCTGCTGTGCGCCGCCGCCGGCATCGCCGTCCAGCAACTGACACCGGCACCCGCCCAGACAGTGACCGCCATGGCCTCAGCCAGGGACCTTCCTGCCGGAGCAACCCTCTCCGGCAATGAGGTGGTGGCCGTCAGGGTACCGCCCGGGATGATTCCCGCCGGCGCCTTCACTGACACCGCCGCGATCCAGGGCAAACAGCTCGCAACCCCGCTGCGAAAAGGCCAGCTGATCTCCGACACCCAGATACTGGGACCCGGGCTGCTGACGGGCACCGCACCCGGCTCGGCGGCGGTGCCCCTGAGGATGGCCGATCCGTCGTCCATCCAGTTGGTGGCACCCGGCCAGCTGGTCAACATCGTCATGACCAACGGCACCGACTACGGCCAGGCGGCGGAATCGGAGGTGCTGGCGGCCGCTGTCCCGGTCCTGTGGACCTCCGGACAGGGCGGACAGACCGGCCAGTGGCTGGGCACGGCAGAAACCGAGGGGCTCATGGTGGTCGCCGCGAATCCCGACCAGGCCCGCCGACTTGCCGGCGCCTCAACCCAGGGCAAACTCTTCTTCGTGCTCGTGGGAGCGCCGGGCTAACCGGTCAACGGCCGGCCCGCTCCCGAGGAGCACGCCCGTCAGCCCCAGTGCGGCGGTTTCTGCTCCTGAAGCCATGCATCATGGTCGTAATCCGAGGCGTGATCGCCCCAGCGCTTCGGATCGTCCTCAGCGGCCTTGTTCGGCAGCACTCCGGCCGGCACCACGGCATCCGCGGTCTGGCGGCTCCGGTTGGCCCCATCGGCACTCGAGCCGCGGACGCCGCCCTGGTTGCCTGCTTCACTGCTGTTCGTGTCCATGCCGTCTTCCTTGCTGTACTCCACTGAACCGGGTCCGGCACTGATGGGCTCATCCCCGGCAGCGCCGCCCTGTTCCAAGGGTACCGAGGGATTGCCCGTCGATGCCACGCTCCCGGACCCGCTGCGGTCCTCGTCGCGAGGCCCGGTCCCGGATGCGTCCGCCTGGGAGGCCTCGCTGCCCCGCTCGGCGCTGGTGAGCGTCAGATTGTCCACATCGTCCTCGAAGAACCCCTGCGAAGCGGGTGCAAATCCGGAGACTGCCGGCTTCTCCAGGCCCAAGTAGCCGCCGATCCGGTCGGCACAAGCGGAAGGGTCAGTGAACACTTCGATGGTCCAGAGAGGCATGTAACGCCAGCCCAGCCGTTCCAGCAGCTGCGGACGCAGCCTGCTCCGTTCCCGCACGCTCATTCGCCGGTATTGCTCCGTGCCGTCGGACTCAATTGCCACAGGCCTGGGGATTTCAGCATCATCCTGACCGATGGAATTCACCGGGTCCGCGGCCGCAGCCACGTCAATAACGCCGTCGTACTGGTGCCAGACCCTGGCGCCGCGGGCACGCAGCCTGTCGCCCAGGTCGGCCACGAGGGGGTCGGCACCCAGTGCCTGCTCGCTCGCGGCTGCACGGGACGCAGGGGTCCCGAGATCAGTGTTGCCGGCAATCTCACGGTCAAGGAGTTCATAAAAGTCGACGGCGCCGTGGCTGAGGCGGCTGACGTCCAGGTCTTCCGGTTTGAAGCAGCTCAGTACGTGCAGGGAACGCCGGGCACGGGTCATGGCCAGCGCGAATTTCTCCCTCCCGCCTTCGGCGGACAACGGACCGAAATTGTGCAGCGCGCGGCCATGCGGCGTGCGGCCGTACCCCGGGGAAAAGATCACGTGGTCGCGGACCAGGCCCTGGGCGCGTTCCAAATCCACCACACGGAAGGATTCGGTTCCGGCCGTGAAGAAGCTTGCCAGCAGCGGGTAGTTGGGCAGCTGCAACCGGATGGCCTCACCGATCCTGGCAGCGTGGCGGAGACTCGCCGTAACCACGGCGAGCGAGGTCCGGGGCCGCAGCCGGGCGTGCTCGAACACGAGGCCAACCACCCGGTTCACCTCGGCGACCGCCGATTCCACGCCTTCCTGGTCGGCGCTCGGAAGGCCGGTGCCGTCCGGCAGGTACTCCACCAGCAGGGCACGGTCCAGTCCGGTGGCTGTCTGTCCCTCGGGAAGCCTGCGCAGGCGGCCGCCGTAGAAACTCTTGCTCAGCTGCAGCACGAGGTCTTCGTCGACTGCCCGGTACACGGAAGTCAGCCTCCGAGTGGGCAGCACTGCGGACAACGCGGTGTAGGCACTCTCAACGCTCTGGTGGGCGGTCTCGCCCGCAGCGAGCCGCTCGACGCCCACGGTGAAAGTGCGGGGGCTTGCGATCTTGTCGTCGCCGAACGCGATGACCTGACTTGCCCGGGCGATCGCCGGAAGTACTGCCTGCAGGGACGTCGCTTCAGCATCGAGGATGACCACGGCGTCGAACTTCTGCTCCGCGGGCAACAAACCCGTCATGAGGTAGGGGCTGACGGACCATACCGGCACCAGCATGGGAACCAGCGCGGGGGCCTGTGCCGTGAGGGCGGCCAGGGTGACCCTGCCGTCCTTCAGGAGGCTGCGAAGCAGGTCGGCCTGGCGGGGGTTTTCGCCGATGCCGGCGCGCCAGCGCTCGGCGAGGGCCCACCGCAGCCGTGCCGCCCCGCTCGCGATGTGCGCATTGTCCGCCAGACGGTACTCGGCTTCGAGCTGCCGGAGGGCATCGCCGTCGGACATTGCCAGATAGTCATCGCCGCTGATCATCGCTTCCAGGGCGGATTGCCACCAGGCGAGTTCCAGCTCCGACGCGACGGACTCCGCGGGTACTTCGCGGTCAGCCAGGTCGGCGAGCAGTTCCCCAAGCCCGTGCTCACGCATGCTCTCAATGAGCAGCGTCCGCTCCGGAAGCGTCTTGAGCGTCCTGGTGTCCGCCACCAGCCGCTCCAGGCGCCCCATTAGTTCTTCATACGGCGTGTGCTGGAGGTCGCCGCCGGCGGCGGTGTACTTCAAGGCCGCACCCAGCTGGAGCAGTTCACGCTCAAGGCTGCGGTACATCACGTTCACTTCGCCCAGGCCGGACGGCACTGCAGGGTGCCGCTGCGTGGTCGCGTAGCCCGCCCAAAGCGCCCGCTGCTCCTGGACCAGCACCAGTGAACTGTGGAGGTCGGAAATGTGCACGCCGGGACGGACGTATTCCTTGGCGACACGGCGCAGCCGCGAACGCTGCATGGACGGCATCTCGATGTTCCGCTCACGACGCCACGGGGACGTGGCGGTCGCGGAGATGAGGTCGTGGACCGGCCTGTCAAAGATATCCGGAGTGAATTTGTCCAGGCTCTCCCGAACGGCCATCAGCAGCTCCAGCTGGGCGCCCCACTCCGCGAAGGTGGCACCGAGGCGGATCTGGGCGTGCTCTGCCACCTCCTTCATGTGGTTGCGGAGCACCGGCAGGTTCTTCTCAACCGAGCGCGCAACCTCCTGCGCCTCCTCCGTTTCCTTGCGGGTCAGGAGCCGTGCGCCGTGCCAGGGGCTGGTGGTGGATGCCCGGCTGAAGCTGCCGAGTTCGGCGGCCCGGTGCAGGCGGCCGGCCAGTTCCTCACGGTCCCGGATGTTGTCCAGGACGCTTCGCTTCAACCGCACGGTCGTTGCGGGAGCTGGCTGGATGGACGTCAGCTCAGCCAGCGACTGCATGGCCTGATAAGGCGAGCACCCCCACCGCTGGCGAACGTTGTGCAAGGATGCCACGTGGTCCATGAGCGCGTGCCGGTGCTCAGCCAGTGTGGTGTGCAGGTTTTCGAGCTGGGGCTGAAGTGACTTCTCATTCCGCACAATGGCACGCACCAGCTGACCCTTGAGCTGCAGGGGCGACGCCGTTCCGGACAGCGCAAACAGGATGGATTCCAGGCCGAGCGTCTCCAGCTGGCCGGCAATCTCGCTGAGGCTGGCACGGCGGTCGCCCACCACCAGGACGGTCTTGCCTTCGTCCACCAGCGCGCCGATAGTGTTGATGGCGGTCTGGGTCTGGCCCGTTCCCGGCGGGCTGCTGACAACGAGGGAGTCTCCGGCGCGCACGGCGTCCACCACATACTGCTGGTCGGCGTCGGCATCGAGCAGCAGCAGCTCGTCGGCCGGATCCCGCTGGTCGATGTCCTGGAAACGGTCTTCCGCCAGTTCGGCAACCTCCACGGCTTCCCCGGCGGCGGCGCGGGCCAGGGCTGCCACTACGGCATTGTTCTGGTTGATCCACGGGTCGTCGAGGTTCCCGGAAAGGTCCGCAAACGTTGAAACGAGCAGATTGTGCTCGACGTCGGCCCCGTGAATGGGTTTGATGAGCGTGCCCAGGCGGTCCAGGACGGGCAGGGGATCGAACCGGGCCGTGCTGTAGGCCATCCGGGTCACGGCGTTGACGTCGAACACGATGCCGTGGATGCTCTTCAGGTGCCGGATGAGAGCCGGGTTGATGTGGGCCTGCTCAGTCAGCTGGAGCTCGTAGTCATCCTCGCCCGGACGGACGGTCAGGGAAATCGCGGTGAGCATCACCGGCGCAGACACCCGCTGGGGCTTTCCGCCGACAGCCGATGTCCAGGACACCGTCCCGGCCGAAAAGTAGCCTGCATCGATGCCGCGGTCGTTCCCGAGTTCGAAAATCTTGGAGCGGAGGTTGCGCGAAGCCCTCGCGGCGACAACGTACTGATCGTGGTCGCGGATCAGCGTGGACAGGCGCGTACGCCGTCCCGCCATGAGCTGGGCCAAACCGGACGGATGGGCATGCGTGAGGTCGATGGACCCTTCCGGCGTCTTGGTGAAGCGCAGCATCGTGTCTGCTCCGGTGACCGGCTTAAGCCCCGACAGCCACTTCCTGAGCTCCTCGGAGCCCTCTGTGAGGCCTTGACCAACTGACACTACTGCCTTCTTTTCTGCGCTTGCACGTGACGCCCTGGACCATACCGGCATACTTTCGAGCGTAGCCCGAATCGGGGCCCAGTGAGAGCCCGCAACACTGGGACAGGGCAAAATTGCGCCGGATTTAGCGTGAATAAAGCAAAGTGGCCGGCCTCATTGCTGAGACCGGCCACTCAAAGTGCTATTCCCACTCGATGGTTCCCGGCGGTTTGCTGGTCACGTCCAGCACCACGCGGTTGACGCCTTCCACCTCGTTGGTGATGCGGTTGGAGATTTTCGCGAGCAGGTCGTACGGAAGCCGTGACCAGTCGGCGGTCATGGCGTCCTCGGACGACACGGGACGAAGCACGATCGGGTGGCCGTAGGTGCGTCCGTCGCCCATGACGCCTACGCTGCGGACGTCCGCCAGCAGCACTACCGGCATCTGCCACACTTCGTTGTCCAGGCCGGCGGCAGTCAGCTCGGCACGGGCGATCGCGTCGGCCTTGCGGAGCAGGTCCAGACGTTCCTTGGTCACTTCGCCGACGATGCGGATGCCGAGGCCCGGACCCGGGAACGGCTGGCGGCCGACGATTTCCTGCGGCAGTCCCAGCTGGGCGCCGACAGCGCGGACCTCGTCCTTGAACAGCGCACGAAGCGGCTCGACGAGCTCGAACTGCAGGTCTTCCGGCAGGCCGCCCACGTTGTGGTGGCTCTTGATGTTGGCTGCACCTTCGCCGCCGCCGGATTCGACGACGTCCGGGTACAGCGTTCCCTGCACCAGGAACTTGATCTTTTCGCCGTGCGCAGCAGCCTCGGCAATGATGGCCAGTTCGGCTTCCTCGAACGCACGGATGAACTCGCGGCCGATGATCTTGCGCTTGGTCTCGGGATCGCTGACCCCGGCCAGGGCTGCCTGGAACCGTTCCTGCTCGTTGGCGACGTAGAGCTTGACGCCGGTGGCTGCCACAAAATCGCGTTCAACCTGTTCCGCTTCGCCTTCGCGCAGCAGGCCGTGATCCACGAAAACACAGGTCAGCTGGTCGCCCACCGCGCGCTGGACCAGGGCAGCCGCCACTGCGGAGTCGACGCCGCCGGAGAGGCCACAGATAACCCTGGCGTCACCGATCTGCTTGCGGATACGGTCAACCTGTTCCTCGAGGATGTTCCCCGTGGTCCAGTTCGGTTCAAGCTTGGCGCCCTTGAACAGGAAGTTCTCGAGGACCTGCTGGCCGTACGCCGAGTGCTTCACCTCCGGGTGCCACTGCACGCCGTAGAGGCACTTCTCTTCGTTCGCGAAGGCTGCCACTTCGGCGCCGGCGGTGGTGGCCAGCACTTCAAAGCCTTCCGGCGCCTCGTGCACGGAGTCGCCGTGGCTCATCCAGGTCTTCTGGTCCTGCGGCATCCCCTCAAGGACGGAGCGGCCCTCGCCGAGGATGGTGGTCTGCGTTGAGCCGTACTCGCGCAGGCCGGTCTTGTCCACCTTCCCGCCCAGCGCATTGGCCATGGCCTGGAAGCCGTAGCAGATGCCGAAGACGGGGATCCCGGCTTCGAACAGGTCGGCACCAACACTCGGCGCCCCTTCCGCGTACACGCTGGAGGGGCCACCCGAAAGGATGATGGCGGCGGGGTTCTTGGCCAGGAGCTGCTCGGTGGAGTAGGTATGCGGAACCACTTCCGAATACACATTCGCTTCCCGGACGCGGCGGGCAATCAGCTGCGCGTACTGGGCACCGTAGTCAACAACCAGCACCGGCTTCTGGGAAGTCTGGGATGCAGTGGGAGTAGTCACCGTCCTAGACTACTTGGGCGCCTGCCGAGTCGCACGTTGAGACAGCCGTCCGCGGCCCGAATGGACCCCGTGCGTTAGGGATCTCACACCAACGCCGGTGCGGGCACCGTGCAGACACCGCCTGAACGCCGGCAGGACCCGGGTCCGGTCAGTAGCGCTTGGACGCCTGCGGATTCGCAGCGAGCTCGGCTTCCACGTCGGCGTGGAACTTCTTCTCCACGATGAACGACAGGAACGGAATCACGCCGCCCAGTGCAAGGAGGATCAGTTTCGCGAACGGCCACCGCATCAGCGACCACAGGCGGAAGTTGGACATCAGGTACACGACGTACATCCAGCCGTGGACAATCAGCACAGCCACCGAGAGGTTCACTCCGCCGAGCACGCCCTGCGGCTCGGCGTCGGCGAACCCGAAGCCGAACGGCTGGCCGGTGACCGCGTTGGTTCCGCCTGCGAACAGGTACTGGCCGAAGGCGTACCGCGCAACCAGTTCGGCGCAGAGCAGGAGGAGCATCGCACCGGTCAGGTATGCCATGACTTTATAGAACTTCAGGGCGGACCGGATCTGGGCTTCCGTCCCGCCGAACCGACGCTTTTTCACGGTGCCTGATCCGCTGGTCTTGGACTGCTGGGGCTGGATGGCCGGCTTGGGATCGATCATGGCTGTACCTTTTGTTCAGACGTGCTGGATTTTTCTGACGGGTTGGGCTGCTGTGCTGACTGCGGTGCTTCTTCGGTGTGCTGGTGGTGCTCGTCGTCCTCGTCGTCGAGCTCGTCCTCGAGGTCGCGGCGGTAGTCATCCTTCACCATGCGCCACCAGATGAACAGGGCGAACCCGGCAAACACGATCCATTCCACGGAGTAGAACAGGTTAAGCCAGTTCACTTGCTGCGGCGGCGGCTGCGGGCCGATGCGCAGGGGCTTCAGCTCGCCGCTGACGGCCGAAGCGCTAACGTCGGCGCCACCGACGACCTCGGATGTGGCCGCCACAAACCCCGGATAGCTGCTGATGTCCCAGACATTGATGAGTTCGGCCACGGATACGGCAGTGGCGCGTCCGGGTCCCGGGGCCGTGTTGGGCAGCGGGGCCTCGGACGGCAGGAGCCGTCCGGTCAGTTCAAGAGTGCCCGACGGCGGCGGGCTCGCGTCCGCGGGATCGGCCACCCACCCGCGGGCCACCGGGATCCAGGTCCCGGGTGACGCAGCAACACCGCTCAGCACAGGGGCATCCTGGACCGAAAAGGCGGACACCACCCAGTATCCGGTAGCGCCGTCGTGGAGCCGGCCCGGCACCAGAACCTGCTTGTCGGGATCGTAGGACCCTGCGGCCGCGACCATTTGATCGGCCGCGGAGCCGTGAAAGAAATCACCCGGCTGCAGCACCGAAACAAGCGGCTTGGTGTCTTCGGTCCCGGTCGAAACCGGGGCTTCAGGCTGGGTTGATCGACCGAATTGCCACTGGCTGAGCAGCACAAAAACCCCGGAAATGACGATCGCAAAGACCAGGCCTGCGATCCAGCGGGGTTTGAGGGCAGTTTTCAACACACATTAACCGTACTTCGTCCTCGCGTAGAACAACGAACCGCGGTTAGCGCGAACGAACACTTGAGGCCCTTCGCCGGGCCTCAAGTGTTCGTTCGCGCTATTGGGGGGCAGCCGGATCCCTTTTAGTGGTCGAAGAACACCAGGCTTGAGTTGATGAGCTCGGCGATGACTTCGGCATCGTAAGCGCGGCGCAGGGATTCCCGGAATGATTCCTTTGACAGCGAGCGGGCCAGCGTCGCGAGAACCTCAAGGTGGTCGGAGAACGAACTTGCCGGCGTCGCGATCAGCAGGATCACGGTTGCCGGTCCGTCCGTCGCACCGAAGTCCAGGGCCCTGCCGTATTTTGTGATCCCAACGGCGATGGAAGTCCGGGACACGAACTCGCTGCGGGCATGCGGCAGTCCGACTCCGCCGGGCAGCCCGGTGGCGAGCTGGTGCTCACGGGCATTGACGTGCTTCAGGAAGCCTTCGAGGTCCGTTACGCGCCCCGCCGCATAGAGCCGTTCCGCGAGCTGGGTTGCCGCGTCCGCCTTGTCAGCGGCATCAAGCTCGAGAATCACCATGTCCGGTGTGGTGAGTTCGGCATCGTACCGGTCCAGTGGTTCCGCCAAGAGGTGTCCCTTCAGTGAGGCAGGAGGCGCGCGTCAGTCATCCACCTTGTCACCGCAACGGGACGATGTCCTCGACGCCCAGGCGCGCGGCGTCGGCAGATTCATCGTCAGGCTGCTCCTGGCTGAGCCGTTCGGCTTCCACCCGGGCAAGGTAATGCTTGATTTCGCTTTCGCGCTGCGCATCGCTCCAGCCAAGAATTTCTCCCATCAGCTTAGCGACAACCGGGACGGCGGACACACCCCGGTCCCAGGACTCTATGGAAATACGGGTTCTGCGCGTCAACACGTCGTGCACGTGACGGGCCCCCTCATGCGTGGCCGCGTAGACGGCTTCGGCCTGGAGGTAGTCGTCGGCGCCCGGCAACGGCTCGGCCAGTGCCGGGTTTTCCTTGATGATCGCCAGGACCTCGGAGGCCATGGAGCCGTACCGGTTGAGCAGGTGTTCAATCCGGGCCACATGCACGCCGGACTCCTCGGCCGTCCGGGTCCGGCGATTCCAGGCCGCCTTGAAGCCGTTGGCTCCGAGCAGCGGGATGGAATCAGTGCAGCTCGGCGGCACGCGTTCGTCCATGCTCCGGGTGGCCTCATCGACGGCATCCTTGGCCATGACGCGGTAGGTGGTCCACTTTCCGCCGGCCACCACCACGAGTCCCGGCACCGGGTGGGCCACCACATGCTCGCGGGAAAGCTTGGCGGTTGAGTCGTTCTCGCCGGCCAGGAGCGGACGCAGCCCGGCGTAGACGCCTTCCACGTCTTCCCTGGTCAGGGGCCGCTTGAGCACTTTGTTGACGTGCTCAAGGATGTAGTCGATGTCCTTGCTGGACGCCGCCGGGTGGGCTTTGTCCAGGTGCCAGTCAGTGTCGGTGGTGCCGATGATCCAGTGCCGGCCCCAAGGGATAACGAAGAGCACTGACTTCTCGGTCCGGAGGATCAGTCCGACGGTTGACTGGAAGCGGTCGCGCGGCACTACGAGGTGAATGCCCTTGGAAGCGCGCACCTTCAGCTGCCCGCGGTCCGTCACCATGGCCTGGGTTTCGTCGGTCCACACGCCCGTTGCGTTAATGACCTGCTTGGCGCGGATGCTGAAGGTGGAGCCGTCCTCGCGGTTGACCACCTTGGCGCCCACCACCCGCTCGCCTTCGCGCAGGAAATCGACTACCGCCGTCTGGTTGACGGCGTGGGCGCCGTAGTGCGCGGCGGTGCGGATCAGGTTGGCCACATACTTGGCGTCGTCCACCTGCCCGTCGTAGTACCTGATGGAACCGACGAAGGCGTCATCCTTCAGGCTCGGCGCAGCGCGCAGGGTGCCGCGACGGCTCAGGTGCTTGTGGAACGGCACGCCACGTTTGTGCCCGCCGGAAATGGACATAACGTCGTACAGGGCAATGCCTGCGCCGACATAGGGCCGTTCGAAGAAGGGCTTGGTCAGCGGGTAGAGGAAGGGTACCGGCCGGGCGAGGTGCGGAGCGATCTCGGACAGCAGCAGCCCGCGTTCATGCAACGCTTCCTTGACGAGCCCGAAGTCAAGCATTTCGAGGTAGCGCAGTCCGCCGTGAATGAGTTTGGAGGAACGCGACGACGTGCCTGCGGCCCAGTCATTGGCCTCCACGATGCCGACGCTCAGGCCCCGCGTGACGGCATCGAGAGCAGCGCCTGTGCCGACGATGCCACCACCGACGATGAGGATGTCGAGTTCCTTGCCCGGCTCCATTGTCGCCTTGAGCGCCGCAAGCGATGCTTCCCTGGCGGCGGGGCCGAGGGCCCCCTGTTCAAAGGACGAACCACCGGAAGAACTGAACATTTCAAGCCTCCATCCGCATCAAACCTCGTAGTTCACAGACTACTTCCTAGGCATGCGGATGGGCAGGGCTCATTTGCAGCCGGTCCCGGGACAGCCCGGGACCGGCATGAGCGTCAGTTTCCGGAGTACGGGGAGACGACGACGTCGACCCGCTGGAATTCCTTCAGGTCCGAATAACCGGTGGTCGCCATGGAGCGGCGGAGGGCGCCGATCAGGTTCGACGTTCCGTTGGTGTGGTGGCCGGGGCCGAAGAGGACTTCCTCGAGCGGGCCCACCGTGCCGACGTTGACCCTGTCGCCGCGCGGGAGTTCCAGGTGGTGGGCCTCCTGGCCCCAGTGCCAGCCCTTGCCCGGCGCTTCTTCCGCCCTGGCCAGTGCACTGCCGAGCATCACGGCGTCTGCGCCCATGGCGATGGCCTTGACGATGTCACCGGAGGAGCCCATGCCGCCGTCGGCAATCACGTGAACGTAACGGCCGCCGGACTCGTCCATGTAATCGCGGCGGGCCGCGGCGACGTCGGAAATTGCCGATGCCATGGGCGAGTGGATGCCGAGGGCACGCCGGGTTGTGGTGGTGGCCCCGCCGCCGAAGCCCACCAGAACACCGGCAGCGCCGGTGCGCATGAGGTGCAGGGCGGGCGTGTAGCCGGCAGCACCGCCCACGATCACGGGGACGTCCAGCTCGTAGATGAATTGCTTCAGGTTGAGCGGCTCGTGGTCCTTGGAGACGTGCTCGGCCGAGACGGTGGTTCCCCTGATGACGAAGATGTCCACACCGGCGGCCACGACAGTCTTGTAGTGCTCCTGGGTGCGCTGCGGGGTGAGCGAGCCGGCGACGGTTACGCCTGCGGCCCGGATTTCGGCCAGGCGGGACGTAATCAGTTCCGGCTGGATGGGTGCCTGGTAGAGCTCCTGCATGCGCCGGGTGACGGCGGGGCTGTTGGTTTCATCCTCCAGCGCTCCGATCTGGTCGAGCACGGACTGCGGGTCCTCGTACCGCGTCCAGAGACCCTCCAGGTCCAGCACGCCCAGTCCGCCGAGGCGGCCCAGGGCAATGGCGGTCTCGGGCGACATCGCCGAGTCCATGGGCGCGGCGATAACAGGCATGTCGAACTTGTAGGCATCTATCTGCCACGAGACCGAAACGTCCTTGGGATCACGCGTCCGACGGTTGGGGACGATCGCGATGTCATCCAGGGAGTAGGCACGACGCCCACGCTTGCCACGGCCAATCTCAATCTCATAAGTCACGTGACCACTTTACTTGACCACGCGGGATACGGCGGGGCGACTCCCCCGGACCCACCCGGGAAACTGATAGTCAACCCTTTATTGACATGATTTGTCAACCATTTACAAGTTATGAAAATACCTTTACGTTTACTCTCGGTTACCACCTGATACACCACGTGACCATCCATCACTCCATCATCAGGGCCACCCGTGTGCCCGATCCGAGAAAGCAGATCCTTTGAGAAGATCACGAAGTGCATCTATCAGGCGCCACCGCATTTTGGCCCTGTCGCTCGCCGCAGCAGTCGGCACCCTGGCCTTCGCCAGTTCACCGGTCTACGCCACCACTCAAGCCGGGGACGCGGCAGGCGGCGGCCGCGCCGCTGCAGGGCAAAATGCCACTGCAGCTACGGTGCAGGACGTGGCGGCCGGCGAGGCCTATACCAAGTTCATCGTGGACTACAAGGAGACCGCGGCCAACGCCACAGCGAACGGCCGTGCCAACGCGTGGGGCAAGGCGGCCAAGGAACAGGGTGTGGCCGTGAAGGAGGTCCGCACCCTGGCCACCGGGGGAACCCTGATTGAGGCGGATCAGGCCCTCTCCGGCCAGGCTGCGGAGGACTTCATGACTGAAATTGCAGCGTCCGGGTCGGTCGAGTCCGTCGAACCTGACGCCCGCATGACCGTGGCGCTTACGCCGAACGACCCGCGCTACGGCGAACAGTGGGATTTCACAGCCACGAACGGCATGCGGACCCCCGGCGCGTGGGACGTCGCCACCGGCACCGGCATCACCGTGGCCGTCATCGATACAGGCATCACGGCCCACACCGACCTCGACGCGAACGTGCTGCCCGGCTATGACTTCGTCTCGGATGCCACTGCCGCACGCGACGGCAACGGCCGCGACGCCGACGCGCAGGACCAGGGCGACTGGTACGCCGCCGGCGAGTGCGGCCAGGCCACAGCCGGCAACAGTTCCTGGCACGGCACACACGTCGCCGGCACGATTGCAGCCGTCACCGGGAACGCCACCGGAGTGGCGGGCGTGGCTCCCAACGCCAAAGTGGTGCCGGTCCGCGTCCTCGCCAAGTGCGGCGGCTCACTGTCCGACATCGCCGATGCCATCATCTGGTCAGCCGGCGGAACCGTCGCGGGCATCCCGGCCAACGCCAATCCCGCCAAGGTCATCAACATGAGCCTGGGCGGATCAGGCGCCTGCGGCAGCACCTATCAGGCAGCCATCGATTCCGCAGTTGCCCGCGGCACCACAGTGGTTGTCGCGGCCGGCAACAGCAATCAGGATGCTTCCGGGTTCCGCCCGGCGAACTGCGGCAGCGTTGTCAGCGTGGCTGCCAGCAATCCGGGCGGCAGCCTCTCCTACTACTCCAACTTCGGCGCCACCGTTGACCTGACAGCTCCCGGCGGCGACGTCAGGGTGGCCGGCGGCGGAATCCTCTCCACCATCAACACGGGCACCACCACACCGGCTTCGGCAGGCTACGCAAACTACCAGGGCACGTCCATGGCCGCCCCGCACGTGGCCGGACTGGCGGCACTGATGAAATCCAAGACATCCTCCCTCACGCCGGCCCAGGTTGAGTCCACACTCAAGCAGGGAACGCGGGCCATGCCGGGCGGCTGCACCACGGGCTGCGGGGCGGGACTGTCGGACGCCACCAAGACCATGGGCCTGCTGGGCGGGACCACTCCCCCGCCGTCCGGCAATCTCCTGCTGAACCCCGGCTTTGAAGAGGGCGCGGTTTCCTGGACCTCCGATCATGCCGACACGTTTGAGACCGGCACCAGTGCCCGGACCGGTACCCGTTTCGCCGGCCTGAACGGCTGGGGCCAGGCAACGTCCTACAAGCTCGACCAGGCCTTTGCAGTCCCCTCCGCCGTGTCCGCCGCTTCGCTGTCCTTCTACCTGAAGGTGCAGTCTGACGAAACCACTGCCAGCTCCGCCTACGACACCCTTAAAGTCCAGGTGATCAGCGGCGGCACCACCTCCACCCTGGCCACGTATTCCAACCTCAACGAGTCCACCGGCTACGTCCAGAAGCAGCTGGACCTTTCCGCCTACAAGGGCCAGAGCGTGACCGTGCGCTTCCTGGGCGTCGAGGATTCATCGCTGTCGACGTACTTCTTCCTCGATGACACTTCCGTGACAGCCTCCTAGCTCCTGGCTGGGAGAAAACCCGGAACCGCCGGCCGCGCAGAGTGCGCGGCCGGCGGTTCCCTTCCTTCCGGGTGCCGCCCGACGCCGTCGGCGCACACGGGGGACTTGTCCCCATCGCGGGGTCCGGCTTCATGAAATAGTTTGAACTGAGGAATCCGCGCCTACATGCCGGCACGAACAATTTGGGGGAATTCATGGCGTCAGGCGCTTTCGGTACGGTCCGCTCCCTACTGGCTGGTCCAAAATGACGGGCACAGGACTGACGGGCACAGGACTGACGGGCACCGGCACGGATCCCCGCGCGACGGCGTTGTTTGCGAAACTCGCCTTTGGCCATGCGCACCGCCGCAACCGGGTGTTCTTGTTCTGGTGGATAGGCATGGTCTTCGCAATTCCGGGATTGGCGTACGCCATGGCAGCGGCAGCCACCGGCCAGTCCCCCGAAACCGGCCTTGTGACAGCGGCCCTGGGCCTCGTCTTTTCCGGCGTCGGCTGGTTGCTGGCCATTGGACCGAGGTTCACGCGCAAGCCGCCGCGGCCGGCAACGGACTTTGCCCGCACGGACCAGGAAATTCGGATAGCAGCCGGAGTTGCCGCCGCACTCCCGATCGCGATGATGGCGATTGTGGTCGCTTTAGTCACCCTCACGCCCAACGGCACATCGCCGGAAGTCCTCCCGATCCTGTCGGCCCTCGCGGCCTTTCCCGTCCCGATATGCGCAGCGCTGCTCTATTCACGCCGTCACCTGCTCGCCCGCCGCGAGGAGTTGTACGCCCGGTGGCTGGGGCATACCAGTCCCCGCTCTGCGGAAGACGTGGATCACCGGTTGCGCGAGGCGCTGGGTCCCTAGTCCGGCATGACATTTTCAGGTCCCTTCGCGGCCGACCAGCCCGCGCATCCCCTCGATTACTGGATCTCCCCGGAACTGGCCCGGATCAGTCCACCGAATGCCCCGTCCCGTTTGCGGCAATTGGCCGAAGCCCAAGGCGCCTTGGCGGCAGCCTGGAGCAGCGCAATCGGCTGCGGGCCCGTCCTGGTCCTGGGTGGCGTCTTCGCCTCCGTCATGTCAGGCAACCCGGCTTGGGCGCTGGTCCTCGGCCTGATGGGCGCTGCCCTGTTCCTGCTGGGCATATCTTTCTGGAAGCGGGTACGCGTCAAACTGCCGAATACAGACCGGCTACTCATCAGCCGTGGCCCAGGCTCGGCCCGCGGCGGCCTCGTCATGGTGTCCGGACTGGCCGCCGTCCTGGGCGGGATCCTGGCAACGGCCTTGCCCGGGATCGTTTCCCGGGGAACCACTACGCTCATCGCGGTGATCGGCGCTTTCCTCCTCGTAGTGATTCTCCTCGTGGCCTGCATCTTCGTCCCGTCGATGGTATTAGGCCGGGCCCGTCAGTCGTTCCGACGAAGGGTCCAGGCGAACCCTGTTCTACGCACGGCGGTGGAAGACGATCTGGCCACGTGGCGCGACCCTTACGGCACCGCGAGTTATGGCCCGCTCTAAGCGTCGAGGCTCAGCTGGGATTCGAACATCCGGAAGTAGCGGCCGCCCAGTGCCACCAGCTCCTTGTGGGTCCCCTGTTCCACAATCTGCCCGTCTTCGAGCATGTAGACAATGTCGGCTTTCTCTATCGTTGCGAGCCGGTGGCTGATGGCAATGATGGTGCTGCTGCGGTCCGCGAACAGCCGGGTGAAGATCCGGTGTTCGGCCAGCGCATCAATGGCGGACGTCGGCTCGTCCATGACCATGAAGGTGGCATTCCGGTAGAAATTCCGGGCCATCGCGAGCCGCTGCCACTGGCCGCCGCTGAGTCCGCTGCCCTTGCGGCCGCGCGGATCCTCCATCCAGTTGCTGACGTGGTTGTCGAGGCCGTTGGGCAGCTTGTTGATGAACTCGAGGGCCTCGGCGTCGGAGGCCGACCGGCGGATCCGCTCATCGTCACGCGGCGAATCGACATCGCCAAAAAGAATGTTTTCCGCGGCCGTGGCGAACTCATACTTGAGGAATTCCTGGCTCAGCACCGCCAGATGGCGGTGCCAGGACTTGACGTCGACGGCGGCGAGGTCGACGCCGTCGAGCATCACCTGCCCGGAATCGGGGCGGTAGAGCCCCGCGAGAATTCGGATCAGCGTGGACTTCCCGGCGCCGTTCTCCCCCACGATGGCGATGTGCTGGCCCTCGCGGATGGTCATGGTGATGCCGCGGATCACCTCGATGTCGCTGCCGGTATACGTAAAACGGATATCCCGCAGCTCCACAGTCTTCGGAGCCTGCAGGAGCGGCGGCGCATGTTCCGAGTGAACCGGCATTGCCATGAACAGCTCGTAGTCCTTGAGGTTCGCCAGGTCCTCGTCGATGGAGCTGAGCGAAGAGACCAGGTTGTTGGCCGTTGACAGCGCCCTGCTGACGATCTGTTGGACGTACAGGAACTGCCCCACAGGCTGCGCGCGGGCGATGATCTGGCCCACCACCCAGATCAGCGAAACGACCTCGGCCCCGTACTGCAGGGCGTCCGCCGCGAGCTGCTTGGGGATGTAGCGCTTTTGGAAATCCAGCCGTCTTTTCTCATCGGCATCCCTGAGACGGGAGCGCAGCTCCATGAGATGCCCGACGATCCCGTACAGGCGCATCTCGGCAATGTGCTGGGGACGCAGCAGGTTGGTCTCGATCATCCGCCGCTGGCGGCGTGAATCAACTTGCGTGTTCCAGTGGGCAATCTGTTCCCGGGAAAGCTTGAACTGCAGGTACACGCTGGGGACGATGGCCACCAGGACGATCACGGCGATCCACCAGCTCACCAGCAGGAGCGCCCCGACCGCCAGGATCACGGAGACCAGTTGCGTGAAGATCGCGGCGATCCGGTCCAGGACCCTGGCATAGGAATCGGAGAACCTCTTGGCGCGGTCGTAGAGGTCAACCGTCTCCTTGTCGTCGTAGCGCCAGAACTCGAGGGCGAGGAAGCGCTCATACATCTGGTCGCCGACAATCGCCCCGACCTTGAAGCTCATGAGTTGCTGGATGTAGCGGTCCACGCTGCTGAAGGCGCCCCAGAACAGGCCCAGGGCGGCCGTGATGATGACGTAGATAATGGCCTGCTGGCCGGCAGCGGCATCACCGGAATAGGCGGCAGCCAGGGCGGTGGTGGTCAGCGCAGCAAAGTAGGTGGTGACCAGGGGCAGCAGCGCCGAGATCAGCGAGCCGACCACCTTCATCACGACGGCGGCCGGCGAGGCACGGAAGCTGACCCGCAGCACTTGTGCCACTGCCCGGGCGTAAGGCCTCACAGCGAGTTTTCGCTTGGGATCCCGCTTGGGGCTCAGTTCTGCGGGATGGCGTGGTTCGGGCATGACTACAGCCTAGTTCTGCACGCAGTAAGGGTGGTGCGGCTAGTACTTTTCGCCGTACTCGTATTCGGGAAGATCAAAACAGGCGCTGAAGCCTGCCACGCGCAGCGTCTCAGGCGAATCGTGGAACGAAACGAGCAGGTGAGTTCCGTCGTCATGGAGTATGTCCACCCGGCGGCCTCCATCCTGATCCGTGTCGTCGGAGACCTTCCACCCGTCGCGGCCCGCAATCGAGTCCCGTACCTTGTCCAGGAAGACTTCTCGGTCGATGCCGGGGGCCAGCGCGATTTCGGCGGCCCCAGTCCACTTCTTTTGCTCACCGTCGCAACGCATCAGGCTCGACACGTCATTGGCAAAACGGGAGATCACCAGATCTTCCGGAACCATCACCGTGATTTCCTTCTGCAGCGAAATGACCTTTGATTTGGCTGATTCGAGTGTCGTTGTCATCGTTTTTCCGCTCTCCGCCTGCCCGCACGCTGCCAGCGTGAGGGACAGGAATATAGTTGCAGCCGTGCGCCAGTTCAATGCTGTCCTGCGCGCTTTGCCGTTATTTACCACGAATTTCCTTTTCAACATCTTCCAGCGCCTTCTCGTTATCCGGACCGGTGGTCGCAATGAGGCCGTGGTTCTCGAAGCTCAAGCCGTCCGACCATTCGAAGCCCCCGGGCGGGGCGTAGATGTGCTTGTCAAAGGCCGGCTCTTTCATAGGGTAGTTTTCACCAACGACCCCGCTGAGTTCCGCGGTCAGCAGGCCGTCCGGATACGTGAAGGTGGAGTATTCGGTTCCATGATTTGGGTTCCAGCCGGGTGGCATTGCGGCCCCGGACAAGGCGATGACCTTGTCATAACGGGCCCCATCATTCTCCGAGCCCGCTATCAGCCGGAACCCCCAGCTGTGGCCCATGGCCGCGGTCAGGGCGGATGCCGGCTTCTCCAAGTCCACGGCTGCCTGAAAGTCCCGGAGCGCGGGAGACTTGTCGGCAACGAATTGATCGCTCTTGGCTTCCACCAGGAACGCTTCACCGTAGTTTCCGTCAGGAAACTCCGACCCCTTGTAGACAAAGGCCACCGTTCCGCCAGTCCCGTCGGACTCAACGAGATAACTCGGGACGCCCTGCGGTCCCCCGTCGTAGAACGAGGCCTCATTCGTCAAGGTACCCGGCACGTACGTCACGGCGGTGGTCGTGCCGCTGTCGAAGTCTCCGATCATCTCCACTATGGAGTTTCTGCCCGGGTCGTATGCGACCAGCTTGATGTCTCCGTCCACCACTTTTTGCAGGTAGGACTGGCGCTTTTCCCGGGCTTCGTGCTCCTCGGTGAACCGTTGCGGATAGCCCGCATCCATGAGCAGCGGGTTGAACAACGGCTCGGGGTCGTTCCGGTTGAGCCAATCGATCCGGTTTTGCGCATTGATGCGGTTCGCTTCCACTCTCGCATCAAACGGAATGCCGTTCGTGTTGCCTGCCTGAGCAGGGTATTCACGGATAAAGTCCTGCCGCTCGCGCTCCGTCAGCCCTGCCCACCAGTCTTTTATCTGCCCCGCTGATTTGCCCTGTAGATCCAGCGGGCCGGGATTCCAGACGTGCACGCCGGCGGAGCTCGGCGGGAACAGTGGTCCTCCCACCGCCAAACTTGCCGCATCCTGCTCGTTAGCGTTCCTGCTCAGCTCGGCGGCAGCATTGTTCAGAAAGACCACGGCGTCCCGGAGAACCCGGCTGTGGCTGGTCTTCCAGTCGTGGCGGAAAAGCACCGCATCCGGGCCCGGCCACTGCGCGGCAGCGACGCCGGCATTGAAAGTGCTCAGCTGGGTCTGCAACGTGGTTCCTGCTGAACGCATCGCACCTGCCAACTGCCTGAGCTGGGCGACATCTGCGCCATGAAACCCGTCCGACATACCGTTCCCCCATATTCGATCGAGTGTTACTCCATCGAATGTACATGGGCGGGACGCAAAAGGAGGTGGGGAGAACTCCCCACCTCCTCAACAGTCGGGCGAGGCCCGCCGGCTTAGCGTGAACCGTAGTTCGGAGCTTCCACCGTCATCTGGATGTCGTGCGGGTGCGATTCCTTGAGGCCGGCCGGCGTGATGCGGACGAACTTACCGCGTGCCTTCAGTTCGGCCACGGTCGGAGCGCCGGTGTAGAACATGGTCTGGCGGAGGCCGCCCACCAACTGGTAGGCAACGGATGCCAGCGGGCCGCGGTAGGCCACCCGGCCTTCGATGCCTTCCGGGATCAGCTTGTCGTCGCCGGACACGTCCGCCTGGAAGTAGCGGTCCTTGGAGTAGGACGTGTTCTTGCCGCGCGTCTGCATGGCCCCAAGGGATCCCATGCCTCGGTAGCTCTTGAACTGCTTGCCGTTGACGAAGATGAGCTCGCCGGGTGATTCGTCACAGCCGGCCAGCAGGGATCCGAGCATTACGGTGTCGGCACCGGCAACCAGCGCCTTGCCGATGTCGCCCGAGTACTGGAGGCCGCCGTCGGCAATCAGCGGAACGCCGGCCGGGATGGCCGCCTTCGCGGACTCGTAGATGGCGGTGATCTGCGGGACGCCCACACCGGCCACAACGCGGGTGGTGCAGATGGAGCCCGGGCCCACGCCCACCTTGATGCCGTCGGCACCGGCGTCGATCAGCGCCTGTGCACCTTCGCGGGTGGCGGCCTGGCCGCCGATGATGTCCACGTGCGCCGCCACGGGGTCGGACTTCAGGCGGCGGATCATGTCCAGCACACCCTGGGAGTGCCCGTTGGCGGTGTCCACGAACAGGGCATCCACACCGGCGTCGATGAGGGCCATGGCACGTTCCCAGCCGTCCCCGAAGAAGCCGATGGCGGCGCCGACGCGCAGCCGGCCTTCGTCGTCCTTCGTGGCCAGCGGGTACTGCTCCGCCTTGGTGAAGTCCTTGGTGGTGATGAGGCCCTTGAGCCGGCCCTGCTCGTCAACGAGGGGGAGTTTTTCAATCTTGTTGGTGGCCAGCTTGTGCGAGGCCTCCTCGCGGCTGATGCCGACGTGCCCGGTGACCAGGGGCATCTTGGTCATGACGTCGCTGACCAGGCGGATCGGGAAATCCGCTTCCGGCACGAAGCGGGTGTCGCGGTTGGTGACGATGCCCAGCAGCCGCATGCCCTCGTCCACGACGGGAAGGCCGGAGACGCGGTAGTGCGAGCAGATCTCGTCCAGCTCGGCCAGCGTCGCTTCCGGCCCGATGGTCAGCGGGTTGGTGATCATTCCGGACTCGCTGCGCTTCACGCGGTCAACCTGGTCGGCCTGGTCCTGGATGGACAGGTTGCGGTGCACCACGCCGAGGCCGCCCTGGCGGGCCATGGCGATGGCCATCCGGGACTCCGTGACGGTGTCCATGGCGGCGGAGAGCAGCGGCGTCTGGACCGAGATGCGCTTGGAAATGCGCGAGGACGTGTCTGCCTCTGACGGGATGACGTTGGTGTGTCCGGGCAGGAGCAGGACGTCGTCGTAGGTCAGGCCGATGAAGCCGAACGGGTTGTGTTCGGGCTGGGTCATGAGTGCGCCTCTTACCTTAATTTCTGGGGTTCACGGGTAGGGGTTGCAGCTGATGACCAGCCCGTCATTACGGGACTGGCCTGTGCAGAATTTCGTGCGGGGGTTGCTACGTTCGTGCGGAAGTATTGAATAAATTCTAGAACCTCGGCGGCGATCCCCATATTCCGCGGCGGTAATGTGAGGAACCGCACCCGCCGGCTAGGTCCAGCCGGTGGCGGCGAGCAGCCGCTGCTCGAACATGGGAATCATGCTCTGCACGTACGTCTTGGTCAGATGGTTGTCATCCTTGTAGACGTAGACATTGCCCACCACGGCCGGACAGATGCCGTCCGCACAGATGAAGTCGCTCATGTCCATCAGGTGGAGGCCGTCCACCTTGCCGCGGTATTCGTCCAGCGGCGACGAGCCGGCGAGCGATTCAGAGAGCGGCGGGTTGCACTCCTCCGCGGCGGCGCCCCGCTTCTGCACGCACTCCGGCATGTTGAAACCGAAGCGCGGGTTGTCCCGCACGCCCACGACGTCCATGCCGGCGTCGGTGAACGGCTTGATGCCCTCAAGGTAACCCGGAACTTCGGTTTCGAAAGGTGCCTCAACGTGCGTCTGTGACGCAACGGTGAACACCGCGTCCGGCTTGTGCTCGAGTACATATTCCGCGCTTGCCTTGTTGAAGGCATTGCACTCCGCGTCCCGCTCGGCCGACTCCGCGCCGAAGCGGCAGCTGCCTTTCAGGAGCGTGACCACTTCCCAGCCGTGCTCCTTGGCGATGGGGCCCAGCGCGGCCATGTACTGCTGCGCGTGCGAATCGCCAAGCACTACGATCCGTTTGGTGACAACTTCGGGCTTGCTGTTCTGCAGGCATCCGGACAGCATCGGATCACTGGGCACGTTGCCGTCCGTGCACAGCCCGTCGATATCCGCCCACTCATCCTTCATGGCAGCCGGCGCCGGGATGATCTTCGCTTCCGGCGTCGGCTTGCCCGCGTTTTCCGGGGCCAGGGCTGCGGCGCCGGGAGTCAGTTCCCTGGGCTGCGCGGCGGCGGCGGCTTCCTCGGCAATCAGGTTGGTCTGCCACAGGGACACCGGCCCGGCGAGCAGCCCGCCGCAGGCCACAATCACCACGGCGTTGCGCCAGATCCGCCGCTGCGGCCAGTGCCATTCACGCAGGGGCTTCTCCACAAAGCGGGTCGTGAGGACGGCCATGACCACGGAAGCGGCCACGATGGCGAGGCCCTGGACGAGGTTGGGTGACACAATCCCGGTGCCGGCGAGGGCAAGCACCAGCAGCGGCCAATGCCAGAGGTACAGCGCGTAGGAATTATCGCCGAGGGACACGAGCGGTTTCCAGCTCAGCAGGCGGTCGGCGCCGAAGCGGCTGCCGCTCTGGCCGGCCACGATGATGGCGGCGGCAGCCAAGGTGGGCCACAGCGCCACGAAACCGGGAAAGGACCGGTCCACGGTCAGCAGCAGGCCGCAGGAGACCATGGCCGCGACGCCTGCCCAGCCCAGGATGACCCGGACGATTTTTTCGGGCTTCAGGTAGGGCAGCGCCAACGCGAGGAGTGAGCCCAGCGCGAATTCCCACAGCCTGGTCCGGGTGTCGAAGTAGGCGTAGGCCTGGTTCGTGGCCGTCTGGTCAATGGAGTAGGCAAGAGATACTGCAAAGATCGCCCCGAAGGCAACGGCCAGGAGCAGCCGGTAGCTGAGGGCCGGCCGGCGGAGGACCCGGTGCAGCACGGCCACTCCCGCAAACACGAGTGGCCACAGAATGAAGACCTGACCCTGGATGGACAGCGACCAGAAATGCTGGAGCGGGCTCGCGCCCGAGTGGTCCTGGGCGTAGTAATCAACGGCGGAGTCAGCCAGCAGCCAGTTCTGCCGGTAGAGCAGGGAGGCCCAGGCCTCGTCCAGGACGTCCGGCCAGCGGCTTTGGGGCAGGATGGCCCACGTCCCGATGAGGACTCCCAGAATAACCACGACGGCGGCCGGCAGCAGCCGCTTGAAGAGGTGCAGCCAGTGGCTGACCAGCTTGAGGGGGCTGCCGTTTTCCACCTTGCGAACGAACGAGAGCGTAAACAGGAAAGCGGAGATGAGCAGGAAGATGTCCACGCCCCCGGATACCCGGCCCAGCCAGACGTGGTACGTGACCACCATCAGGACGGCGAGGGCCCGAAGGCCCTGGACCTCCGGGCGGTACTCCTTGCTGGCCGCCTTGCCGCCGCTGGCTTTGTTAGTTTCCGTCAGTGTTTGCGCCGTCATTGTTCCTTCCAGCCGGTTGCCGCCAACAGCCGATCCGCGAACGCGGATGACATGCTGGCGACGTACGTGCGGCTGAGGTGATTGTTGTCCAAATAGACAAAGGTGTTTCCGACGACTCCCGGGCAACTGGTGCCGTCACAGATCAGGTCGGTCATGTCCATAAAGGTCATGCCGCGGACTTTTCCCTCCAGTGGCGCAAACGGACTCTCGCTGGCCAGCAGGTTGGCCTGGGCCGGCCGGCAATCCGGGTTGTCTTTGCCTTTCGTCACCACGCAGTCGGCCATGTTGAAGTCGAACCGTGGATTGTCCCGGATGGCAACAACGTCGATGCCTTGGCCCGTCCATGTTGTGGCCAGTTCCTCGAGCCCGGGGGTCAGTACTTCGGCAGGGGACGAAGGCGCCGCTGCGGTCCCGACCAGCATGATGGCGTCGGGAGGGTTCGTGGCAATCTGCTCCTGCACCGCATCGTTGTAGTTGGCGCAGTCCGGGTTAATTGCACGGAATTCATCTGTCGATGGCTGGACCGGGCATCCGCCCTTGAGCATCGCATAGACGGTCCAATCCTTTTGCTCCCCGACGGATGCGATGGCTGCGAGCCACTGCTGCGCGTGCGAATCGCCCAGCACCAGAACGGATTTCGACGAGTCATCGGATTCCCGGCTCTGGCTGCATGTGTTCCGGACTGCATCGTCGGCAGGCTCCAGCGCACCCGTGCAGGGGCCGGAGAGAGTTGCCCAGTCCACGGGCAGCTGCTCCGCGGCCGGCAGTATCGCGGCGTCGCTGTCGCTCTTGTCAACAAATCCGGGGAGCAGCGCCTGCGCGCCCGGGTTGTTCCGCTGGGCAGCAGCCTGGGCCGCCTCGGCCGCGAAATGCTGCTGCAACTGGACTCCGGTCAGGGGGACCACAACGATGAGCAGGCACGCCGCCACCGAGACAGCTGCGCGACGGCGGTTGACCTCGGGCCATTTCCACTCGCGCCACGGCTTCTCAACAAAGCGGGTGGTGAGGTACGCCAGCCCCATCGACACAACGATGATGACGGCACCGGATAGGGGTCCGGCGTGGTCGCGCCCCGTTGCGGCGAGGGCGATGACCAGGACGGGCCAATGCCACAGGTACAGGGCGTAGGAGTTGTCCCCGAGCCGGACAAGCGGGCCGGTGCTGAGGATCCTGTCCACACCGAACCGGCTTCCGGTTTGTCCGGCGGCGATAACGCTGGCCGCCGCGAGCGTTGGCCAGAGCGCGGCAACGCCAGGGAAGGCCGCCTGGACGTTGAGCAGGATTCCGCAGCTGAGCATGGCCAGGATGCCCACCCAGCCCAGGAAGATGCGTCCCGTCCGGGGAATGCGAAGGCCGGGCAGAATCAGCGCCACGAGGGTACCGAGCGCGAATTCCCACAGGCGCGCACCGGTGTCGAAGTAGGCCTGCGCCTGGTTGGTGATGGTGAAGACAATGGAGTAGGTGAGGGACACCAGGAAGACCCCGGCGAAGATGTAGCAGAGCAGGATCCGGTAGTGCAGCCGGAACCGTTTGGCGAGGAGTGCGGCGCCGGCAAACGCCAGCGGCCAAAGAATGAAGACCTGGCCCTGGATGGACAGGGACCAGAAGTGCTGGAATGGGCTGGCCAGGCTGTGGTCGGTCGCGTAGTAGTCGACGGCACGCGCCTGGAGCAACGCGTTTTCATAATAGAAGAGGGACGCCCAGGCCTGGTCCACGATGTCCAGCCAGCGGGTGCGCGGCAGGAGAACGTAGCTCGCCGCCAAGGTGGCGGTTATGGCCGTGACAGCCGCCGGCAGAAGGCGCCGGAAAAGGTGCAGCCAGTGCTTGACCAAGGCCATCGGCCGGCCCTGCTCGTACTTGCCTACGAACTGCAGCGTCATGAGGAAGGCCGAGATGAGCAGGAACACATCAACGCCGCCCGACACCCGCCCAAACCAGACGTGGTAACTGACCACCATCAGTACGGCCAGGGAACGTAGCCCCTGGATTTCGGGCCGGAACTTTGATTTTCGGTTCGGCTCAACGCCGGCGCCACTGCGGCGCGGCGAGGCTAGGGCTCTCGCTACAGACATAGAAAAACCCCTCAAGCGGATAGACAAAGCATCCATGTTACCGAATCGTAATGTTCATTGCCAATCGCCGGCGCAGCGAAGGAGCCCCGCCTCCCATTAAGTCACTGCAAACTGGGAGTTTCCAGAGCAATGCTCCGGCCGCCGGTCTGTCCGGAAACTAGGCTGGTGCGAGGCCGGACCGTGAAGCCGGCAAACACTGAGGAGTGGCCAACGTGATCGTTCAGGTGCGCATCTGCATACCCGCGGAGCTCTCGGACCTTGTGGTGGAAAGCTGCACCCAGCAAACCGGGACGGCGGAGCTGGCCGTCCACAAAGGTGCGTCCATCCAGCCGCCCGGCGATGTGGTGGTGGTCCACGTCGCCAGGGAATCGGTGGAGGAGCTGCTCGAGAAGCTGCAAGTCCTGAAGGCTCAGGAGCTGGGATCCATTTCCATTTCCATGCCGGAGCTGGTGCTCTCCCGGCGTGCCGACCACGCCGAAGCCGCAGCACCCGGCGACGGGGCCGACGCCATGATCTGGGACGAGGTGACCCGCCAGACGGGCGAGGATGCGCGCCTCACGTGGAGCTACCTGGCGTTCCTGGTCCTGGCAACCCAGCTGGCCGCCATCGGCATCGTCACAAATTCGACCATCGCCATTGTCGGGGCCATGGCGGTCGGGCCGGAGTTCGGGCCGCTCGCAGCCCTGGCCGTCGCGCTGGCCCAGCGCAAATGGAAACTGGGACGGAGTGCCGCCCTCGCGTTGGGCGTCGGCTTCCCTGTTGCCATGCTCCTGGCGGCCTTGTCCGCCTGGCTTTCTGTGCCACTGGGGCTCTTTCCCGCCAATGCCCTCGACACCGGGTCCGCCGTCGAGTTCATCTACCATCCCGGCCCCTACTCGCTGATCGTTGCCGTACTGGCCGGCGCAGCCGGAATGCTCTCGCTGATCAGCCGCCGCTCGGCCGCTCTGGTGGGGGTCTTCATTTCCGTGACCACCGTTCCCGCTGCAGGCTTTGTGGCAGTTGCGCTCGTCCTGGGCGAATACCAGAAAGCGGCAGGATCGGCGATACAGCTGCTGCTGAACCTGGTGGGAATTGTGGCTTCGGCTCTGGCCGTGCTGATTTTCTATCGCGTGATCACCCGGCGGCTGCCCGAGAACATGGCCCGGCGGCTCAGGAACCAGGCGCTGCGTGCCCAAGGCTAGCCGGCGGCCGGGATCTTCCCGGCCAGGTACCGTGCGTCGCGGCAGGCCCCGGGGAGCGTTGCCGATGCTGCGGCGTACTGGAATTCCTGGCCCAGGAAGAACAGCCCCGGCGTTCCCGCCGCAACGCCACGCTGCTGCGGCGGCAGCGCGCCGCCGTCGAGCATTGCCGGATCAATCCAGCCGAAATCATCCCTGAACCCCGTGCACCAGATCACATTGGACACTTCCAGCCGGGTTCCATCGGCCAGGACCGGCATCCCGTCCCGCACCCCCGTGACCCGCGGCGCAAGCTTCACGCCGGCGTCGGCCAGATCCTTGGACTTGGTGCGGATCAAAGGTGCGGCGTGGGTTTTGAACGCGGGTGCCACTTTGCGTCCGATCGGTGTGTTGAGGGTGAGAATGTGCAGGCCCAGGAAACGCACCACGGGCAGGACGTAGCGTGCCGCCGTCCGGCCGTGCCTGACCGGAAGCTCGCCGCCCGGCTTGCCCGCCACGGTGGTGGGATGGGTCAGGCTGACCTCGATGCCGATCTCCGCTCCGGAGTTCCCGAGCCCCACCACCAGGACCGGGCCCGGCTGCAGCTGTTCCGGGTTGAGGTAGTCGCTGGAGTGCAATTGGACGACGGCGGGGTCCAACTCCGCGGCGAACGCGGGCGTTTTTGGTGCCTGGCTGCAGCCGGTGGCGACGACGACGTTGTGCGCCTCCCAGCGCTGGCCGTTGGCGGCTGCGATGAAACGGTCCCCTTCCCGCCACAGCCGCTCAACCCTGACACCATTCAGGACGGGCAGATCCAAGCGGGCCGCGTACCCCTCAAGGTAGCCGGCGACCTCGTCCTTCGTGGGGAAGGACAGCGGATCCGCGGGGAACGGCACCCCCGGCAGTCCGTCGTACTTGGCCGGGGTAAAGACCCGGAGCGAATCCCACCGCCGGCGCCAGGCGTCGCCAGTGCGGGGGTTCGCGTCCAGGATGAGGAATTTCCGTTGCTGCTCCTTCAGGTAGTGGCCGATGGCCAGGCCCGACTGCCCGCCGCCGATGACCAGCGTGTCCAGCGTGCCGGTCGAATGCTTGGTATTCATGACTGCGCTCCTTGATGAGGTGTGGTGGTATCCACGGCTGAACCTTCCGGCTTGCCGGCCTGCATGCTGCCCGTCGCGTCGTGTCCGGCTTCCCGGAAGCGCAACCACCAGGCCAGCATCAGCGCGGACGCGAGGACGTAGGCGAGGTGGAGGGCCCAGATGGGGCCGGCCGGGAGGTGGAAGACGTACAGGGAGTGCACAATGTTGGCCACGTTGCTCAGGACCAGGTTGCCCAGGCTGTAGGAGGCGAGGTCCCGGGTCCGCGCCGCTTTGATCAGCATCGGCAGCATTCCCGCGGCGAACAGCACCGTCGAAAGAGTGCCGGCAAGGACTGGGAGGTTCATGTTTTGAGGCTACGGGCGGGGGCCCATGGCCCGCGTCGGCCAAATTATGCAATTCTGCAGCGCACGCCGATGGGTGATTTTGTGCAGTTCGCCGTCATCCGGCGAGCCCGTGCTCGAAGGCGTACCTGGTGGCCGCCGCGCGTGAGGACAGCCCCAGCTTCAGGAAGATGTTGCTGATGTGCCGGGCAACGGTTTTTTCACTGAGGTACAGCTCTGCGGCGATGGCACGATTTCCCTGGCCCGAGGCCACGAGCCGCAGCACTTCGGTTTCCCGCGGGGACAGCGGTCCCTTGGTGCGGCTGTTTCCTTCGCGCGTCACGGCGGCCGCCCAGGCGGCAGCAGGCGCTGCGCCCAGTTCCAGTAGTTCCGCCTGCGCCGCTTCAAAGTCCATCAGGGCCGACGTTTCATCGCCGAGGGCGCGGCACGCGGAGCCGATCAGCACGCGGCAGCGGGCGGCCTCATAGGGAACGCCGAGTTCACGCCACAACCGCCAGGCCTCCCGCAAGGGTTGCGTTGCTTCCGCGGCATCGCCTGTTGCGAGACGGAGAGCGCCCACCGCCTGGCCGGCAAAGGCACGGACCATGGAGGTAGGGCATTCGCGGGCCAGGGCCTCCAGCTCCTGAACGCCTCGCCGCGCGGCTTCCGGATCGGCGGCAGCCAGTTCGATCTCCACCAGTGCCGGCAGCATGTTCCGGCGGGTAGCGAGGTCGGCCGCGTCAGCCGCCCGCCGGATCATCGCCTGGGCCTGCTGCGCATTTCCCCGGGCCAGCCAAAGGAGTGCCAGGCCCGGCTGCGGCTCGTAGCCGGTCCGGGCGGCCTGCCGGTAGGACGCTTCGGCGTCGTCCAGTTTTCCACTCAGCCGTTCCACCTCGCCCTGCTGGTAGTAGGCGCCGTAAAGCGCTTGCGGGTCTCCCTTGACGCAGAGTCCCTGCGCTGCCCCGGCTGCCATCAGCGCCTCGTCCCACGCCCCATGGAGCATAAAGAGTTCGGCGCGGTGTGCCTGGCACTGGCCGCTGAAGGGCACCACGTCAGGGCGGGCACGGCACCAGCGGTCCAGGGCCGCCGTCCATTCCAGCGCCCTCTCCAGGTCGAAAGCCAGGTGGCAGTTGCCGATGACTGCGCAATAGATAATCCCTGACGGAATCGCCGAGAGCTCACCGGCCGTCACGGCCACCATCACCTCGTCGAACATCTTGAGACCTTTGCCAGGATCGCCAAGCATCAGGGTGGCCTGGGCCGTGCCGAGGAGGCCGAGGGCAGACAGGTCCTTGTCGTGGAAACGCTGTCCGAATTCAGCCACGCGGGAGAAGGCATGCAGGGCGCCTGCTGGATCACCGCCGTAAAGTTTGCCCAGGCCCTCCGGGAGGAGCAGGAGGCCCTGCACGGCGCCAGGCTCGGCCATTTCCTCCACCAGGCGCCGGCCGCGGGCAAACCACCCTCCGGCCCGGGCCTGTTCCCCGAAGAACATCAGTTGCATGCCCATCCAGCCCGCGCAGCGCGCGGCGCTTTCGACATCGCCCACCACCAGGTACTCCTCGTGGGCGCGAGTCAGGGTGTCCAGCCCCGTGGTGCCGGCACCGGTCAGGATCTCGGCGGTAGCCATCCGTTCAAGGTCGGCAGCCGGCAGCCCGCCGCGCTCATCTGCGTCGCGGAGGCGCTCATGGGCTTCGGTCCAGCGATGCTCCTGAAATGCTGACCTGCCCCGGTCGATGTCCGTCTCAGCTGACATGCTGGCCTCCTGATACCACCCGCCCAGCCGGTTAAGCGCCACGGTACGCCCGCCGGAGAACCGGCACAAGCGGACCGCCGTTGCCTTGCAGCGCTCATCCGCTACGAACGCAGCAGCGCGCGCAGTGTCTGGATGGTGTCTGCCTCTGCCGCCGTCTTGTCGTCGCGGTAGCGCTTGACGCGTGCGAACCGAAGGGCAATGCCGCCCGGATAGCGCGGGGAGTTCTGCACGCCGTCAATCGCTATTTCGACGACGGTGACGGGTTCCAGCCAGACGGTCCCCGCAGTGCGCCGCACCTCAAGTTCCTGGAACCTCCCGGTCTGCCACCGCAGCAGCGCGTCGGTGAGGCCCTTGAAGGTCTTGCCCACCATCACATAGCCGCCGGGTTCGCCGAACTCACCGGCCGGGTCGAGGGCTCCGAGGTGCAGGTTCGACAGCAGCCCCGTGCGCCGTCCTGACCCCCACTCGCAGGCAAGCACCACCAGGTCATAGGTAAGCACGGGTTTCACCTTGACCCAGTTGGAACCGCGCCGGCCGGCCGCGTAGGCCGATCCGACCGATTTGACCACCACTCCCTCGTGCCCCGCGTCGAGCGCCTCCCGCGACACTCTTTCAGCCACGTCCGGATCCACCGTGATCTCCCCCGGGATCCGGTGCCCCGGGGCGATACGCTCCAGCACGCCGATGCGCGTGGACAGCGGCTCGTCGAGGAGGTCCCGGCCATCAACGTGCAGTACGTCGAAGAACCATGGATGCAGCACGGTGGTGCGTGCCGCGTCCGCCCCGAACCGGGACATGGTTTCCTGGAAGGGCCGCGGGCCGCCGTCCTCATCGAGGGCGAGGGTCTCGCCGTCGAGGATCACATCATGCACCGGAAGGCTGCGCACTACTTCCACCACCTCGGGCAGCCGGTGGGTCACCTCGGCAAGTGTGCGGGTAAAGATGCGTACTTCGTCGCCGGCGCGGTGCACCTGGATGCGCGCGCCGTCGAGCTTGTATTCCACGGACGCCTTCCCCGTGATCTCCAGCGCCGCGCCGGTACTTGCCGCGGTTGACGCGAGCATGGGCTGCACGGGACGGCCGACGACGAGGCCCACGGCGTCAAGCTCTGCGGCCGTGCCGGTGATGGCCAGGAGGGCGGTTCCGCCGAGGTCGCCGGAGAGCATCGCAGCGCGGCGTACGGCGTCCACGGGCCGATCGGCGGCGCGGGCAACGGCATCCGTCAGCACCCCCTCAAGCGCACCGGTGCGCAGCTCACCGAGCAGCACGCCGGCTATGAATGCCTGCTCACGCTCGGTGGCTGCCGCCGTGAGCTTCCGGAGGGTCGCGGCGCGTTCCGCTGCCGATCCGGCGCCTCCCGTGACGAGCAGCCTATCCAGCGCAGCATCGAGGTCGGCGACAGTCAGGCCCGGCTCGGCGGCCCGCTCCCCCATGGCCGCCGTCATGCCGCGCCAGCCGATCCCTACCCTGCCCTGGCGCGGTTTGGCGATGAGCAGGCCGACGGCCGTCGCGATCTCCCCGGGGTCAAGCCGGCGCAGCAGGTCGGCCAGTGCTTCGACCTTCGCGAGCCGGGAGCGGGTTGACGCGATGGCATCCGCGGTTCTCACGAGCTCGTCGAGCAGCATGGCACCAGTCTGCCACGCCAACTGACACTGGACAGGGTCGGAACGCAGTTCCAGACTGGACGCATGGGAATCATCGTCGCGAACCTGTTCATCACCCTCGACGGCGTCTACCAGGCGCCCGGTGGCCGCGAAGAGGACCCTGAGGGCGGCTTCGCATTCGGAGGCTGGCAGGCACCCGTGTCCGATGACGAGGCCGGCGCTGCCATCGGCGAAGAGATCTCCCGCATCGACGCCCTGCTGCTCGGCAGGAAGACCTACGACATCTTCGCTTCCTACTGGCCCCACCAGTCCGACGAGATCGGCGGCACGCTCAACCGGGTGCCGAAGTTTGTGGTCTCCAGCAGCCTGACTGATCCCGGCTGGGCCGGCACTACGGTGCTGCCGGATGCCGCCTCCGCCGGACGGCTTCGCGAGGAGTACGGCCAGGTGCACATGTTCGGCAGCGGCGTCCTCATTCGCTCACTGCTGGCTGCGGATGTGATCGACCGCCTCCACTTCTGGCTCTATCCGGTCACCCTGGGCCAGGGCAAGCGCCTGTTCGACGCCGGCACGATCCCCGCTTCCTTCCGCCTCACCGAGCCGGCGCGCACCTTCCCGAAGGGAGCGGTTTCGCTGGTTTACGAGCGTGCGGGCGACGTGGAAACGCAGGAAATGGGGGCCACGTAATGGGCAAGGTCGTTCGCCACGCACGTTCGCTACGCGGTCAATAGGGAGCGACGTCCCGCACACCCGGAACGCAAAGAACCGGCCCAGCAACGCTGGACCGGTTCTTGTGCAGTTGACTACTAGCTAGTGCTGGTGGCCTGCGTGCTCGTCCTCGTCGGCCGGCTTTTCGACAACGAGGGTCTCGGTGGTGAGAACCAGCGCTGCGATGGAGGCGGCGTTGCGGAGGGCTGCCCGCGTCACCTTGACGGGGTCGATGACTCCGGCAGCGATGAGGTCTTCGTATTCGCCGGTCTTGGCGTTGAAGCCGTGGTGGATGGCGGATTCCGCGACCTTGGCAGCGACGACATAGCCGTCAAAGCCGGCGTTCTGGGCGATCCAGCGCACAGGCTGGACCAGGGCGCGGCGCACGATGCCCACAGCTGCCGCTGCGTCACCTTCGAGCGCCGTGACGGCAGGGTCCTCGTCCAGTGCCTTCAGGGCGTGGATGAGGGCGGAACCGCCACCGGCAACGATGCCTTCTTCGAGGGCAGCGCGGGTGGAGGACACGGCGTCCTCGATGCGGTGCTTCTTTTCCTTCAGCTCAACCTCGGTGGCTGCGCCGACCTTGATCACACCGATGCCGCCGGCCAGCTTGGCCAGGCGTTCCTGCAGCTTTTCCTTGTCCCAGTCGGAGTCGGTGCGGGTCAGCTCGGCGCGCAGCTGGGCAACCCGTGCCGCAACGTCCTCTGCCGATCCGGCACCATCAACGATGGTGGTGTTGTCCTTGGTGACCGTGATGCGGCGGGCCGTACCCAGCACCTCAAGGCCAACGGAGTCCAGGCTGAGGCCCAGTTCCGGGGAGACAACCTGTGCACCGGTAAGGGTGGCGATGTCCTGCAGCATTGCCTTGCGGCGGTCACCGAAGCCCGGAGCCTTGACGGCAACGACGTTCAGGGTGCCGCGGATGCGGTTGACGATCAGCGTGGACAGTGCCTCGCCGTCGACGTCTTCGGCAATGATGAACAGCGGCTTGGAGCTCTGCAGCGCCTTCTCCAGCAGCGGCAGGAAGTCCTGCACCGAGGAGATCTTGCCCTGGTTGATCAGGATGAGGGCGTCTTCAAGGACAGCTTCCTGGCGTTCCGCGTCGGTGACGAAGTACGGGGACAGGTAGCCCTTGTCGAACTGCATGCCCTCGGTGAGGACCAGTTCGGTCTGCGTGGTGGAGGATTCCTCGATGGTGATCACACCATCCTTGCCGACCTTGCCGAAAGCCTCGGCCAGGAGCTCGCCGATCTCGTCGCTCTGTGCCGAAATGGCGGCGACGTTGGCAACCTGGGTGCCTTCGACCGGGCGGGCGTTCTCGAGCAGGCGGGCAGCAACGGCTTCCACTGAAACCTCGATGCCGCGCTTGATCTGGCCCGGAGCGGCGCCGGCCGCAACGTTGCGCAGGCCTTCCTTGACCAGTGCCTGTGCCAGAACGGTGGCCGTGGTGGTGCCGTCACCGGCAACATCGTTGGTCTTGGTGGCTACTTCCTTGGCCAGCTGCGCGCCAAGGTTTTCGAACGGGTCATCCAGTTCGACTTCACGGGCGATGGTCACGCCGTCGTTCGTGATGGTGGGAGCGCCCCACTTCTTGTCCAGCACGACGTTGCGGCCGCGCGGGCCGAGCGTCACCTTGACCGTGTTGGCGAGCTTGTCGATGCCGGCTTCAAGCGACCGGCGGGCAGCGTCGTTAAACGCAAGCTGCTTTGCCATGGTTTTGTCCTTTCAAGACAGAAACCCCGCGCCGCTGATCTGTCAGACATGCGTCAGACGGATCGGCGGCGCGGGGGTCCAAGAGTTACTTTACGACGATCGCCAGAACGTCGCGGGCGGACAGCACGAGGTACTCGGTGCCGCCGGTCTTGACTTCGGTTCCGCCGTACTTGGAGTAGATAACAACGTCGCCGACGGCTACGTCGACCGGAACACGGTTGCCGTCCTCGAAGCGGCCGGGGCCTACTGCGACAACTTCGCCTTCCTGCGGCTTCTCCTGCGCGGAGTCCGGGATAACCAGGCCGGAAGCCGTGGTCTGCTCGGCTTCGAGCGGGCGGACAACAATACGATCCTCAAGAGGCTTAATAGAGACCGACACTCGGACCTCTCCTTCTACGTCAGTAAATTCATGGACTGGAAAACTGTTGCGCCTCGGCGTGCAAACCGTCGTCGCGGTGCCGGCAGCAGCGTGGCTGGCAGTTCTCCATGTGTTAGCACCCTCCTAGGGAGAGTGCTAATGATGACTCTATGTAAGTGGTTAGCACTCGGTCAAGGCGAGTGCCAGAATTTGGTCCCCGGTGAACGCTTAGCGCCCTGCCAGGTCCTCAAAGTCGACGTCGTCGCCGTCGTCCGTGTCGTCGTCTCCCGTAACGTTGCGGTTCCTGTAAAGCACGACGGCGGCGGCGAGCGCCGTGACCACCGAGGCAATCAGGAACACCAGTCCGCCCGCGCGAACGGCGGTGTACGACTCGCGGATTTGCCGGGCCTCGTCGGTGGCGTCCTGGATGTTCTTGCCGCCCACCGAGTACACGGTCGCGTTGAAGGAATCCAGGACGAAGATGATTACCAGGAGCGCCAGGCAGACTACGGCGATAGCGGAACCGGCGATCAGCGCCGGCCTGGCGTACTTCGCAAGGCCCGTTTGTTGGTGGTGGTCATTACTCTCCGGCTGCGGCCCTGCGCTGTCTTCCATGCTCTCAACACTATCGGCACCGTCGGTGTCTGCCTCCTCGATTAGGCTTGATGACATGGCTGACGCACCGCAGGACCTGATCGCTCCGCTCCTGACCAGCGAAGGCTGGGAGCTGCTGGCTTCACTGGGGCCGTACCGGGAGGACGATGCGTTCCGGCTCAATGAATCACTCCGGAAGGCCGGCCACTCCCCCGCCCTGGTGTCGGCGGTCCTCACCCAGTCCCGGCTGCGGACCAAGGCTGAAGCCAAGTTCGGCGAATTTGCCCGCCAGATGATTTTCACGCAGGCAGGGCTGGAGCAGGCCACGCGACTCAACGTCGCGGCCAGGCACGCGGAACGGTTCGCGACCGCCGGAATTGAACATGTGGCCGACCTCGGCTGCGGGCTCGGTGCCGATTCCATGGCACTGGCCTCGATGGACATCAGGGTCACCGCCGTGGAAATGGACGAGACCACTGCCGCCTGCGCCACCATGAACCTGATTCCCTTCCCGCAGGCCAGCGTGGTTCACTCCGATGCCACCTCCGTTCCCCTCGACGGCGTGGACGGCGTGTGGCTGGATCCGGCCCGCCGCACCACCTCCAGTTCCGGGACGCGGCGCATCTGGGATCCGGAGGAATTCTCCCCGCCGCTGTCCTTCGTGGAATCCCTCGCAGAGTCCGGACGGGCAGTGGGCGTGAAGATGGGACCGGGCATTCCGCACGACTCCGTCCCCGCAGGCTGCGAGGCGCAATGGGTTTCCGTGGGCGGCGACGTCACCGAGGTGACGCTGTGGTTCAACGCGGTCAGCCGGCCGGGCATCCGGCGTGCGGCCCTTCTCCTCGGCCCGCAGGGCGCCGCGGAAATCACCAGTGCAGAAGAGTTCGACGCCGGCCCCGTTGCCCCCGTGGGCCCGGTGGAGGGCTACCTCTACGAACCTGACGGCGCCGTCATCCGGGCCGGCCTCGTGGCGGACGTCGCGGCACGGCTCGGCGGCCACCTCGTGGACGAACACATCGCCTACATCTGCGCACCCGAGCTCCTGGATACGCCGTTCGCCAGGGCCTACAAGATCCTGGAGGTCATGCCCTTCAACGTCAAGGCCCTCAAGGCCTGGGTGAAGCAGCACAACATCGGCGTGCTGGACATCAAGAAGCGGGGTACGTCGGTCACCCCGGAAGAACTCCGCAAGCAGCTCCTCCCCGGAGGAAAGAACGCCGGCAAGTCCTCCAAAGGCAAAAAGACAGCCACCCTGGTCCTCACCAGGATCGGCGAGGACCGGGTGGCCATCTCGGTGGAGCCGGTACAGCCCGGCACCTAGCCCGCTGCCTGTAGCCGGGACGTCTCCGTTACTGGGCCTTCTCCTTTACCGCGCCCGCTCCGTTACTGGGCCCGCATGAAGTCTTCCGCCGCGCGGACCTGCTCATCGGTGGGCCGGACACCGGTGTACAGCACAAACTGCTCCAGGGCCTGGATGGTGGCCACTTCCGCACCGGTGATGACCGTCTTGCCGGCAGCACGGCCCGCTTTGATGAGGGGCGTCTCGGCGGGCAGCGCGACGACGTCGAACACCACTTTCGCGGCGTCCACTGCCTCCGGCGGGAAGGACAGCGAGTCAGCATCCGGCCCTCCCGCCATACCGACGGGCGTGACGTTGATGATCATGTCCGCCGTGCCGCCCGCATCCGCTGCGGGAAGCTCGGGGCTCCACTTGAACCCGTAGAGATCCGCGAGCGGCTTACCGGATGATTCGTTGCGGGCGATGATGGTGACGTCCCGGAATCCTGCGTCGCGGAGGGCGGCGGCGGTGGCTTTGGCCATGCCGCCGGAACCCTTGAGCAGCACCGAGTAGTGGGCGGGCACGGCGTTGCGCTGCAGCAGCTGCTCGATCGCCGTGTAGTCGGTGTTGTACGCCGTGAGCCGGCCGCCGTCGTTCACGATCGTGTTCACCGAGTCGATCGCTTTGGCCGAGGGGTCCATGACGTCAACCAGCGCGATGACGTCTTCCTTGTACGGCATGGACACGGCGCAGCCCCGGATGCCCAGGCCCCTGACGCCGGCGATGGCCTGCGCCAGGTCCGTGGGCGCGAAGGCCTTGTAGATCCAGTTCAGGCCCAGCTGCTCATACAGATGGTTGTGGAAACGGGTTCCGTTGTTGCTCGGCCGGGCCGAGAGGGAGATGCACAGGGTCATGTCTTTATTCAGAATTGGCACGTGGTCCATTAAACGCCCGGCAGCCGCAGATCCCCCTTAAGGACAGGGCAGGTCGCGAACTAAGACGGGCGGGCCTGCACTATTACGCAGCCGGGACTGCTGCGCAGCCGGGCAGCGGCGCTCAGCAACCGCTGCCGGGGGCGAAGGGCCCGACGGCGACAGGCAGCTTTCCGGGGGCGGTCGCCTTTCCCGCCAGGACGGCTACCAGGGCGTTGAAGGCTTCCTGGCTTCGTCCGTACAGCGCCACCTTCGCGGGCGCTGTCGAGCCCGCCAAGGACCACGGCGCATCGAGGGCCACCACAACATCGCCTTTGGCCGGCGGTTCTTCGTAGCCGATGAGGGTCACAAGCGGGCCTGCGCCGACGGTGATACCAGCCGCACGCGCGGCCTGGACAAAACGCGCCCGGTCCTGTTCACTGCCTCCGGACAGCCGGACGCTGCCGGGCACCATCGCACCCTGGCACGGTCCGGCAAGGACGGTGACTGCCGCCGCGGAAACCCGCTGGGAGAGGGCGGAGCCGCTGCCCGGCGCAGCGCCCTGCGGCGCAGCGGTCCGGGCGCGCCACATCATCATCGTCACCACGCGCTGGGCCGCCTCCTCCAGGCGCTGCAGAGGCAGCGTGCCGGATTTGACGGCACTGACCACTGCCGCGTGCGCCGCTGCCACGTCCCCGGGCATCAGCAGCAGGTCCGCACCCGCGGCCAGCGCCCGCGGTGCGGCTGATTCATCGGGGAACTGCTTTTGCACCGCGCCCATGTTGAGCGCATCCGTCACGGCAACACCTTTGAAGCCCATGCCGCGCAGGGCCGCGTAGCTCGGTTTGGACAGCGACGCCGGAATTCCCGGTTCCAATGCCGGGACGGAAATGTGGCCCGTCATGATCATCGGCAGGCCGGCATCGATGGCGGCCTGGAACGGTTTCCAGTCCTTCGCCCGGAGTTGCTCCACCGTGGCCTTCTGCACAGGCAGGTTCTCATGCGAATCCACGGCCACGGAGCCGTGCCCGGGGAAGTGTTTGGCCGAGGGCAGGACCCCGGCCGACAGCATCCCCTGGGCAAAGCCGACGCCCAGGCTGGCCGCCGCGTCGGCGTTCCCGGACATTGACCTGGCGCCGATGGTGGGATCCTGCGGCCCGGCGGTGACATCAGTGGCAGGCGCGAAGTCCGCGTTGAAACCCAGCCCGGCCAGCTCGGAAGCCAACGCCGTGCCGGCATCGGTTGCCAGCGCGAGGTTGCCGGCGGCGCCGTAGCTCATGGGAGCCGGCCATTCCGTCAGGGGAGCACGGAGCCTGGCCACCACGCCGCCTTCCTGGTCCACGCCCAGGATGGCCGGCCAGGTGCGTCCGTCCGCCTTGGCCGCTGTCTGCAGGCGGGCCAGTCCGGCCGCCATGGCGGCGGTGTCCACGGTGCCGTCGGCGGCGCGCGGCACGTTATCGCCCATGACGATTGATCCGCCGAGGTGCAGCCGTTCCATGGTGGCCGCGTGGGCTGCGAAGTCGGTGCCGGCGAAGAACGGCATCAGCACCTGTCCGGCCTTCTGTTCAACGCTCATTTTCGCGACGGCGGCGCGCGCCGCGTCGTCATCCTTCTGCTGCGGGCCCCAGCCCAGTTGCCGCTCCCCCGGGGCCGGTGCGGAAGGTTTCGGGGTTGCCGGGCGGCCCGAAACACCGGGTCCGGAGCGGGAAGCGCTCCCCGACGGCGTTGCCGACGCAGTGTCCGGCGACGTTCCGGAACCGGACGGAGCCGGCACACCGGTGCAGGAGACGGATGCAAGCACTGCCGCCGTCACCGCCAGAGTGGCTGCTTTTTTGGCTGCTGTTTTGGCCACTGTGTTCCTGTGAGCACTTTCACTGCGTCCCTGAGTCCAAGCCATCACCTCGATGCTACCCCTGCACTAGACTTGAACCACCCGTTGCCCGCCCGCAGGCGGCTTCGGCAGGTGACGGCGGAACAGTGAAGGGACCACATGAAGATTGATTTCGCTTCATCCAGGCAATCAACTCTTGGTGTGGAATGGGAGCTGGCCCTGGTCAACGCGCAGACGGGCGAACTGGCCTCGGTGGCCAACGAGGTGCTCCGCGGCGTGACGGCCAACCACCCCGAGCTCAACGAGGACGATGAACACCCCCACATCAAGCAGGAACTCCTGCTGAACACCGTGGAACTCGTCACCGGCATCTGCGAAACAGTGGCCCAGGCCAAAGCCGACCTCAGCAGTTCCCTGGCAGCAGTCCGGGAAGTCACCGACCCCATGGGCGTCGAAGTCTTCTGCGCCGGAAGCCACCCATTCAGCCCTCCCCAGCTGCAGCCGGTGACGGACAAGGCCCGCTACGCCAAGCTGATCGACCGCACCCAGTGGTGGGGCCGCCAGATGGTCATTTACGGAGTCCACGTGCACGTGGGCCTGGACAGCCGGGACAAGGTCCTTCCGGTCCTGGACGGCCTGGTGAACTACTTCCCGCACTTCCAGGCGCTGTCCGCGTCCAGCCCGTTCTGGGGCGGCGAGGACACCGGCTATGCGTCCCACCGTGCCCTGATGTTCCAGCAGCTTCCCACTGCCGGCCTGCCATTCCAGTTCTCCACCTGGGCAGAGTACGAGTCCTACGTCGAGGACATGTTCACCACCGGAGTGATCGACACCATCTCCGAGATCCGCTGGGACATCCGCCCGGTCCCCAACCTCGGCACCATCGAGATGCGCATTTGCGACGGCCTGGCCACCCTGGAGGAGGTCGGCGCCATCGCAGCCCTGACCCAGTGCCTGGTGGACGAATTCTCCACCACGCTGGACAACGGCGGCACGATTCCCACCATGCCGCCCTGGCACGTCCAGGAGAACAAGTGGCGCGCGGCCCGCTACGGCCTCGAGGCGATCATCATCCTCGATGCCCAGGGCAACGAGAAGCTGGTCACCGAGCACCTGCTCGAAACCCTGAACCGGCTCGAACCCGTGGCCGCGAAACTCGGCTGCTCGGACGAACTCGCCGACGTCGAAAAGATCATCAGCCGTGGAGCCGGCTACCAGCGGCAGCGCCGGGTGGCCGCGGAGCACGGCGGCAACCTCCAGGCCGTGGTGCTCGACCTCGTTAAGCAGATGCGGAACGGCCCCACCGCCTGAGGCGCAGCGCCTCCATTGGACCCTGAGGCGGCGCCGAAGCAGCGCCGCGCTCCGAATTGCCCGGGGCTACGCCGAAACCGTGGTGACCGGCATGGACGAATCCGGAGCGAAGCCGATCCCGCTGGGGCCGATACCCGCCATGACCAGCTGGGCCCCCAGGGCGGCCACCATGGCACCGTTGTCAGTGCACAGCACGAGCGGCGGAACGGTCAGCCTGATCCCGGCCGCGCTGCACCGCTGTTCGGTGAGCTGGCGCAGCCGCGAATTTGCCGCGACGCCGCCGCCCAACAGGAGTTCGGTGATGCCGTTTTCCTTGCAGGCGAGCACCGCCTTGGACGTGATGACGTCCACCACTGCCTCCTGGAAGGCAGCCGCGATGTCCGCGACCGGCACCTCTTCCCCGCGGGCTTCGAACTGTTCCACGCAGCGGGCGACGGCGGTCTTCAGCCCGCTGAAGGACCAGTCGTAGCGGTGGGGGCCGGGTTCCTCCGCGCTGCCCATGTACTTGGGCTGCGTCAGTCCGCGCGGGAACCTGATGGCTTTCGCGTTGCCGGTCCGGGCAAGCTTGTCGATGGCCGGCCCGCCCGGATAGCCGAGCCCCAGGAGGCGTGCCACCTTGTCGTAGGCTTCCCCGGCAGCATCGTCAATCGTGGACCCCAGCAGCTCGACGTCGTCCGTGATGCTCCTGATCCGGAGGATCTCGGTGTGCCCGCCGGAGACCAGCAGGGCGCCCAGGTTCTCCGGCAGCGCCTTCTCCGGCAGCGGGTTGGCCGGCGACGCGTTCTCCGGCGACGAACCCGCAAACGGCCGCGGGCCGCCGTCGTCCGGCTGCAGCAGCCCAACGCCGACGTGCGCCACCAGGTGGTTGATGGCATACAGTGGCTTGCCCGTGGCCACGGCGAGCGCCTTGGCGGCGCAGACGCCCACCATCAGTGCCCCGGCCAGCCCCGGCCCGGAGGTGACGGCGATCGCGTCGACGTCGTCAAGGGTTACCCCGGCGTCTGCCAGGGCCTCCTGCAGCGTGGGCACGAAGGCGTCCAGGTGCGCACGGGACGCGATCTCGGGGATGACGCCGCCAAACCGTACATGCTCTTCCATGGAGGACGAGACGGTGTTGCTGAGCAGGGCTGTTCCGCGAACGATGCCCACCCCCGTTTCATCGCAGGAGGACTCGATCCCCAGGACAAGGGGCTGCGTTCGGTTCATGGTGCGTCTGCCTCCATTGCCGGCAAGTGGTCGGTGGTCGCCTGCGGGCTCCCTTGTCCGGATGCCAGGCCGGACGCAGGGCTGGAATCCTGCAGCTGGAGCCGCATGATCAGGGCATCAACGCCGTCCCGGTAGTACCTCGGCCGGACGTGGATCTGTTCGAAGCCGAAGCGCCGGTAAAGGCCCTGGGCGCGGGGGTTGTCCGCCCGGACTTCCAGCAGCACGTCCGCCGCACTGCGCCGCGCGCTTTCCGCAATGAGCTCGGTCAGCAGGGCCGAGCCGATGCCCTTGCCCTCGCATTCGGGTACCACCGCGATGGTCTGCACGTCCGCAATCGGCTCGATGCACATCAGCCCGGCATAGCCCACAATCTCGCCGGCAATTTCGGCCACGAGGTAATGGCGGGTCTGGGCCTGCGCCAACTCGTCATGGAACATCTGGAGCGGCCACGCATCCACGGGGAAGAGCCTGCGTTCGAGCACGTGCACGGCGGGGATGTCCGCACCGTTCATGGCGCGCAGCGTCACCCCGGCCGGGGCGGTGCCGGCCGCGCCGCCAGCGTTGCCGTTCACAGTGCACGCTTCCGGGGTCCAGGCACCTGGGCGTCGGACTCGCGGAGGTACAGCGGCGTGGAGTCCAGCAGCTGCTCCCCCGCGGCGAGCCTGGCCAGGGCGAACTGTCCCAGGTAGAGAGCATCGGGCTGTTCGGAACTGAAATCCGGATCGGCGCGGAGGACGTCTTCGTAGATGCCCGCGCCGGCGCCGTAAGCCGGGAGGTCCGGCAAGTCGGCCGCGAACCCCACGTGCGGTCCGTCCACCAGGCGGGGCAGCTGGCCGTCAGCGAGGGAGTAGCGGGCCCAGTACACCTCTTTGCGCCGGGCGTCGGTGGCCACCAGGAACTCCGGCGCGGCGGACGTGGATTCCGCCACTTCCAGTGCCATGGCGTCCAGGCTCATCAGGCCGTACAGGGGTTTGCCCCACACATAGGCCAGGGTCCGTGCGGTGGCGATCCCGGACCGCAGTCCCGTGAACGGCCCCGGGCCCACGCCGGTCACGATCGCGTCGATGTCCGAGCCCGTGATCCCCGCGTCGGCCAGGAGGGCGTCTATGCCGGGGGCCAGCACTTCGGCGTGGCTGCGGGTGTCCTCGGTGGAGAAACTCGCCAGCACTCCCTCGGGCGCATCGTCCGAAACCAGCGCCGCGCTGGCCACGGCTGAAGTGTCGATGGCAAGGATGAGCATCAGGAGGTCCCTTTCAAGGCGGCAGGCAGCAAGGGCTGCTCAGCCCAGCGCGGGCCGAAGCCGCGGATCACGATGGTGCGGGGCTCGTCGTCGTCGTCCGTGTCGAAGTCCAGCACGCCGTCAGCAGCTCCCTCCGCGCCGTCCGGGGTGGAGGTAACCGGCAGGGCGGCGCCCAGCGGCCGGTGCAGTTCGACGTCGAGCAGGCTGTCGCTCAGGTGCTCCACCCGTCCGCGGCCCCACTCCACCACCGTTACGGTACTGTCCATGGTGTTTTCCAGGTCGATGTCATCGATTTCCGCCGCGGACTCCAGCCGATAGGCGTCCACGTGCACCAGGTCGGGTCCGCCGGGGCGCGGCCCGTCCGCAAGGTTGGGATGGATGCGGACCAGGACGAACGTGGGGGAAATGATGCCGGCCCGCACGCCCAGGCCTTCGCCGAGGCCCTGGGTGAAGGTGGTCTTGCCGGCTCCGAGTTCGCCCGTCAGGATGACCAGGTCGCCCGCCTCAAGGACGGCGCCGAGGGCCGCCGCGAGGGCATGGGTTTCTTCGGCGCTCTGCACTGTCAGGGACAGTTCCCACCTCGGATCGCTCATCGGGCCCCGCCCTGCCCCTCAGCCCGGCCCTCGTTGATGTAGTGCCGCGGAACACGCGGGCTGATCCGGGTCACGATCTCGTAGTTGATGGTCCCGGCCGCGCGGGCCCAGTCATCCGCCGTCGGCCCGCCGTCGGCGCCGTCGCCGAACAGGACCGCTTCGGCTCCCAGCACGCTGGCTCCGCCGGACGCCACACCGCGGGGTCCGAGGTCGATCACCATCTGGTCCATGGCGATCCTGCCCACCACCGGGTAGTTGCGGCCCTCCACACGGACGGGGCCGCCGGTGGCCACCCGCGGCACGCCGTCGGCGTAGCCCATCGGGATCAGCCCCAGGGTGCTGGCGCCGGCGGTGTGGTAATTGAGTCCGTAGGAGACACCCTGGCCGGCCGGGACGTCCTTGCAGTGCGACACCTTGGTCCGGACGGTCATCGCAGGGCGGAGTCCCAGCTCGGCGGGGGTCTGGCCTTCAAAGGGTGAGAGACCATAGATTCCGAGGCCCACACGGACCATATCGAAGTGCGTGTCCGGGCGGGACAGCGTGGCGGGGGTGTTGGCCAGGTGGCGGACTTCGGGGTCCACCCCGGCGTCCTCGGCGATGGCCAGGACTTCGCGGAAGGCCTTCAGCTGCTCGTCCGTTTCCGGGCGGTGCGGTTCGTCCGCCACGGCAAGGTGGGAGAAGATTCCCACCACGCGGAGCAGGCCCTCGTCCTGGTACTCCATTGCCTCGCCCACCAGGCTGTCCCACGCCTCGAGCGTTGCGCCGTTGCGGCCCAGGCCCGAGTCCACTTTCAGGTGGACGCGGGCAGGGCGTTCCTGCTCCCGGGCCGCCAGGACGATCTTGTCCAGTTCCCAGCCGGAGCAGCCGATGTCGATTCCGGCGGCAACAGCGGCACTGAAGTTGCTCTCCGGGGTGTGCAGCCAGGCCAGCAGGGGCGCCTCGATGCCCGCGGCCCGCAGGGCCAGCGCCTCGGAAATATGCGCTACACCAAGCCAGCGGGCCCCGGCCTCGAGCGCTGCCCGGGCCACGGGAACGGCACCGTGCCCGTAGGCATCCGCCTTCACCACGGCCATGACCTTGGCCGGCGAGGCCACCGCCGCCACGTGGCGGACGTTGTGCCGGATGGCGTCCAGGTCGATTACTGCTGAGCGTTCGTTGGCGGGGCCGGACGCGGAGTCCGGGACGGGCCGGATGTCGCCGCCTGCTGCTGGGTAAGTCACCCTAGTGATTCTAGTGGCGGCGGGCCGGGCGGCTTAATTGGCCTAGGCGTCGGAGAGGTGGGCGATTGTGGCAGTGGCCCGGCGCAGCGCCTGCGGTGGTACGTCGCGCACGATCTCCTCCAGGAAGCTGAAGCGCCGCAGCCACTGGCTGCTTTGCCGTTCAGGCCGTGCGTTGGCCCGCTTCCACCAGTCGGCGATGTCGCCCCAGCCCGGCGCTGCCAGGGAACCGCCCACTTCCTGGACCGCCAGGGACGCGCACAGGTTCGCGAACCGGAGCCGGTCCGCCAGCGGCCAGCGCGCCAGGCTGCCCACGATGAACGCCGCGCCGAAGCAGTCCCCGGCCCCGGTTGGGTCATAGGCCGAGACGGGCAGCGACGGCACCCATTCCTCCTCTCCCGTTTCGGAGTCCACGGCCATGGCGCCCTGCGGTCCCAGGGTCACCACCGCCACGGGAACCCGGTCGGCGAGCGCATACAGTGCAGCCCACGGCGTGTCCCTGCCGGTGAAGGCCATGGCCTCGCGCTGGTTGGGCATAAAGGCGTGGAAATACTGCAGGTTGTCCAGCCGGGTGGAGGACCATTTGCCGGTGGCGTCCCAGCCGACGTCGCCGAAAAGCTTGACCCCGGCGCTGTGGGCGGCGACGGCCCACGGGGCGAGGTCCTCGTCCAGGTCCGCGACGGCGGCGAGTGCCGCGGGCGGCTCCCCGATCAGCTCCGACGAGGTGACCGGGGCAGGGTGCCCGTGCGTCACCATGGAGCGGTCGTGCTGGACGCTGAGGGATACCGTCACCGGCGAGTGCCAGCCCGGGACGCGTTTGGAAAGGGACAGGTCAACATGTTCCTGTGCAGCCAGGATCTTCCAGTTGTAGTCGCCGTAGCCGTCGTCGCCGAAGGCAGCCGCGAGCCCGGTCCGCAACCCCAGGCGCGCGGCGGCGATGGCCTGGTTGGCCACCCCTCCCGGACAGCTGCCCATGCCCTCGCTCCAGATCTCTGTGCCTGGCTCCGGCGCGTGAGGCAGCCCGGTGAAGATGATGTCCTGGAAAACCGTCCCGGTCAGGAGCAGGTCGAAGCTCCCGTCCGTGGGCGTGCGGACGTGGGAGAGCGGGTCGAACCGGCGCCCTGGTATCGCGTCCATGTTCGGCACACTACGCCCTCGCGCTTGCCCTGCAAAGTGCCGCGCCGGACGGGACCGGACCTGCGCGGCCTGCCCGGAATAGACTGCCTGTTATGCGGCTCATGATTGCCGGTGGCGGCGGGTTCCGGGTCCCGCTCGTGTACCGGGCGCTCTCCACCGGCCCCTTCGCGGGGCTGGTGCGCGAGCTTGTCCTGTTCGACGTCGACCCGCTGCGGCTCGCCGCGATCAAGGCCGTCCTGTCGTCGATCGCTTCTGGCGCTGCCGGGCCCGGCCCCGCCGTCACGACAACCACGTCCCTGGCAGCCGCGCTCGACGGCACGGACATGGTGTTCGCTGCCATCCGGCCCGGCGGAACGGCGGGTCGAATCGCCGACGAACGCGTGCCCCTCGGCCTGGGCCTCCTGGGCCAGGAAACCACGGGCGCCGGCGGAATCTCCTACGCCCTGCGGTCCATTCCCGGGATGCTGGAGCTGGCCCGTGAAATGAAGCGGCGCTGCCCGGAGGCCTGGCTGGTCAACTTCACCAACCCGGCCGGAATGGTGACGGAGGCGCTGGTCCCCGTGCTGGGCACCAGGGTGATCGGCATCTGCGATTCGGCCGGAGCCCTGGTGCACCGGGCGGCCCGCGCGGCGGGCGCCCCGCTGCCTGAGGGAAAGCTCGACGGCGTGGGCTACTACGGGCTCAACCACCTGGGCTGGCTGTACCGGCTGGAGTCCGCCGGCCAAGACCTGCTGCCCGGGCTGCTGGCGGACGCGCAGGCCCTGTCCGGTTTCGAGGAGGGCCGGCTCTTTCCGCAGCCTTTCCTCCAGTCCCTGGGCTGCCTGCCCAACGAGTACCTGTACTACTACTACGACACGGGGCGGGCCGTCGGTGCCATCCGCGCCATGGCGCAGACCCGCGGCGAGTCGATCCACGAGCAGCAGTCCGGGCTGTACCCGGCGCTTGCCGCGGCCGGTCCCCGGGCCTATGAGCTCTGGGACGCTGCCCGCCGGTCCCGCGAGGAAGGCTACCTGGCCGAGGCGCGGGCCAGCGGCGAACAGCGGGACGAGGATGACCTCGCCGGCGGCGGGTACGAACGCGTTGCCCTCGGCGTGATGCGCGCCCTGTCCGGCGGCGCCGTCGGCGGCGCATCGGGCCCGGTGTCCGGCGGGGGTGCCGAGCTCATCCTGAACACCCCCAACGCCGGTGCGGTTCCCGGCTTACCGGCGGACGCCGTCGTCGAGGTCCCCTGCGTGGTGACCCCCGACGGCGCGGTGCCGCTGCCGCAGGACCGGCCGGCTGACGCGCAGCTGGCCCTCATGCAGCGGGTCAAGGAGGTGGAGCGGCTGACGGTGTCTGCGGCGGCGCACGGCCGCCGCGACGACGCCGTTCGGGCCTTCGCGCTCCACCCGCTCATCGATTCGGACAAGCTCGCCGTCGAACTGCTCGCAGGCTACGAAGCGGCGTTTCCGGCGCTCGGGCTGCTGTGGCACGGCGCGCATTAGACCTGTAGTGCGGATGAGGCCCGCAGACCTACAGCTTCCGGTACATCAGGTGCAGTCCCACATAGCCCAGCGTCGGGTGGTTGAACGCCTCCGGGATGGTAGCCAATACCTCGAACCCCATGGCCTGCCAGGCGGCCACCGCGCGGACGTTGCTCTCCACCACGGCGTTGAACTGCATGGCACGGAAGCCTGCCGCCCGGGCCGCGTCCAGCGAATAGGCGCAGAGCGCCCTGGCCAGCCCCCTGCCGCCGTGGTCGGGGTGGACCATGTAGCCGGCGTTGGCAACGTGGCTGCCTCCCCCGCCCTGGTTGGCGTGCAGTTCGCCCGTCCCCAGCACCTGGCCGTCGCGGACGGCCACGAATGCCTGGCCGGGAGCGTCCTTGAACCAGCGGGCCCGGGCGTCGTCCTCCGTGGTGTCGCGGTCCCAGGTGAAGGTGTCGCCGGCCCTGATGACGGGTTCCAGGATTGCCCACATGCCGGGCCAGTCTGCGGCTGTGGCGGGACGGATCTCAATGCTGGCTGCGTGCTTGTTTGACCCGGCGGTTGCGTCTGCGGATGCGCTCACAGCCGCCACGTTAGCAGGAGGGCTGGGGACCCTGCGCGCAGGACCCCGGGCGCTGCGAAGGACGGGTCGGTACAGGAGTAGTGTTTTATCGGATGCAGTTCCGCCAGCCGAAGGGAGCGCCGTGACCCTGATCCGCCGTGTGGCATTCCTTTCGCTACACACCTCGCCCATGGAACAGCCCGGTTCCGGTGACGCCGGCGGCATGAACGTCTACGTGCGCGGGCTGGCCTCGGCGCTCGCCGCAACCGGCGTGGAAGTGGAGATCTTCACGCGGTCAACGTCCGCGGAACAGCCCGCCGTCGAGCACCCGGACCCCGGCGTGTGCGTCCACAACGTGATCTCCGGCCCGCCGCGGAAGCTGCCCAAAGAGGAACTTCCGGGACTGCTGCACAGCATGGTGGCGGAGGTCGAGCGCATCCGGCAGCGGCAGCCGCACGGCCGGTATGACGTCATCCATTCGCATTACTGGGTTTCCGGGGTGGCCGGCCTGGAGCTGTCCAAGCTCTGGGGCGTGCCGCTGGTGCACACCATGCACACGATGGCCAAGGTCAAGAACCTCCTCCTGCACTCCGGCGAGAAGCCCGAACCGAGACGGCGGGAGGACGGCGAACACCGGATTGTGGACGGTGCAGCGCGGCTGATCGCGAACACCCCGGCCGAGGCCGCCGAGCTCGTCTCGCACTACAACGCCGACTTCGACCACATCGACGTGGCTCCCCCCGGCGTGGACCTGACCGTGTTCACCCCGGCGTTCCGGACCCGTTCCCGGGCACAGCTCGGCGTGCCTGCCGGCAAGTTCCATCTGCTGTTCGCCGGCCGGATCCAGCGGCTCAAGGGCCCGCAGATCCTCGTCAAGGCAGCAGCCCTCCTCCGCTCGCGCCGCCCGGACATCGATCTGCAGGTAACCATTTTGGGCGCCCTCAGCGGAGCCAAGGATTTCGACCTGAAGTCGCTGATCAGCGCAGCCGGAATGGACGACGTCGTAACCCACCATCCGCCGGTCAACGCACCGGAGCTGGCCGCCTGGTTCCGCTCCGCCGACGTTGTGGTGATGCCGTCCTACAGCGAATCCTTCGGGCTGGTGGCGCTGGAAGCCCAGGCCTGCGGGACGCCCGTGGTTGCCACCCGGGTTGGCGGACTCTCCCGGGCCATTTTCGACGGACGGACCGGCCTGCTGGTGGACGGGCACAAGGCTGCGGACTGGGCGGACGTATTCGAAGCGCTCTATGACGATCCCGCCACGCGCGAGGACATGGGGCGGGCTGCAGCGCTGCACGCCCAGAGCTTCGGCTGGCAGCGGACCGCCGCCATCACGCTGGAGAGCTACCATGCCGCCGTCGACCAGTACATTGATAGTCACAGAATTCCGGTGGGCCACACGCCCTCAGCCGGGTAGCGCCGGGCGGGAACCCCCGAACGGCTTTCCCTGAAGCCACGAACTGAAGGACAAAGATGTCTGACACCAACGCCATGAGTGACCTCGAAATCGCCCAACGGGCCACCATGCGGCCCATCGGGGAGATCGCCGCCGCGGCGGGCATCAATGCTGACGCCCTGGAACTCTATGGCCGGTACAAGGCAAAGATCGACCCGGCGAAGCTTGCGGACCCGGCCGGTGCGCCTGCCCGCCAGCCTGGCCGGGTGGTGCTCGTCTCGGCCATGTCCCCCACGCCGGCAGGCGAAGGGAAATCCACCACAACGGTGGGCCTGGCGGATTCGCTGGCCCGGGCCGGGCAGAAGGTGATGATTGCGCTGCGCGAACCGTCACTGGGGCCTGTCCTCGGCATGAAGGGCGGAGCCACGGGCGGGGGCTACTCCCAGGTGCTGCCCATGGAAGAAATCAACCTGCACTTCACCGGTGATTTCCATGCCATCACCTCGGCGAACAACGCACTCATGGCGCTGGTGGACAACCACATCTTCCAGGGCAACGAACTCAACATCGATCCCCGCAGGATGACGTTCAAGCGGGTGCTGGACATGAATGACCGCTCGCTCCGCGAAGTGGTGATCGGCCTGGGCGGACCTGTCCAGGGCGTTCCGCGGCAGGACGGTTTCGACATCACCGTGGCCTCGGAGATCATGGCCGTATTCTGCCTGGCCACGGATATTGCCGACCTCCGTGCCAGGCTGGGCCGCATCACGTTCGGCTACACCTATGACCGTGAGCCCGTCACGGTGGCCGGCCTGGGGGTCCAGGGCGCGCTGACCATGCTGCTCCGGGATGCCATCAAGCCCAACCTCGTACAGACCATCGCCGGCACACCCGCGCTGGTGCACGGCGGACCCTTCGCCAACATCGCGCACGGCTGCAATTCGCTCATCGCCACCCAGACGGCCCGCCGGCTGGCGGACATCGTGGTCACCGAGGCCGGCTTCGGCGCAGACCTCGGGGCTGAAAAGTTCATGGACATCAAGGCGAGGGTGGCAGACGTGGCGCCGTCCGCCGTCGTGCTGGTAGCCACCGTGCGGGCGCTGAAGATGCACGGAGGCGTGGCCAAGGACCGGCTCAAGGAGCCCAACGTGGAGGCCCTCGCAGCCGGTGTGGCCAACCTCCGGCGGCACATCCGCAACGTGGAGAAGTTCGGGATCACACCGGTGGTGGCCGTCAACAAGTTCGCCACGGACACGCAGGAAGAGCTCGATTGGCTGCTGGAGTGGTGTGCAGGCGAGGGCGTGCAGGCCGCCGTCGCCGATGTCTGGGGCCGCGGCGGCGGCGGGGACGGCGGCGACGAACTCGCTGCCAAGGTGCTCGCGGCACTCGACGCCCCGCACAGCTTCCGCCACCTGTATTCCCTCGAACTCTCCGTGGAGGACAAGATCCGGACCATCGTGCAGGAAATCTACGGGGCCGACGGCGTGGACTTCTCCGTCCCTGCCCTCAAACGCCTGGCCGACATCGAGAAGAACGGCTGGGCCGGTTTGCCGGTATGCATGGCCAAGACGCAGTACTCATTCAGCGACGACGCCACCAAACTGGGCGCGCCCAAGGGTTTCACGGTCCACGTCCGGGACCTCATCCCGAAGACGGGCGCAGGGTTCATCGTCGCGCTGACGGGCGCGGTGATGACCATGCCCGGCCTGCCCAAGGTTCCCGCGGCCATGCGGATGGACGTGGACGACACCGGCAGGCCCGTGGGCCTCTTCTAGACGCTCTCTCGCATCCTGCCGCCTTTTCCCCGACGCTCTCTCACATCCTGCCGCCTTTTCCCCGACGCTCTCTCACATCCTGCCGCCTTTTCCCCGACGCTCTCTCACATCCTGTGCACCCAAGGGCGGCCTGTGGATATCTTCTGCGGCGTCATCGACTTTCGGGTCACAATGCCAGCATGAAAAAGTGCAACAATCTGCCCGGGATTCTGGCAACTGCTCCGTTCACCTTGGATTCGGCGCGGGCCTCTGGAGTATCCACGGACCGGCTGCGGCGAAAAGACGTAGTCCATGTCGGACGCGGGCTCTACCGCCCCTCGGACTGGGACTTTGAACTGGAAGCCGCGGCACGGGCGCTGTCCGCTGCCTCGCCTGGTGCCTGGATCTCACACGTCACGGCAGCACGGCTCCGGTGCCAGCTGCTGCCGCCTTGGCTCGCGGACTCGACAGAGCTCCATCTGAGCAAGCCCCGGACCTTGCCCTCGGTGCGCCGCAAGGGCGTACTCGGCCACACGGTCTTTGCTTGGGAGGATGAGACGGAATCAATCGACGGCATCCGTGTCAGCACCCGATCGCGGACGTGGCTGGACCTCGCGCGGCGGCTGTCGCTGAGCGAGCTCGTGTGTATGGGTGATCAGCTAATCCGCATTCCGCGAGTGGACTTCGAGGGCCGGACGCAGCCCTACGACAACTTGGACGGGCTCCGCTCCCTGGTCGGCCGCCATCCAAACCTGCAGGGCATTGTCCGCGCCAGGGAAGCCCTGGACCTGATGCGGGTGGGGGCGGATTCGGCGCCCGAGTCTCTGCTCCGCTTGGCTATGGCCGATGCCGGCCTTCCCGAACCGGACCTCCAGCTGGCGCTGCGCGAAGCTGACGCCATGTCCCCGAGCGCCGATCTCGGTTACCGTCACCGGCGGATCGCCATCCAGTACGACGGCGAGCATCACCTTCTTGACGCCCAGTCCCTTCGTGACAGGCGGAGAAACAAGGCGTTCGAATCGGCTGGGTGGACAGTCCTGATATTCGACAAGCACGATCATGCTGACGGCTTTCAACGCGCTGTCAGGGAGATCAAGCGCACTCTACGCACTGCGTGGCTTGATCATCCTCATGCATCCGGGTTCGCCGACGCGGGGTGAGAGAGCGTCCGGCCAAAACCCGCCAAAAGTGAGAGAAGGTCGGCCCTAAACCCGCAGGAAGTGAGAGAGCGTCTGGTCCTCTGAACCGCCCGAGGCGCCCGTGCGGCCGCCGCGCTTGAGCGAAACGAACACCACCACAACGCTGAGCGCCACCAGTCCTGCGACGTATGCCGCGGTGGCCGGGTCCTCGGCGAGGAGCTGCGGAATGGCCCGCCCCGGCACGGCAACGGCAAACACGAACGCCACGGCAATGCCGATGTAGCTGCCGATCATGTTCCCCAGGTGCGACGGGATGTTGCGGCGGATGGCGCTGACAAGGCCAAGTGTCACCGTCACGATGGTGAAGGCCGACAGCCCGTGCAGCCAGGTGAAATGCCCTGCTGTCACGATCCAGAAACTGCTGATGCAGACGTAGTACATGGCTGCCACCCACAGGTAGCCCATGGTGCGGTGGATGCGGTCACGGCGTCGGCGGAGGATTTGGAACGGGCCGATCGCAAGCACGAACAGTGCGGCGATCACGTGGCTGACAAGCAGTACATTCCAAGGCTCCATAGGTTTAGGATAGAGCCACTATCCAATGCGTGTACATCAGGATAGTTGGCGCCGGATCCGCTATCCAACGGATCCGGACCTCCCCGGGAGAAGAGGGCGGCATGCAGCTCAAGGAGCTGAGCGGGCAAGCTGGAGTATCCGCGGCCAGCATCAAGTACTACCTGCGCGAGGGCCTGTTGCCGGCCGGCGGGACCGTCCACGCAACCCGCGCGCAGTATTCCGCCAGTCACGTCGAGCGTCTGAAATTGATCCAGGCCCTCCGCCGGATAGTCGGGCTGAATATTGAGCAGATCCGCGGCCTCGTCAAAATGGCCGACGACGGCGCCCCGCGCCTTGCGCTCTTAGCGGCGGTTCAGCGCGTGGTTCTTCACCTCGAAAGCGCCACCAGCGGCGACGTCCCCACAGCGGCGGCTGACGCCGTCGTGCGTTTCCGGAACTGGCCCGATTACCCAAGCGACGCCCGAAACGCTTTGAACGTCCATCTGGAACTGATGGAAAGCCTCAACATCCCGGTGTCCGGCGGGCTCCTGGACACCTACAGCAAGGCCATGGATGACGTCGCCGGGCTGGATATTGCAGCCACAACCGCCCCGGAGAGCGTCGACCAGCTCATTCTCACCGCGGCCGTGGGCATGCACATGCACAGCCAGCTGCTGCTGAAGCTCCTCGCCCTGGCGCAGGCCAGCCACGCCATCCGGCGCTACGAACACGGCGCTTAAACCACGATGCTCCCCCACCAAAGTGAGAGAGCGTCGTGCGAAATCCCGCAGAAACTGAGAGAGCGTCCCAGATATTCGTGCAGGATGTGAGAGAGCGTCGTGGAAGAGGGGCCTAGCGCTCCAGGTCGCCGCGGATGAAGGCCTCAACCTTGTCCCGGGCGAGGTCGTCGTTGAACTGCTCCGGCGGGGACTTCATGAAGTAGCTGGAAGCGGAGAGCAGCGGGCCGCCGATGCCGCGGTCCAGGCCGATCTTGGCGGCGCGGATGGCGTCGATGATCACGCCGGCGGAGTTGGGTGAGTCCCAGACCTCCAGCTTGTATTCGAGCGACACCGGCGCGTCGCCGAAGTTGCGGCCTTCCAGGCGGACGAAGGCCCACTTGCGGTCGTCGAGCCACTGGACGTAGTCGGACGGGCCGATGTGGACGTCCTTGGCAGCCATCTCGGCTTCGACGTTGGAGGTGACAGCCTGGGTCTTGGAGATCTTCTTGGACTCGAGGCGGTCGCGCTCCAGCATGTTCTTGAAGTCCATGTTGCCGCCGACGTTGAGCTGGTACGTGCGGTCCAGCGTGACGCCGCGGTCTTCGAAGAGCTTGGCCATGACGCGGTGCGTGATGGTGGCACCGATCTGGCTCTTGATGTCGTCGCCCACGATCGGCACGCCAGCGGCGGTGAACTTGTCCGCCCACGCCTTGGTGCCGGCGATGAAGACAGGCAGGGCGTTGACGAAGGCCACACCGGCGTCGATGGCGGCCTGGGCGTAGAACTCGGCGGCTTCCTGCGACCCGACGGGCAGGTAGCAGACCATGACGTCAACCTTGGCGTCCTTGAGGGCCTGGACAACGTCGACCGGCTCTGCCGGGGACTGCTCGATGGTTTCGAGGTAGTACTTGCCGAGGCCGTCCAGGGTGTGGCCGCGCTGGACGGTGACACCGGTGGGCGGAACGTCGGCAATCTTGATGGTGTTGTTTTCGCTGGCCAGGATGGCGTCGGCCAGGTCAACGCCGACCTTCTTGCCGTCGACATCGAAGGCTGCAACGAACTGGACATCGTTGACGTGGTACTTGCCGAACTCCACGTGCATCAGACCGGGAATCGTTGCCTGGGGGTCGGCATCCCGGTAGTAGTGGACACCCTGGACCAGGGATGCGGCGCAGTTACCCACACCGACGATGGCAACACGAATCGGATTTGAAGACACGGAACTCCTTTGAGAACAAACTTCACGTGCCCGGCGCGGCTGCACTCTGATGTGCGGCGGCGGCTGATGGGCACAGCGCCATGGGGCGCCCTTGCATTCTAGCTAACACCGCCGGGGCCGGAGATGTTCCCGGCCCCGGCTCACTGTCAGGGACAGTTCTGTTACGTGTCGGCTACTTCTGTGCCCAGAGGTTGATATCGGATTCGACGGCGAACTCGTCGATCGCTTTCAGCTCCTCCTGGGAGAACGCCAGGTTGTTGATGGCGGACAGCGTGTCCTCCAACTGCCTGACACTGGACGCGCCCACCAGGGCGGACGTCACGGACGTGCCCCTGGGCTGGTCGCGGAGGATCCAGGCGATGGCCATCTGCGCCAGCGACTGCCCGCGGTCCATGGCGATTTTGTTGAGTCCGCGGACCCGGTCCAGCTTGTCCTCGGTCAGTGCCGATTCGGACAGGAACCGTTCCTTGGCCGCCCGTGAATCGGCCGGGATGCCGTTCAGGTAGCGGTCCGTCAGCATGCCCTGCGCCAGCGGCGAGAAGGCGATGGAGCCGGCGCCCACCTCTTCGAGCGCCTCGTAGAGGTTCGGCGTCCCGTTCTCGGTCCAGCGGTTCAGCATGGAATAGCTGGGCTGGTGGATGAGCAGCGGGGTGCCGAGTTCCTTGAGGATCCGGGCCGCCTCGATGGTCTGCTCGGGCGTGTAGGAGGAGATGCCCGCGTACAGCGCCTTGCCTGAGCGCACGGCATAGTCCAGTGCGCCCATGGTTTCCTCCATGGGCGTCTCCGGATCCGGGCGGTGGCTGTAGAAGATGTCCACATAGTCCAGGCCCATGCGCTGCAGGGACTGGTCCAGGCTGGAGATCAGGTATTTGCGGGAGCCCCACTCGCCGTACGGGCCGGGCCACATGTAGTAGCCGGCCTTGGTGGAGATGACGAGCTCGTCGCGGTACGGCTTGAAGTCGTCCTGCAGGTGGCGGCCGAAGTTGGTTTCGGCGGAGCCGTCCGGCGGACCGTAGTTGTTGGCCAGGTCGAAGTGGGTGACGCCCAGGTCGAAGGCGCGGCGGAGGATGGCGCGCTGCTCATCAAACCGCTTGTCGTCGCCGAAGTTGTGCCAGAGCCCAAGCGAGATCGCCGGAAGTTTCAGGCCGCTGCGTCCGACGCGGCGGTAGGGCATGGATTCATAGCGGTTGTCCGCTGCCGAATAAGTCATACTATCTATCCTGCCAGCTGTGACGCAGGCTACAGCCAACAAGTCCGTTGTTACGCCGCGGGCAGACACAAACAGCCCTCGGCGTAGCAGGAGACGCAAACAAAACCGGCGGCTAGGCCCGCAGAATGGCCGCACTCCATGGGGCCAGCACCAGCGAAACCCCGTCCGGCTGCGTTGCCTCGTCGGTGGAGAGCAGCAAGGTTCCGCCGGCGTCGTCGAGCTTGACCGCCTGCTCCGAGAAGTTCAGCACCACGTGCACGTCTCCGCGCCGGAACCGCAGCCAGCCCTCCTCTTCGCTGTAGTCCACCGCGGTGTCCGTGAACTCCAGGCCTGCCAGTTCCGGAGTGCTGCGCCGCAGCGCGGTCAGCGAGCGGTAGAGGTCCAGGAGGCGGGCATGGTCGCCCTCCGCGGCCTCGTTCCAGTTCAGTTTTGAACGCCGGAAGGTTTCCGGGTCCTGGGGGTCGGGCACGACGGCGGGATCCCACCCCATGCGCTCGAACTCCTTGATGCGGCCTTCCGCCGTCGCCTTGCCCAGCTCGGGCTCGGGGTGGGAGGTGAAGAACTGCCAGGGCGTGGTGGCGCCGTACTCCTCCCCCATAAAGAGCATGGGGGTGAACGGAGACGTCAGCGTGAGGACCGCCGCCAGGGCCAGCTGCCCGTAGGACAGCGACTGGGACAGCCTGTCGCCGGTGGCGCGGTTGCCGATCTGGTCGTGGTTCTGGCTGCACACCACCAGGGCGGCAGGATGCACCAGCGCGGTGTTGATGGGCCGTCCATGGTGCCGGCCGCGGAAGCTGGAGTAGCTGCCGTCGTGGAAGAAGCCGCTGCGCAGCACCTTGGCCAGGGCGCCCAGCGAGTCGAAGTCGCTGTAGTACCCCGCCGTCTCCCCGCTGATGTTCACGTGGACGGCGTGGTGGAAGTCGTCGCTCCACTGCCCGTCCAGCCCGTACCCGTTGACGTCCCGGGGATACAGCAGGCGGGGGTTGTTGAGGTCCGACTCCGCGATCATGCTGATCGGCCGGCCGGTTTCGGCGGACACCGCATCGCCCAGTGCACCGAAGTCCTCCAGGAGATGGACGGCGCGCTCGTCCTTGAAGGCGTGCACGGCATCGATCCGCAGCCCGTCCACGTGGTAGTCGCGTAGCCACATGGCCGCGTTGTCGAGGATGTAGCTGCGGACCTCGTCGGACCCGCCCCCGTCCAGGTTGACCGAGTCACCCCAGGTGTTCCCCTCCCCCGACTTCAGGTAGGGCCCGAAGCGAGGCAGATAGTTGCCACTGGGGCCGAGGTGGTTGTACACCACGTCCTGGATGACGCCCAGGCCCGCGGCGTGCGCGGCGTCCACGAAGCGCTGGTAGGCGGCAGGTCCGCCGTAGCCCTCATGGACGGTGTACCAGAGGACGCCGTCGTAGCCCCAGTTGTGGGTGCCGTTGAAGCCGTTGACGGGCAGCAGTTCCACAAAGTCGACGCCGAGCTCCGTGAGGTAGCCCAGCTTTCCGGCGGCGGCCTCAAGGGTGCCCTCGGGGGTGAAGGTGCCGATGTGCAGCTCGTAGATGACGGCGCCCTGCAGCTCCCGGCCCGGCCAGTTCCCGTCCGCCCATTCATGGGCGGACGGGTCAAAGGTGCGGGACAGGGAATGGACGCCTGCCGGCTGCCGTCGCGACCGGGGATCCGGCAATGGAATGGTGTCGGTCCCCGGCAGGTAGCCGTAGTCGACGTCGCCGTCGGCGGGGGCAGCCGGAGCTGTCCACCAGCCCCCGCCGCGTTGGCTCATCGGATATTCCGAGCCGCCCGCCAGCAGGGTGATGGCGCTGACATCGGGCGCCCAGATATCGAAGCGTTGGCTTGCGCTTGCAGTCGTCGTCATCCGTCGTTCTCCGATCGTCCGGAAGTGGCAGAGGTGGCAGAGGTGGCAGAGGTGGCAGGAACGAGCAGGGCAACGGGGTACCTGGCCAGGACGTCCGCGACGGACACCTGCCCGGGCCCGAAGATGTTTCCTGTGAGCTCGTCGGTCATTGCAGCTGGGAGGGTAACGGTGGTGTCCTGCCAGCCGCCGGCCTGTTCCAGCCGGCGCGGCAGCCGGGTGGCCAGCGTGACGGCACCGGCCGAGGCGCCGGCGCCACCGGAACCCGTTCCGCGGCTGAAGGCCACCAGGTGCTCCGCTGCCGGGCCGGCCGCGGGCACTGCCGCGTAGCCGGTGAAGAGTTCCGGCCGGTCGCGCCGGAGCCGGAGCGCCCGCGAGGCCACCAGCAGCTTGGCAGCCTCATCCAGGTACGACGCCGGACGCTCGCCGGCGTCGAGTGCCGCCAGTGCCCGTTGCCTCGCGGCAAAGTCGACGGTCCGCCGGTTGTCCGGATCAGTGAGGGAACGGTCCCAGAACTCGGTGCCCTGGTAGACGTCCGGCACGCCGGGCATGGTCAGCTGCACCAGTTTCGCGGACAGCGCGTTCGCCGCGCCGTACGGATCCAGGAGGGCCACGAAGGACTCCAGTTCCGCACGGACCTCCGGGTTATCGAAGACGGAGTCGACGGCGGCGGCCAGCTTCTGCTCGAACGCTTCGTCCGGGTCAAGCCAGTCGGTCGAATTCCCGGCCTCGCGGGCTGCTTTGGTGGCGTACTGCTGCAGGCGTTCCCGGGAGGCAGGCCAGGCACCGGCGATGGCCTGCCACAGCAGGCTGGAGAGCGGCCCGTCAGGCAGCGGGGCCAGTTCCTGCAGCCTGGTCAGTACCTTGTCCCACTCCGCGACGAACTCGGAAATCACCGAAATCCGGGCGCGGGTGTCCTCGCTGCGTTTGGTGTCGTGCGTGCTCAGCGTTGTCATGGACAGCGGAAGTTCGGCTTCGCGCCGTTCCATCCGGCGGTGGAATTCCGAAGGAGCGAGGGCGAATTCGGTGGGATCGGCGCCCACCTCGGTCAGGGTTCCCAGCCGGGTGTAGCGGAAGAACGCGGTGTCCTCCACCCCTTTGGCCATCACCATGCCGGACGTCTGCTGGAACCGCTGCGCCAGCGCCGAACCGGAGTCCAGCAGCAGCGGCTGCAGCAATTCCACCGCCTGCGCCAGGTCGGGCCGGTTCCGCGCAGCCAGGCTGCAGGCCTCCTTCAGGATTTCCTCCCCGAACGGAAGGTAGGTCCGGTACACCGGAAAGGCAGCGATGATCTCGGACAGCGCATCCGCCGCACGGCCGGCATCGAGGTCCGTTTCCACCGGAATCAGCCGACCCAGGCGCAGGATCTCCGAGTGCAGGATGCCGTCGGTGATCCTGCGTTTGGTCCCGCGGATCATCTCGTCGTAGTCGGCCGGTTCGCCGCCACGGAGCCTGCCGTCGAGCTGGTCCAGGGCCTTCTGCGCCTCGGCGTCGACGAAGAGCCGGTCCACGTCCGCCAGTGCGTCGTAGCCGGTGGTCCCCTCGCATTCAAAGGAGGCCGGAAGTTCCTCCCCGGGTTCGAGGATCTTCTCGATCAGCAGGTAGCTGCCGCCGGTCGCTTCGCGGAGCCGCCGGAGGTAGCCCTCGGGGTCCGCCAGCCCGTCCGGGTGGTCGATCCGGAGACCGTCCGCCAGACCCTCGCGGAACCAGCGCACCACTTCCTCGTGCGCCTCGTCGAACACCCGGGGAACTTCGACCCGGACGCCAGCCAGCGTATTGACCGCGAAAAAGCGTCGGTAGTTGAGCTCGTTGTCCGCGCGGCGCCAGCCCACGAGTTCGTAGTTCTGGCGGGCGTGGACGTCGCGCGGGTCGTCCCCATCGGAGTAGCTGCCGTCCGCCAGCGGGAACCGGTGGTCGTAGTAGCGGAGTTCGCCGTCGCGGATTTCCAGCTTGTCGAGGTCGTCATCGCTGCCCAGCACGGGCAGCCTTACGCGGCCGCCGGCGAAGTCCCAGTCGACGTCGAACGCCTCTGCGTAACGGGACTGTTTGCCTTCCTTGAGGAGGGACCACCACCACGGGTTCTGGTAGGGCGACGCCACCCCCACATGGTTGGGCACAATGTCCACGAGCACGCCCATGCCGGCGTCCCGGGCTGCCCGGGACACCGCCTTCAGCCCTTCCGGGCCGCCGCGGTCGGGGTCGACCGTGGACGGGTCGGTGACGTCGTAGCCGTGGTCGGATCCCTTTTCCGCCCTCAGGATCGGGGAAAGGTAGATCCAGTCCACGCCCAGCGACTTCAGGTAGGGCACCGTGGCGGCAGCGTCCTGGAGCGTGAACGAAGGACGGATCTGGAGCCGGTAAGTGGAAACGGGAGTCTTCATGACTTCGACTTTTTCGGCTTCGGATTTGGCTTCGACTTCATGACTTTGGCCGAGGTTGCCCTATCCGGGACCACCGGGCTGGTCAAAGCTGCCGCGTCGCTGGTGGTGGTCTGCGACAACGCCGCGAGCGAGGCCGCCACAGAGTGGTCGGGTTCGACTTCGGGCGTGCTGTGCGCGCGGAGCACCACGAGGGACTTGGCGTCCACGGCCAGGACACCGCCAGCCGCAACCGGTTCGGTATCGGCATTGTGCCCCGCGGTGTCGATGATGACGTCCCAGGCCGGGGCGTGTTCGTCGGATGGCAGGGTGAACTTCACTTCTTCGACGTCCGCATTGAAGTACAGCACGAAGTTGACGTCGGTGATCCGCCGGCCCCGCTCGTCCAGGCCCTGGATGCCATCACCGTTGAGGAATACGCCGATGGACCGGCCCAGGCCGCTGTCCCAGTCATCGGGCTTCATCGTGGAACCGTCAACGTCCAGCCATTCGATGTCCGGAAGCCTCTCTCCCTCGCCGCGGAGCACCGGCCGGCCGTCGAAGAATTTGCTGCGGCGGAACGTGGGGTGCCTGTGCCGGAGTGCGTTGACGGCGGCCGTGAACTCGATGAGCGGCTGGTCCACGTTGTCCCAGTTGATCCAGGTCAGTTCGGAGTCCTGGCAGTAGCCGTTGTTGTTGCCCTGCTGGGTGCGGCCCAGTTCGTCGCCGTGAAGCAGCATGGGCACACCCTGCGAGAGCAGCAGCGAGGCGATGAAGTTGCGCTGCTGCCGGGCGCGGAGCCCGAGGACCTTGGGGTCGTCGGTGGGGCCTTCGGTGCCGCAGTTCCAGGAACGGTTGTGCGATTCGCCGTCGTTGTTGCCCTCGCCGTTGGCCTCGTTGTGCTTCTCGTTGTAGGACACCAGGTCAGACAGGGTGAACCCGTCGTGGGCGGTGACGAAGTTGATCGAGGCAACCGGCCGGCGGCCGGAGTGCTCGTAGAGGTCGGCGGAGCCGGTGATCCTGGAGGCGAATTCGCCCAGGGTGGACGGTTCTCCCCGCCAGAAGTCGCGGACGGTGTCGCGGTACTTTCCGTTCCATTCCGTCCACTGCGGCGGGAAGTTGCCCACCTGGTAGCCGCCGGGGCCGACGTCCCACGGCTCGGCGATCAGCTTGACCTGGGAAACCACCGGGTCCTGCTGGATGAGTTCGAAGAAGGTAGACAGCTTGTCAACGTCGTAGAACTCACGGGCCAGGGTGGAGGCGAGGTCGAACCGGAAGCCGTCCACGTGCATTTCGGTGACCCAGTAGCGCAGGGAATCCATGAGCAGCTGCAGTGAGTGGGGGTGCCGGACGTTGAGCGAATTTCCGGTGCCCGTGTAGTCCATGTAGTGCTTTTCGTCGCCGTCCATGAGCCGGTAGTAGGCGGCGTTGTCGATGCCCTTGAAGGACAGCGTGGGGCCCAGGTGGTTGCCTTCGGCGGTGTGGTTGTAGACGACGTCGAGGATCACTTCGATGCCCGCCTGGTGCAGCGAGCGGACCATTGCCTTGAAGTCCTGCACCTGCTGGCCGGTGTCACCGGTGGAGCTGTAGCTGTTGTGCGGGGCGAAGAAGCCGATGGTGTTGTAGCCCCAGTAGTTGTTCAGGCCCTTGTCTTCCAGGATGCCGTCATTGACGAACTGGTGCACGGGCATGAGCTCGATCGCGGTGACGCCCAGCTTCTGCAGGTGGGCGATGACCGAGGGGTGGGCCACGCCGGCGTAGGTGCCGCGCTGGTCCTCCGGAACCTCGGGGTGCAGCTGGGTCAGGCCCTTGACGTGGGCCTCGTAGATCACGGACTTGTGGTACGGGATGCGGGGCAGGTGGTCGCCGTCCCAGTCGAAGAACGGGTTGATCACCACGCCCATCATCATGTGCGGCGCGGAGTCGGCGTCGTTGCGGGAATCGGGATCGCCCATGTTGTAGGAGAACAGCGCCGGGTCCCAGTCGATCTTGCCGTGCACAGCCTTCGCATACGGGTCCATCAGCAGTTTGTTCGGGTTGAACCGGTTCCCGGAGTCGGGATCGTACGGTCCGTGGACGCGGTACCCGTATTTCTGTCCCGGCTGGATGTGCGGCAGGTAGCAGTGCCATACGTAGCCGTCCACTTCGAGGACATCGATCCGGGTCTCCGCACCTTCGTCATCGAAGAGGCACAGTTCCACCTTGTCGGCCCTCTCGCTGAACAGCGCAAAGTTCGTGCCAGTGCCGTTAAAGGTGGCTCCCAGCGGGTATGCCGATCCGGGCCAGACTTCCATGTGTACTCCTCGTGCGAACGATCAAATCATTAGACAGACTACTAGTAAGTAAGATTACTATTCTGGTTACGGCGCTTTGCACCCATGGTTACAGCGTTCGCATCACCACCGGCACGCAGTCGGCGATGGCACCGGCGGTCACGGGACCGCCGGCTGAAGCAAGGGTTCCGGCGCGGCCGTGCAGGCTTGCCGCCATGGCGCCGATGGCCGCCCAGCGCTCGTCCGGATCGATGCCCCGCGCAGTGAAGCGTCCGACGTCGGAACCCAGTTGCGCCATCAGCGCCCCGATGATTCCGGCCAGGACGTCCCCGCTGCCGGCGGTGGCAAGCCAGGGTGTGCCGTCCGCCTGGCTGTAGAAGTCCTGGAAGGGCGAAGCCACCAGCGTGGTGGCACCCTTCAACAGGATCGTGGCCTCGGTCAGCCCCGCGGCCTGGCGCACGGCGGCAAGCGTGGCGGCTTCAACGGCGGACCGGTCCAGCTCCTGCCCAAGGCGCTTCAGCAGCACCGCCAGCTCGCCTGCGTGGGGTGTCAGGACAACCTGCGGGGCCAGCACATCGGGAAGTGCCGGCAAGGCGCCGGCGTCGGCAATGGTCGGCAGGCCCGAATCGGCGGCGTCACGCGCGCGCTGCAGCTGCTGCTCATCGGCCTCATCCACGCCGGAGCCCACCAGCCAGGCCTGCACATGGGTCTCAGCCACGGTTCCGGTGCTGCAGACCACTTCCGGGCAGGCCTGGCGGACCAGCTCAGCGACTTCCGGCGGCCCGAGGTAGCGCACCATGCCCACGCCCGCGGCCAGTGCCCCCCGGCAGGCAAGCACGGCTGCGCCGGGATAGGTGGATGAGCCTGCAACAACGCCGAGCACCCCGCGGGAGTATTTGTGCGCGCGCCTGGCCGGCCGGGGCAGCAGGGCGCCCAGGTCCTCGGCTTCGAGCCGCCGCAGCGCCGGCCACGGGAGCCGCTCTTCGATGCCGATGGGGATAACCAGCACCCGTCCGGAATAGTCCGCACCGGGATCGGAAAGCAGCCCAACTTTTGCGGCACCGAAGGTCACCGTGATGTCGGCGGGAAGGACTGGGTCATGGGCCTCACCGGTGTCGGCGTCCACGCCGCTGGGAATGTCGCAGGCCACCACGAAACCGTGGTTCGCGGTCCGCAGCTTCCCGATGAGGGACGTTGCTGCGCCGCGGAGGCCGCCCCGTGCGCCGGTCCCCAGCACGGCGTCAATCACGACGTCGGCACGGGCGGTCGCCGCTGCCAGCTCACCGGCGTTGTGGTCGGTGAGCGTCAGGACGCGGCCGCCGGCCCGCTCGAAGGCGGCAAGGCCTTCGGGGTGGGCCTCCCCTGCGGTGAGCACCGCCGTCGTACGCATTCCACGGCCGGCCAGGAAAGCCGCAGCGAACAGCCCGTCTCCGCCGTTGTTGCCCTTGCCCGCCAGGACCGCAACACTCGCACCGTAGCGGCGGATGCCACGCGACGTGAGTTCACGGACCACGGCGTTGGCCAGCCCGTAGGCGGCTCGTTGCATAAGAACAGCGCCCTCGCCAGCTCCCAGGCTCGCCTGGACAAAGCGCTGTTCGGCCTCCCGAATTTGGGTTCCGGTGTAGGCGCTGATCATGTTCAGTCCAATCGGTGCTGGGTCCACGGCAGGGCTGTCAGGTGAAGGCCGCGTCAGCCCTCCGCGAGGACGGTCGCCGTGGCGATCCCGCCGTCGTGGCTCATCGACAGGTGCCAGCGCTTGACGCCCTTGGACTCGGCGACGGCCAGCACGGTGCCCTTGACCTGGATGGTGGGGCCGTTCTGGTCCAGTCCGATCCAGCAGTCCTGCCAGTTCATCCCGGCGGGAGCGCCCAGGACCTTCGCCACCGCTTCCTTGGCCGCAAAGCGCGCGGCCAGGGAGCGCGTGTTCAGCTCACGCTCGGCCGGGACGAACAGCCGGTCCCGGAGCCCGGGGGTCCGTTCGAGCTGCCTGCCGAACCGTTCAATGTCTACGACGTCTACGCCAATGCCAACAATCATGCGGCTTATTCTACGGTCACGCTCTTGGCCAGGTTGCGTGGCTGGTCCACGTCGTAACCCTTGGCCGTAGCGAGTTCGAGGGCGAAGATCTGCAGCGGCACGGTGGCCAGCAGGGGTGCCAGGAGCGTGGGCGTCTCCGGGATGTAGAAGACGTGCTCGGCGTAGGCCTTGACCGCTTCGTCGCCTTCCTCGGCGATGACGATGGTCTTCGCGCCGCGGGCCCGGACCTCCTGGATGTTGGAGACCACCTTGGCGTGCAGCGAGTTCCGGCCGCGCGGGGAGGGAACCACCACGAACACCGGCTGGCCCTCCTCGATCAGGGCGATGGGGCCGTGCTTGAGCTCACCGGCGGCAAAGCCCTCGGCGTGGATGTAGGCCAGTTCCTTGAGCTTGAGCGCGCCTTCCATGGCCACCGGGAACCCGACGTGGCGGCCCAGGAACAGCACGGACTTGGCCCCGGACATGGACCGGGCCAGTTCCTTGATCTCGTCCGCGTGGTCCAGGACCTGCTGGATCTTCGCCGGGACCTTGGCGAGGTCGGCCAGGATGTCCTTGATCTCGCCCTGGAACTTGTTGCCGCGCAGCTGTGCCAAATACAGGCCCAGCAGGTAGGCGGCGGTGATCTGGGCCAGGAAGGCCTTGGTGGACGCGACGGCGATCTCCGGCCCGGCGTGGGTGTACAGCACGGCGTCGGATTCACGCGGGATGGTGGAGCCGTTGGTGTTGCAGATGGAGAGGGTCTTGGCGCCCTGTTCCTTGGCGTACCGGACGGCCATCAGGGTGTCCATGGTCTCGCCGGACTGGGAGATGGAAACAATCAGCGTGTTCTCATCCACGATCGGGTCCCGGTAGCGGAACTCGTGGGAGAGCTCCACCTCGGTGGCGATCCGGCACCAGTGCTCGATGGCGTATTTGGCCACCTGGCCGGCGTAGGCGGAGGTGCCGCAGGCGAGCACGATGATCTTGTTGATCTTTTTCAGGTGCTCGGGGTCGATGCGCATTTCATCGAGGGTCAGCTTGCCGTCCAGGTCCGAGCGGCCCAGCAGGGTGTTGGCGACGGCGTCGGGCTGGTCGTGGATTTCCTTCTCCATGAAGGACGGGTAACCGCCCTTTTCGGCCGAGGCCGGATCCCAGTCCACGTGGTATTCCTTGCCCTCGGCGGGGGCGCCGAAGAAGTCGGTGATTTCCACGGTGTCCGCGGTGATGGTCACGATCTGGTCCTGGCCCAGTTCCACGGCGCGGCGGGTGTAGTCGATGAAGCCGGAGACGTCCGAGCCGAGGAAGTTCTCGCCCTCGCCCAGGCCCACCACGAGCGGCGAGTTGCGCCGGGCGGCGACGACGACGTCGGGCTGGTCCGCGTGCACGGCCAGCAGGGTGAAGGCGCCTTCCAGGCGCTGGCAGGCCAGCTGCATGGCCTTGGTCAGGCCGCCGTTGGAGGGGTCGCCGCCCAGCTTGTTCCGGAAGATGTCGCCCAGGAGCACGGCGGCCACCTCGGTGTCCGTCTCGGACGCGAACGTGGCGCCGTCCTGGAGCAGTTCGAGCTTGAGCTCGGCGAAGTTTTCGATGATGCCGTTGTGGATCAGGGCCAGCTTGCCGCCGTCGGCCAGGTGCGGGTGCGCGTTCTGGTCCGTGGGTCCGCCATGGGTGGCCCAGCGGGTGTGGCCGATTCCGGTGGCCGATTCCGGCAACGGCCGCTCTTCCAGTTCGGTGAGCAGATTGCTCAGTTTCCCGGATTTCTTGCGGGACGAAATGGTCCCGTCCGCCACCACCGCGACGCCGGCGGAGTCATATCCCCGGTACTCCAGACGGCGGAGTCCCTCAAGGACAACGTCCAACGCGCCGTGGCCAACATTTACCCGGCCTGACGAATGGCCTACGTATCCTACGATTCCACACATAGAGGCAAGCTTATATGGCGGAGCGGGCCGCCGCCGTCGAACGTGGCCTCCTTGACGGGTCGCAAGCCGTCCTTTACGCCGCTTTGGGCGCCATCCATTTCGCTCTCAGCGTCGCGCGGGGCAGAATCTCTTAGGTGACTTTGCAACGCAATGAAGCGAACGGAGAGGGAGTCTCCCCGTTCGTGGAGCTGGACAGGCAGACCTGGTCCCGGCTCGCAGCCCAGATGGAACAGCCCCTGAATGAGGAGGACGTGCTCCGTCTCCGAGGGCTCGGCGATCCGCTGGACATGAAGGAAGTCCGCGAAGTCTATCTGCCGCTCTCCCGGCTGCTTCACCTCTACGTGGAGGCCGCGGGCCAGCTGCACGCCGCCACCACCACGTTCCTCGGCGAACAGACGCAGCGCACACCCTTTGTGATCGGCGTGGCCGGTTCCGTGGCCGTGGGAAAATCCACCATCGCCCGCGTGCTCCGCGAGATGCTCCGGCGCTGGCCCGGCACCCCCAACGTGGAGCTCATCACCACGGACGGGTTCCTGTATCCCCTGGCCGAGCTCAAGCGCCGGCACCTGCTGGAGCGCAAGGGTTTCCCGGAGTCCTATGACCGCCGCGCGCTCCTGCGGTTTGTGAGTGAGATCAAGGGCGGCGCGGAAGAGGTCCGTGCCCCCTGGTACTCCCACGTCACATACGACATCGTGCCCGGCAAGGAAGTGGTGGTCCGCCGGCCGGACGTGCTGATCGTGGAGGGCCTGAACGTCCTGGCCCCCGCCCGTCCCCGGCACGACGGCAAGCAGGGGCTGGCGCTGAGCGACTTCTTCGACTTCTCGATCTATGTGGACGCGAAGACCTCCTACATCGAGGAGTGGTACGTGGACCGGTTCCGCAAGCTGCGCACCACGGCCTTCGCCCAGCCGGAGTCCTACTTCCACCGCTATGCAACCCTTTCCGACGATGAAGCCGAAAGCACCGCCCGCGACATCTGGAAGCGCATCAACGAGCCCAACCTCGAGGAAAACGTCCTCCCGACGCGGGGCCGGGCGCAACTGGTGCTGACCAAGGAAGCAGACCATTCCATCCGCCGCATGCTGCTGCGGAAGGTCTAGCACACATGTGCCACAACTGTGCTGCAACGGCCGGACCGGCTTTGGCGGCCGGGAATGTGCCGGCTGCCGGGACTGTGCCGAGCAGGAGGTCCATCGCCAAGCTTCTCGCCGTTGGCGCCGGGCTGACTGCCCTGGCAGCGTGCACGCCCGACGGCGGGACCCAGCCGCCGTCGTCGTCCTCCGCGACCGGAACCTCCGCCTCGCCGGCTGCCGTTTCGGAGTCCGCAGGGTCGGAGACCTCCACTGCAGCCGCCACTGAACCGGGGACCGTAGCGGCGCCCGCGCCAGCCACCACGTCCGCGCCGACGCCCACCTCACCGGCGGCCGGTTTGGCGAAACAGCATTCCCTGACGGATCCAGCCAGCCCGTGGCTGGTGGTCAACAAGCACCGCCCGCTCTCCCCCGCCGATTACGTGCCGGCGGACCTCGTTCAGCCGAACGTCGCACTGGCAGTTTCCGGCGAAGCGGCACAGTTGAACAGCACGACGGCGGCTGCCGCGGAACAGATGTTCGCCGCGGCCGCGCAGGACGGCGTGACCATGACGCTGGCCAGCGGCTACCGTTCCTACGGCACCCAGGTGGCGACGTACAACAGCTATGTTGCGTCCCGGGGGCAGGCCGAGGCGGACACGGCCTCAGCCAGGCCGGGGTTCTCCGAGCACCAGACCGGCTGGTCCTTTGACATCGGCGACGGCGGCGGGGCCTGCAGCTTCCAGCCGTGCTTCGCCGATCAGCCAGCCGCCGTGTGGGCCAAGGCCAACGGGCACCGCTTCGGCTTCGTGGTCCGGTACCCGTGGATGCTCCACGAGACAACGGGCTACTACTACGAGTCCTGGCACCTGCGCTTCATCGGGGTGGAAGCCGCGACGGACATGGCTAATCGCGGAATCGCGACGCTCGAGGAGTACTTCGGACTGGAAGCAGCACCGGGGTACCTGTAGGGGTGCCTGGCGAGGAACCTATGCCGCGATTCGACTAGCACGAAAGCTTTATGCGGTTACTAAAGCGCGCGAGAACTTGCGGTCGGTCGATTGCCGGCCGAAACGCTGAGCAGGTGCTTCCACCAGCACGAAGCTCAACCAGGCTAGAGGTGCTGTTGCCAGGACCGAGATCACGGCCAATGCCCACAACGGAACCACCGTGTGAAGACCTGCAACGGCAAGAAGCTGCTGGACCGGCCAGCCGTAGATGTACATGCCGTATGAAATGTCGTATCGGGACCCGATACGGTGGAACACGGGAGACGACCCCAACCATAGAATCAGATACGCCATCGGTAACGGGCACAAGGCTAAGAACGTCCCTGAAAAGTACGACAACACGAGAACAGCCGCAGCCCACGTTGCCACGTCCTTGCCCATGGAAACTCGCGACCGGTAGAGGCAGAGAATTGACCCAGCCAGGAACGTAGCGACAGGGCAGAATATCCTTCCCAGTGGCCCGCCCGTAGGGCCTTGAGTCATAACGCTCAGCGCCAGCGCACCCATAACAACGCCGAAAATGATTACGATTGCCACTCGAAACAATTTGGGGCTGAGGGTTGAAAATACGCCAACCAACCCGTAGCACAAGACCTCCCAGAAAAGCGTCCAGAGAGGTGAGTTCCATTGATCGGCCCCAGGCACATCGGCAAGGGTGGACCCTATGGGGAAGTTACCCAGCTGCGTGCCGAAAAGTGACAGGTTACCCAAAACGAAGCTGGTCGCTTCGGGGGTGTTGTATGTCCGCCTACCAAATAATGCCGCCAGCGGGGCCATAGCAAAGGCTATGACCACCAGGCAGACAGCTAGGCCCGGAACTATCCGCAGAAATCGCGCGTAGGAGAACGCTATATTACCGCCAATACGCAGCCTGCTTAGCGTGACAAGGTAGCCGGAGACTCCAAAGAACACCACGACGGCCCATGCCCCCAACTTACCTCCGGCGATTGTCGGATCCGGTCCGTGTCCGCCCAACCACCAACTGTGGGACACGATCACCAAAGCGGCCATAGCCAGTCGGATTGCATTCAGTGAGTTCCGATGACCGCTAAGTGCAGTGTCCAGTGAAAGGCCTGCCACGATTCGCCGGCCGCGTTCGCCAGGAATTTGCCGGCGGCCGAGAGGCAAGAGCCGACGGCCGAGGACGCCCCTCAGGTAGGCAAGGAGAATGGCCACGATGGGCAGCGCAACGGTGCGAACAGATAGGAGCTGCTTCATGGGAACGAGCCTGAGAGTGCTCGATCAACTTTGGGCACACATGCGGCGCAGGATTGTCGCAGGATTGCAGGCCGGTGCCCTTGGCGGCGAGAATAACGAGCGATCCATCCTTCGCCAGTCGTGTGTGATCAGCGACACGCCCCGCGAAATTACCTGGCTGTCACACCATGTTTACGGGGCTGCACTAGCTTGGAAGCTATGTTGACCGGATTCAAGAATTTCATCATGAAGGGCAACGTCGTAGACCTTGCCGTCGCCGTGGTCATGGGTGCCGCCTTCGGCGCCGTCGTGACCTCAATCGTTGAAGGCTTGCTGACTCCGCTGATCGGCCGCCTGTTCAGTGCCAAAGGCATTGCAGAGATGCAGTGGGAGGGATTCATGTATGGGTCCGTCATCTCCTCCATCATTTCGTTCCTGCTGGTGGCCGCCGCCATCTACTTCGTGGTCATCATGCCGATGAACCACATGATCGAACGCCGTAACCGCCGGCTCGGTATTGGTACCGAAGTCAAGGAGGAGGCCGCCGAAGACCCTCATATCGCGCTCCTCACCGAAATCCGGGACGAACTCAGGAACGGCAGCCGCCGGGCGTAGTCGTCGGTTATGACGAAAGTGGTCCGTCTCCGGCTGGAGGCGGACCACTTTTTTGTTCGAGGGCTGGCTCGGGCTGGCTCAGACGGCCGGTGCAACCGCCAGGCGTTCCTCCACCACGGCGGCGAGCCGCTTGCAGATTCGTTCAGCGGTGGGCATGTCGGCGGCCTCCACCATCACGCGGACCAGAGCCTCTGTGCCGGACGGCCGCAGGAGCACCCTGCCGGTGTCGCCCAGTTCCGCGGAAGCCTCAGCCACTGCGGCGAGGACTCCCTCGTCGGTGCCCGCCCGCGCCTTGTCCACGTTCTTGACGTTGATCATCAGCTGCGGGAGCTTGGTCATGACGGTGGCCAGTTCCTTTAGCGGCCGGCCCGTGAGCGCCACCTGCGCCGCCAACTGCAGGCCGGTCAGGAGGCCGTCGCCCGTGGTGGCGTGGTCGGCGAAGATAACGTGTCCGGACTGTTCGCCGCCGAGGTTGAACCCGCCGTCGCGCATTTCCTCAAGCACGTAGCGGTCCCCCACCGCAGTTTCGCGGATGCTGATGCCCGCATTGCGAAGGGCGATCTTCAAACCGAGGTTGCTCATGACAGTGGCCACCAGGACGTTGTCCTTGAGCTTGCCGGACTCTTTCAGCGCCACGGCGAGGATGGCCATGATCTGGTCGCCGTCCACCTCGTTGCCTTCGTGGTCGATGGCCAGGCAGCGGTCGGCGTCGCCGTCGTGTGCGATGCCCAGGTCTGCGCCATGCTCCACCACGGCACGCTGAAGGGCGCCGAGGTGGGTTGAGCCCACGCCGTCATTGATGTTCAGGCCGTCGGGCTCCGCACCGATGACCACAATCTCAGCGCCGGCGTCGTTGAAGAGCTGCGGGGAACAGCCGCTGGCGGCGCCGTTGGCGCAGTCCAGGACGATCTTCAGCCCGTCGAGGCGGTGCGGCAGAGTGCCCAGCAGGTGGACGATGTAGCGGTCCTCGGCGTCGGAGAAGGTCTGGATGCGGCCCACGTCGCTTCCTGTGGGGCGGAACGCGTCCTTACCCATCTGTTCCTCAATGGCGTCCTCAACCTCGTCAGGAAGCTTCTGGCCGCCCTTGGCGAAGAACTTGATGCCGTTGTCCGGAGCCGGGTTGTGGGAGGCGGAGATCATCACGCCGAAGTCTGCCTTGAGGTCGGCAACCAGGTACGCGGCGGCCGGGGTGGGAAGCACGCCGGCGTCATAGACGTCGATGCCTGAACTGGAGAGTCCCGCCGAGACGGCCGCAGAGATAAACTCGCCGCTGGCACGCGGATCACGGGCCACCACGGCGCGCGGCCGGGCACCGTTCGTCGTGCGTTGGTGGCCGAGTATGACGGCGGCCGCTTGCGCCAGCTGCATTGCCAGCTCTGCTGTGAGCAGGCCGTTTGCCAGGCCCCGGACACCATCTGTTCCAAATAATCTAGACATCGGGTCAAGTTTAGACGATGGACCTGCCGGCGCTGGCGGCGCCACGTTTCACCGTCCGGGCACCCGTTCAGGGAGGGGTAGTACGCGACGCTGACCAGCCACTCGCTTTCAACTACTTGGATATTGCTTGCGTGTACTCGTCTTTGCCAAAAAGCCTCGCCACGCCTATATCCGTCTCTCTACTATTCGAGGCATGACACCTAGCTCTGGGGGCTTGGCGCTCGAAATCGTTGTACCGGTCTTTAATGAAGAGGCGGTACTCGAACACAGCATCACAAAGCTCACAAATTACTTAACGCAGGAAATGCCTTCAACGTGGCAAATCACTATTGCGGACAATGCCAGCACTGACAATACTGCTGCCATTGCCACGCGGCTAGCGGATCAATTGCCCAACGTTGTATATCGCAGGCTTCAGGTCAAAGGCCGAGGCTATGCACTGAGGGACGCATGGGGGGCTTCGTCCGCCAAGGTTCTCGCCTATCTCGATGTCGACCTCTCGACTGATCTGGCGGCTCTGCTACCACTCGTAGCCCCTCTACTGTCTGGTCATTCGGACGTTTCCATCGGCACCAGGCTGGGAGCAACGTCAAGAGTCAGCCGGGGTCCCAAGCGCGAATTCATTTCACGCTCCTATAACTTTCTTTTGAGACGGACCATGCAGGTCAAGTTCTCAGACGCGCAGTGCGGGTTCAAGGCCATCCGGGCTGACGTGGCCAAGAAGCTACTCCCCCTGGTCGAGGACAATGGCTGGTTCTTCGACACCGAACTGCTGATCATCGCTGAGCGCTCAGGGCTGCGCATTCATGAAATACCGGTGGACTGGGTTGATGATCCGGACAGCAGAGTCAACATCAAACAGACGGCAGTTGATGACCTCCGGGGGATGATCCGGGTTGGCAGCGCGTTGATGAAAGGGTCACTTCCTGTTCAGGCCATCTACGCGGAACTCGGACGCCGACCGTTTGTGCCACCAGGACGGCCCAGCTTCTTTGGGCAGGTCCTTCGATTTGGCCTCGTCGGAGCGGCTTCCACCATTGCTTTCGCATTGCTGTACCTAGTTCTGCAAGGACCGATCGGAGCGCAGCAAGCAAATTTCATGTCCCTGTTCCTGACTGCGGTCGGAAACACTGCTGCGAATCGCCGGTTTACATTTGGCATCCGTGGCCCAGGCAGATTCCTGACGCAACAGGTCCAAGGGCTGGTTGTCTTCCTTCTGGCCTGGGGAATTACGTCGTCGTCGCTAGCGATTCTGCATGGCGTTTACCTCGACGCCGCCCCTAGCCATGAACTGATCGTTCTAACAGTGGCCAATGTTGTGGCCACGTTAATGCGATTCGTGTTGCTCCGGCTATGGGTGTTCCGGGTGACCCGCAGGAACGACTTGGCCCAAGGATTCTCGATCAATCGCGCTAAGGAAGGTGTGCTGTGACGGCTCTTACATCGCCCCACATCGTGAAGTCACAGGAGGCGTCGCATGGTCCTAAGCCTTTGCGCTGGGAGCGCGTAGGTTTGACGTCGTTGCTCATATGCACAGCTTTTTGCTTTCTGTGGGGCCTCGACCGAAACGGCTGGGCTAATCCCTATTACTCCGCCGCTGCCCAAGCAGGCTCTCAAGACTGGAAGGCCTTTTTCTTTGGGTCCTTTGAGTGGGGCAATCTCATCACAGTGGATAAGACGCCACTCAGTATCTGGGTAATGTCAATCTCGGTAAGACTCTTTGGTCTGAACACGTGGAGCATCCTTGTTCCGCAGGCGCTCATGGGCGTGGCGACCACGTACCTTATCTACAGGATACTGAGACGCGGATTCGGCGCTGCACCAGCATTGCTAGGTGGTGCCATCTACGCCACGACACCAGTCGTATTCCTCATGTCCAGATTCAACAATCCGGAACCTCTTATGGGGCTGCTCATGGTGGCCGCAGTTTACGTCGCGTTGAAGGCCTTGGATAACGGGCGGTTCAGATCATTTGCCTTGGCGGGATGCTTGCTGGGTTTGGCTTTCATGGCCAAGCAAGTCCAGGCGTTCGTTGTTGTTCCTTCGCTGTGTGTGGCTGTACTTGCATATGGCCAAGGCACGTTGACTGCTCGTGTTCGGCAAGTCTTGGTAGCGGGCGGATCATTGCTGGCGACATCGGCCGCTTGGCTGCTGGCTGTGGAACTCACGCCCGCAACTCAGCGACCCTATATCGGAGGTTCAGCAGTTAACAGCGCGGTGGAGCTGACTCTGGACTACAACGGGTTGGCCCGTTTCATTCAGATCCCGATGACCATTACCGGCAACCGGCCGGGCACCAACCACGACGAGCTTGCACCCTACAACGGAGGCTTCTCTAGGGTGTTCGACGGCAACTTTGCCCCCGAAATCGCCTGGTTGTTGTTTCCAGCCATAGCACTCTCGATTGTTGTTCTGATTCTAAACCGCACATTGGATTTCGATGATGCTCAAAAGAAGACCGCCACACTCGCTATTACTTGGCTAACAACGGCGTTCTTTCTGCTCTCTTTCATGGGATCCATGATCCACACCTACTACACGTTTTCACTTGCCGCTCCCTTAGCTCTCGTTGTTCCCATTGGCCTTTGCGCCCTCTGGGAAAAGAGAGGAAAGCTGGTGCTCCGGCTGATCGGGGCAGTCGTCATAGGTTCGTCGACCTTCATGACGATGAAAGTCCTCAATTACAGCGATGAGTGGCCCCTTTGGTTTCGTACTCTGGTGCTGATCAGTGGAGTTGCAGCCGTGGCCGGCTGGCTCTGGAACGGGTCCTCTCACCGGTTGCAACGCTCCACGCTCGCGGTCGTTGCCGCATGCCTGCTTATAGGGCCCATTGGGGCAAATGTCTATACGTCATCAGTTCCTCAGAAAGGAACCAACCCGCAGTCGGGGCCCGTTGCCAACGATCCGAGAGCCGTGTCCAGACTGCTTGTTGGCGTCCGGGCTGGCACTCCGGCCTGGGCCCTGCAGACTGCCTACGGCGCCCCCACGAGTCCTTCCGTTACGGAACTCTTGCGCCATACGGATGGACACCAGGAATGGGCAGCAGCAACCTACTCGGCACAGAATGCGGCAGGGTATCAACTCGAATCCGGAAGACCTGTCATTCCGGTGGGCGGCTGGTTGGGGACGGACCCGGCCCCAACACCGCTCCAATTTCGACAGTTGGTAGCGGATGGCAGAATCGGGTACTTCATTTGGCAACAGGATCTTTTGGACCGCAACGAGCTGAGTCCGGAAACAGTCGAGATTACACACTGGGTGCAGGACAACTTCAAGGAGCAGACAATTGATGGTGTCCGCATCTACGACCTCCGGCCCTGACCACATCATCAAGGCACAGCCACTTCCTGCACATAGGAACATCCTGGCGCGTTTTGACGCCCCGTCTGTGTTCTCAGCCCCGGCCTGGGAACGCGCGTCACTGGTACTGCTGCTGGTTTCTTCCGCCGTTCTCTACGTGTGGAAACTCGACCAAAATGGCTGGGCAAATGCCTACTACTCAGCCGCTATCCAGGCTGGCCAGCATGACCCCGTCGCGTTTTTTTACGGCTCCTCGGACTGGGGCAATTCAATCACCGTCGACAAGCCACCGTTGAGTCTCTGGGTAATTGGGATCTCAGTTCGGATATTCGGCCTCAACTCTTGGGCCATCCTATTGCCGCAAGCACTCATTACCTTGGGAAGCACCTACCTGCTTTACTCGTTGGTACGCGCCTGCTTTCCCGCAAGCGCTGCTTTGATGGCCAGCGCGATCTTTGCGACCACTCCCATCACGGTTCTTCTCGCCCGGTATAACAACCCGGATCCTTTGATGATCCTGCTCATGTTGTCTGCGCTGTACGCGGGCGTCCGAGCCACAGAGAGGGCCCAAGCCAGGCTCATTTTCCTGGCGGCGTTCCTTTTGGGCCTCGGCTTTTTGGCCAAACTACTTCAGGCGTTCCTGGTCTTGCCGGCTTTGGTGCTAATTTTCCTCGGCTACACCCTCATGCCTTGGCGGAAAAGGTGGATCGCAACCGCAGCAGCCTGTGCCATTCTCCTTGGAACTTCTCTGGCATGGCCGCTGGCCGTGGACCTCACGCCTGCGTCCGCTCGGCCCTTCGTCGGCGGATCCCACACCAACAGCATGCTTGACCTCATACTCGGCTACAACGGCCTAAACCGGGTTGTGCAGCATGAAGACGAGCCCATGGTCGCTCTGCTCCCGAAGGAGTTAAGAGCTGTTGACTCGGACGCAGGATTCTTTCGGCTATTCAACGCCAGCTATGGCCAGGAAATCGGCTGGCTACTGGCTGCTGGCCTCTTGAGCGTCCTAGTGTTGGGCTGGCTTCTCCTCAGGCGACAGCTGGACCGGACTCAGGCAATTCTTGCGGGCGCCGCGGGGGTCTGGATGATCTCTACTTTCGCCATGCTCAGCTTCATGGGGAACAGTTTTCATTCGTATTACACGGCCTCACTTGCTCCCCCGCTGGCCATCTGTTGTGGCATTGGGGCACATCTACTCCTCGAAGCCCCTAAGAAGGTTCCCGGACGCCTGGCCTCCGTGCTGAGCCTGGTCGTCAGCGGCATTTGTTCCTCGGCGATCTGGCAGCTGGGCGCTGGATTTTCCAGTGGTATTGGGAACGCGTTAATGGGAATCGTGTTGGTGTCGGCCGCGTTCCTCATCGCGCCGGCCCCATGGCCCCATGTTGAGCGGGTAGCCGGCTTGCTGGCTATTACTGCGCTGATGGTGGGACCCTTGGCCTGTTCCGTGGTGACCGCCGCAACACCACAATCTGGCTCCAATCCACTATCGGGGACTGTCACATCCGCCAAGAACACGCTGAGTCAGTTTCTTGACGGCGTCAAGCATGGTGAGCCGCAATGGGCTACGGGGCTCGCTCTGGGCGTGGCCCCGAACCGAGAACTTACCGAAACGATCCACAGCGCCGATGCAAGGTGCACCTGGGCAGCGGCAACGTATCCGAGTCAAACAGCAGCCCGCATCCAATTGGAGACTGCGCGGCCGATAATGCCCCTAGGAGGTTTCGCGGCCCAAGACCCGAGCCCTGATTTAGCACAGTTCCAGCGCTGGGTGGCCGCAAATCAGGTTTGCTACCTGATCAAGCAACCGGCGCAACTTGACGTGCCCGGTAACAGCCCGGGTCTGCTGGAAATTCAAGCTTGGGTTAGCAACAACTTCGCTTCTCAGGACATCGACGGTGTCACGGTATATCGTCTGGTCAAATAGTTTGGCAGGAGCCTGCAAACGCGACCAGCCGATTCAGGCTTAGAGGGCGGACCCGTAGCACGAGTTGGGTACTTGATCGGCGATTCAGACGCAAGAAGCCCGCCCCGCCGAAGGGCGGGACGGGCTTCTTGGTGAGCGCCATGTGGGCTCGTAAGCGGATTTAGCGCTTGGAGTACTGCTGAGCCTTACGGGCCTTCTTGAGACCAGCCTTCTTGCGCTCGATGACGCGGGCGTCACGGCGGAGGTAGCCGGCCTTCTTCAGGGTGGCGCGGTTGTTCTCGGTGTCGATCTCGTTCAATGAACGGGCGATGCCGAGGCGCAGGGCACCGGCCTGGCCGGAAATGCCACCACCGTGAATGCGTGCGAAGACGTCGTAAGCGCCATCCAGATCAAGGATCTTGAAGGGCTCGTTGACATCCTGCTGGTGCAGCTTGTTCGGGAAGTAGTTGGCCAGCTCGCGGCCGTTGATGATCCACTTGCCGGTACCGGGCACGATGCGAACACGTGCGACGGCTTCCTTACGACGGCCAACTGCGGCGCCGGCAACGGTCAGTGCCGGGCGTTCCTTCTTGGGCGCTTCTGCTTCCGCAGGACCGCTTTCCGAGGTGTAGCTGGTCAGGGTTTCCTCAGCCGCAACGGCTTCGGTGGTCTCTTCGTTCTGAGCCACGGTTCTCCTTGTATAGATAAGTTGTTTGGTGGCCAGGACTACTGGGCGACCTGGGAAATTTCGAAAGTCTTGGGCTGCTGGGCGGCGTGCGGGTGCTCTGCACCGCGGTAAACCTTCAGCTTGCCCAGCTGCTGTGCAGCAAGGGAGTTCTTGGGGAGCATGCCCTTGATGGCCTTCTCCACTGCGCGGACCGGGTTGGATTCCAGCAGTTCCGCGTAGGTGACGGAGGTCAGGCCGCCCGGGTAGCCGGAGTGCCGGTAAGCGCGCTTCTGCTCGAGCTTGGCGCCGGTGAGGGCAACCTTCTCAGCGTTGATGATGATGACGAAGTCGCCCATGTCCATGTGGGGAGCAAAGGTGGCCTTGTGCTTGCCGCGCAGCAGGATTGCGGTCTGGCTGGCAAGACGACCAAGGACAACGTCGGTGGCGTCAATGACATGCCACTGGCGGTTGATATCGCCGGGCTTCGGGGTGTACGTACGCACGGTGTTTGCCTCGTTCTTGTTCTGGCGTTCTTGTTTAGGTGTCACGTAAGCGTGTGCACCTACTATCTATGCGCTACCGGAACAGAGGTGAGGGCTCTATGAATCCAGTGGTCCCGGAGTCTCGACTGTGCCCGAGGAGTAGTTATCCTGCAACCGGATTCTCAGCGGGCACGCATCATCGAGAAAGGACACGCACAACGACTATCAAGAATAGCGGGTACAGAGGCCGCTGGTCAAAAGAGCGCGTTGGCTCATGGGAAGGGTCCGCGTGGCCGGATACGTTGCCGCATTGCAAAAGGTCCGCGAAGTGTCGCATCCGGGCAGTTCTGTTTCACACTGACGGTGACAGACATCGCCACGGGATGGCCGGTGAACCGGTCCGCGCCGGACAAGGCCCAGAAATGCGTGTTTGCCGCTTTGCAGAACGCACTGGTCCGTTTCCCGTTCCCGATTCTGGGGATCGATTCGGACACCGGGTCCGAATTTATCAGCGCCTACCTGCTGGCGTACCGCCATGCCCGGGAGATCACGTTGACCCGGTCCCGGCCCAGAAAAAGGAACGATAGGGCCTACGTGGAACGGAAGAACTGGAGGGCTACTACCGCTACGACACAGCCGTCGAGCTGGAAAAGCTCAAACAGATCTGGGAGCTCGACGCGCTCTTAACGAACCTACCTGCTGCCCAGCAGAGGCTCATTTCCAAGGAACGCCACGGGGCGAAGGTAATCAAGAAACACGATGGCGCACTTACCCCGCACCAGCGTGCCACCGTCCACCCCGACATGCGCAAACGACCCGTGATCGCCATGAATGCCGAGTTCAAACGGCTCAAGCCCACAACGCTGTCCCGGCAGATTCTCGGCCTGACCGGTCCGCTTGAGGTCCTCACGCAAGCCAAAGCGGCACTCGGGACTCGAAGATCAACACCAGGTTCAACCCGCCCCTGAACCGGAACCTTTCACATGAGGCAAGTAATCACCCTTTCCGGACCTATTGACATAAGGCAACAGGAAGAGGTCTAGGCGGCCGACAACGGCCGGCCCAACAGGAGGCCGCCTGCGGACCTGGCCTGACACCCGCATCGTCGGGTGCAATACGGCACGGGAGGGGGCCTCTAGGCGGCTGCTGGCGCCATTCTGCAGGCCCCCTCGGCGAACGCCGCGCTACGAACCTAACTAGGTTCGGCGACAAACTATCTGCAGGCGTTCAATTGAGGCCCGAATCACCCTCACCGTAGCGTTTTTCAATAGGACAACGGGAATAGGCTCTAGGCATCCAGCCTGCGCCGGGCCTAATGCTCGGCGGTCCGATTAGCCCAGGAGTCTCAGTGTCCCTCGTTGCTGATGCCGAATCTATCCGGTTGTTGTTCGTCGCCGGGGTCGGAGTCCTTGGCGCCGCCTTAGGCCTGATCGTCGAGTGGATCATCGTGCTGACCCTTCCTCGGCTAGGACGGATGCCGGCCAACTGGACGCGAAGCACGACTGCGGTACTCGCAGCTGCTCTCTCGATGCTTCTTGCCCTGCGATTTGGAATTGCATGGCAATTGCCAGGATTCGTGGTGCTGGCAGCCCTCGGAATTCAACTTTCCCGAATTGATATTGCGCACAAACTGCTGCCAAACAGGATAGTTGCGTCACTACTTTTGACCGGCTTGGCACTTCTCACAGCCTCGGCAGCACTAACGCCAGGTTGGGACGACCTGCTCCGAGCCGTCGTATCGGCCGCGGTCCTGTTCATTGCCTACCTGATTTTGGCGATTATTTCGCCCAACTCCATCGGAATGGGCGACGTTAAGCTGGCTGCGCCCATAGGCCTGTACTTGGGCTACTTGGGCTGGGCTCAGCTCTTCTACGGCGGAGCCTTTGGGTTCGTTCTCGGCGGGGTGGCGACCTTCGTCCTGACACGTCTGAAAACCAACGAAAAACTCGCGGAAGTGGCCTATGGCCCATCCATGCTTACCGCCTGCTTCGCAGCAATTTTGACACTTCCGTAACAGCAACCTCATAGCCCACAGGGCGCACAGCGGCACACATAGGGCCCCAACTGTCTAGGTACTGAACAACTTCCCTCTCCAGAAACATGAGTACTCGTCTGTTCGCAATAGGTAGCTCCCCGAACACGGATCACAAAAGTCGAGTACAGGTACGCATTGTCGCGCAATTATTCAGCGTGCCAATGTTGTCCCAGCGGAACTCCAGACTCTTAGAAAGTTGGGGGAAATGGAATTCCGTAACCCGAATTCAAAACTCTGGAAAAGGAAATTCAAATGTCTTCTCTCATGGTCTCAATGATCGCTTTTGTCGCCGGCGTAAAGGATCGCCTTTCATCTGAAAAGGGTGCTACGGCAACTGAGTACTCGCTTCTCGTGGGTCTGATCGCTCTCGTCATCGTCGCCGGCGTCACCCTCTTCGGCACCAACCTGAACACCTTCTTCAGCGGCCTGGGTTCCCGGGTCGGTACCTGGTAAACCGAACAACGACATCTGGAGGTCTCACCATCATGTTCAAGTTCAGTTCTATTCTTCAGCGCTTAATGTCCATTGCTACCGACAAATTCTCAAACGAGAAGGGTGCTACGGCAACGGAGTATTCACTGCTTGTTGGTCTCATCGCTCTGGTGATCGTTGCCGGTGTCACACTCTTTGGCACCAATCTGAATACCTTCTTCAGCGGCCTTGGCACTACGGTCGGCACCTGGTAGCTCAGGGCCACTCGGTGTGCCGCGCTTCCTGCGCGGCACACCGCTCGTATTTACGCTGCAACTATCCATAGGGGATCCGTTGAAACGCAGCCCAAAACCATCTAGGAACCGCGAGCGCGGTGCGGTGGCCGTCGAATTCGCACTTGTTGCTCCGTTGCTCATCGCTCTGATCATTGCGGTTGTCGAGTTCTCCAACGCCTACAACGTCCAGGTTTCTGTGACTCAGGCATCAAGGGAAGCCGCCCGGACGATGGCGATCACGAAAGACACTACGAAGGCAACTGCCGCCGGCAAGGCCGGAGCACCGTCAATCAATACAGGGTTGCTGACCTTTGACTATTCGGCCGCGGCCTGTCCCCCAGCAACCCCCACTCCAACGGCGGTTGTGACGGTCACCTACACCGGCACATCGCTGACGGGATTCTTCGGGTCCTCACTGACCCTCAAGGGCAAGGGAGCAATGCAATGCGGCGGTTAGCGCAAACCACGACCCCTGCGGACTCTGAACGCGGAGCTGCCGGTGTCATCGTGGGAATCATGATGCTGGCCCTAATCGGCATGGGCGCGGTGGCCGTCGACGTGGGCCAGATCTACGCTGAACGAGCCCAGTTGCAGAACGGTGCGGACGCCGGCGCAATTGCGGTGGCACGCAGCTGCCAGGACAGCACCTGTAATCCGTCTCTTGCTACCGCTCTGGCGAATTCAAATTCCAATGACGGCGCCAGCGACGTGAAGAGCGTTGACACAAGCATTCCTGGCCAAGTCACGGTCACCACCACGACGAGGAACGGGTCTTCGAGTTTCCTTACGAAGATGTTCGCCAGTGCTTTGAGCGCGGGTCCGGTCACCGTCGGAGCAACGTCAACGGCGTCCTGGGGATCACCTGGGTCTGGGCCCGCCGCTCTTCCGCTGACCTTCGCCCCTTGTCAGTTCGACATAGACGGCAGTCTTCACACCATACTCACACACGGAAGCGAGACCTGTGTCAGTGACAGTCCGTCCGGCGCGGCGATTCCTGGTGGCTTTGAGTGGCTGAGCACGGATCCAGGTCAGTGCAGTACCACTGTTTACGCCGACGACCCGAGCACTTCAGGCGTTACCGATCCGTATGCGAAGACCAAGACCGGCCTCAGCATGCCGAGCGAGTGCAAAACGGTAATCGAGAGTTACCTCAACAAAGTCGTTCTCTTTCCCGTTTTTTCAACCGCCACAGGCACCGGGTCGAATGCGAAGTACTACATCAAGGGCTACGCGGCCTTCCTGCTCGTTGGATACAGCTTCCCGGGAATGACCGGCGGAGATCAGACAGGTCTTAGCGGCTCTGACAGAGGCATACGCGGCAGATTCGTCAGCTGGGTAGCCGATCCCGCCGCCTACTCGGGCGGTGGCTACTCCGGCGGCGGAGTCGACTTGCCGCCGTACCTCAGCAAGTAACACAACGTTCTAAGGGGATCTAAATTGAAAACTCGCCTACTGGGAGGCATTGCCGCACTCGTTGTGGCAGTCATAGGAACTATCATTCTCTTCAACTATGTGCAGGGCGCGGACAAGCGGGCCCTGGCAAACACGGAAACTCTGGACGTCCTCGTCGTCAAACAAGACGTGGCTGCCGGCACACCCGCCGACAAACTCAGCGAATATGTCGTCACCAAGTCAGTACCGGTCGCGGCCGTGGCGGAAGACCGGGTCGCCGACCTCGCTTCATTGGGAAACAAGGTCACATCGGTAGCTCTCGTACCGGGCGAGCAGCTCCTCAACAGCAGGCTCGTTGAGGCTAACGCATACCTGGGACCGGCAAGAGTCAAGGTTCCGGCAGGTCTGCAGGAAATCACCTTCCGGCTCGGTATTGACCGCGTTGTCGGCGGACGAGTCGAAGCCGGGGACACCGTTGGTGTCTTCGTCTCCATGAGCGACGCAGGAGCAGAAGGCGCCTCAGGTGCAGGCAGCAACGCGACGCAGCTGACGTTCCACAAGGTCCTGGTCACGGCCGTTCAGTTCAGCTCGGGAGCTGCAGCTCAGACGCAGCAACAGACCCAACAAAGTTCAGGGCAAGGGGCACTCAACGCTGACAACCAGAAGGCCGCAACGTCCAGCGACTCGTATTTGATCACATTCGCCAGGAATGCAGCCGATGCCGAGAAGATGGTCTACGCGGCGGAATTCGGCAAGATCTACCTTTCCCGCGAACCCGCCGACGCCATTGAAAACGCCACTGGAGTCCTGGACAAGACGAGGTTGTTCCGATGAGTCGGTTTATCCTCATAACCCCGAATTCCGAGTACGAGCGGCGAGTGCGTGCGGCTGTCGCCCCAATGCGCGGGACCCTGCACTACTTCCAGGCGGCATACCTGCCGCCTGGGCCCGACGAAGTGCTGAGCCAGCTCACCGGAGAACCGCCCGAGGTCCTGATCTTGGGACCCGACCTTCCCATCGATGACGCCCTCAAGTTCGCCAGCATCGTGGACCTGCAGTTTCCGGAGATCAGCATTCTTTTGGTTGCAGAAGAGACAGCAGATACGACTCTCCAGGCCATGCGATCCGGCATCCGCGATCTTCTTCCGCCCACTGCCGAGCCAGAGATGATCCGATCGGTGGTTGAACGCGCCGGCCTGTCCGCTGCCGGACGCCGGCGCGGACTCGCCCCTACTGCCGGCGAAGGACCGTCTGCCGACGGTGGCCGCATTATTGCGGTTATGTCGCCTAAAGGTGGGGTGGGCAAGACGACAGTCGCCACGAACCTCGCCGTCGGTCTGGGGCAGACAGCCCCAATGAGCGTTGTGATCGTAGACCTGGACCTGCAGTTCGGAGATGTTGCCAGCGGGCTGATGCTGCAACCGGAGTTCACGATCACCGAGGCAGTGGTGGGCGCAGCCATCCAGGACGCCATGGTGCTCAAGACCTACCTCACGCTGCACCCGTCCAGCATCTATGCACTATGCGCTCCGCGGAACCCGATCGACATGGACAGGATTACAGGTGACCATGTTTCGCACCTCTTGCGCCAGCTGAGGTCGGAGTTTCAATACGTAGTGGTGGATACCGCGCCGGGACTTGGTGAGCATGTACTGGCGGTTCTGGAGCAAGCCACAGATGCCGTCTGGGTCTGCGGCATGGACATTCCAAGCATCAGGGGGCTCCGCACGGGGTTCCAGATCCTGTCGGAGCTGGACCTGATGCCGGATAACAGGCACGTCCTCCTGAACATGGCTGACAGGAAAACCGGCCTGACGCTCCAGGACGTCGAAGCTACCATCGGCGCTCCTGTCGACGTCGTCCTGCCACGTTCCCGGACACTTCCATTTTCAACTAATAAAGGGATTCCCCTGCTGCAGGATGGCAGCCGAGATCCGGCGAGTAAGGGCCTACGCCAACTCGTCGAGCGTTTCAAACCAGGTTGGGAAGCTCGGCCGCACAAGCGGCTTCACCGAAGGGCGGTAGTACAGTGAATCTCTCTCGAAGGCTTGCGCAGCTCCACTCCGCAACCGAAGAATTCCCAAATACGGTGGTGCCCGCGGCAGATTTTGCCACCCCGACCACATTGGGTGTCATACACGAAGCTCATACGGCAGAGCAGGCTACGACTAGTGTGGCTGAGCCTCGACCCATGACCGGCAACTCCAGTGAGGCCCTGAGCGGCCTCAAAGAACGGGCAAGCCAGGCCTTGTACGAGCGGCTCGGTTCACGCCTCACGGACTCCTCACTTGATGATGCTGAACTCCACAAGTACGTCAAGGATGAGTTGAAAGCCGTTGTTGACGAGGAGCAGGTGCCTCTATCTACAGTGGAACGCCAGAGGCTGACAAAAGAAATCATCGACGATGTCTTGGGCCACGGCCCCCTGGAGCGATTCCTGGAAGACCCGACGGTAACAGAAATCATGGTGAACCGCGCGGACCAGATCTACGTGGAGCGTAACGGAAAGCTATTCATGACGGACGTGAAATTCGCCAGCGAAGACGCCCTCCGCCGGGTCATCGAGCGCATCGTGTCCCGAATCGGACGCCGCATCGATGAATCCTCGCCGCTGGTGGACGCTCGTCTGGCTGATGGTTCCCGCGTAAATGCAATCATTCCACCGCTCGCCGTGAACGGGGCATCGCTCACCATCCGGAAGTTCGGACGCGATGCACTTACCGTCAAGGATCTCATCCAGTTCGGGAGCCTCTCTCCGGAGATGGCCGAGCTCCTCAACGCCTGCGTGCTTGCCAGGATGAACATCATCGTTTCGGGCGGCACCGGCACGGGCAAGACAACAATGCTGAACGTGTTGTCATCCTTCATCCCGGCGAGCGACCGCATCGTCACCATTGAAGACGCTGTGGAACTCCAACTCCAGCAGGATCATGTTGTCCGCTTGGAGAGCCGGCCGGCCAACATCGAAGGTAAGGGTGAGATTTCGATTCGTGACCTCGTCAGGAACTCACTCCGCATGCGGCCGGACCGGATCGTCGTTGGTGAGGTTCGCGGCGGGGAGTCCCTGGACATGCTTCAGGCCATGAACACCGGCCACGACGGTTCCATCTCAACGGTGCACGCCAATTCTCCCCGGGATGCGGTGGCACGGTTGGAAACGCTGGTCCTGATGGCGGGCATGGATCTTCCCCTCCGGGCTATTCGGGAGCAGATCGCTTCTGCTGTCAACCTGATCGTCCATATCTCCCGGCTGAGGGACGGAACCCGCAGAGTTACCCACATCACTGAAGTCCAAGGGATGGAAGGCGACATAGTCACCCTCCAGGATGCCTTCGTGTTCGACTATTCGGCCGGGATAGACGCCAACGGCCGGTTCCTGGGCAAGCCGGTCCCGACCGGAGTCCGTCCTCGGTTCACAGACAGATTTATTGAGCTGGGCATTCACGTCTCACCGTCCGTCTTCGGCGCCGTTCCCCTAAGGGGGAAGTGAAATGGGTGGCCCTGACATGTCCATGGGCCTGTTCTTCGCGGGCGTCCTGCTTGTCTACGCTGCCGTAATTATCCTCTTCGCGATGGTCTTCAAGACCAACCGAGTGATCCCGGTATCCAGGCGCCGCCCGGACGCCGTTGACACGACTTCCGGTTTGACCCGGCTGACCGAATCTGCCGTGGGCGTCATCAACAAGAGAATTCGGAACGGCGGCACCAGCCCAGTCAGTCGGGAGAAGCTCGAACGTGCTGGCCTCAGCACGCAACCGGCGAATTTCTTGCTCATGATGGGTGCCGGGGCTGTAGTGGGAGCCGTGGTTGGATTCTTCCTTGGCGGCCCCTTCTTTGCAGTGCTCCTGGTTCTAGTAGCCCCTTCCGGAATGCTCGTCTACGTGCGCCTGCTGACGTCGCGCCGACAAGCGAAATTTGATGAGCAACTTCCGGATACGCTGCAAATGCTTACCGGGAGTATGCGGGCGGGTCACAGCCTTCTCCGAGCTATCGATGCCTCCGCCAAAGAGAGCGATGCGCCTATGTCTGAAGAACTGAGCCGGATAGTCAACGAGACCCGCATCGGCCGCGAGTTGGGTGAGTCAATGACGGACGTCTCCGGGCGGATGGCCAGCGAGGATTTCGGTTGGATCACCCAAGCCATCGAGATCCACCGGGAAGTTGGCGGTGACCTTGCAGAAGTTCTGGACCACGTAGGTGAAACGATCCGAGACCGGAACCAAATCCGGCGCCAGGTCAAAGCTCTGAGTGCCGAGGGCCGGATGTCGGCTGTGGTGTTGATGGGGCTGCCAATCGTGCTCTTTTTCGCCCTGATCTTCATCAATCCGCAATACTCCAGAACATTCACAAGTACGGTTCCCGGATACCTGATGTTGGGAGTAGCCGCCCTGATGCTAACCGCCGGCGGTTTCTGGCTTAGCCGCCTTGTCAAGGCAAAGTACTAGGAGGGTCACAATGTCACCCATCGCTCTTGGCGCCACACTCGCCATCGTGTTTCCCATCAGCTTCATGGTCTGGCTGGTTTTCAGCGCGGACTACGCCGCAATCCGAAATATCCAGGCAAACCTTGGCCACCGGACAAAATCCGCAGAGGGAACCGCATCACTTTCCCAGCAATACACGGGCATTGTCCGTCGACTAACGCCGGGAAGCTACGAAGCCTGGCTGGACCGGCAGCTTGCCGCATCTGGAAGGCCGAAGAACTGGCCGTTGGAGCGGCTGCTGGTTGTTAAGCCGCTCATAGCCTTAGGCGCAGGAATCCTCGGTGCTTTCTTCTTTGTTGGCGCACCGACCCCAGTCAGTTTTGTGATCATGTTGGCGGCGGTTGCTATCGCGTACTTTGCCCCAGACCTCCTGATCCGGAGCCATGGACAGAAGCGGTGTGCAGCCATTCAGCAGGAGCTTCCGAATGCTCTGGACCAGATGCTTATTTCTGTTCAGGCCGGCCTCGGCTTCGAAGCCGCGATGGGACGGACCGGCAAGAACGGTACCGGGCCCCTTGCTGACGAATTTGTCCGCACGCTCCAGGACATTCAGGTGGGCAGGTCTCGAAAGGAGGCCTATCTGGCCATGGCTGACCGGGTGGCAGTCCCCGATCTCCGCAGCTTTATCCGTTCCATTGTTCAGGCGGACGCTTACGGCATCGCTATCGCCAAGGTCCTGAAGAGCCAGGCACTCGAAATGCGGACCAAACGGCGCCAGCGGGCCGAAGAACATGCAATGAAGATTCCGGTCAAGATTCTCTTTCCCTTGATCTTCTTCATTTTTCCGACTCTCTTCATCATTCTGTTGGGGCCGGCCATCATGAACATCGCAGCGGCCTTCTCCTAGGGGGAATTATGACCAACATCACAACTCGCATCCAGTGCCTGATCTACGAGCTTCAACACCGGCTATCGGCAGAGGAACGAGGCGCCACCGCCACGGAGTACAGCATCCTCGTGGGCTTCATCGCCATCGCCCTAGTGGCAGGCGTCGGCCTATTCGGGACCGCCCTCAATAGCTACTTCAATGGCCTCGGAACCGGGGTGCAAACCGCACTCGGTATCCCATAACCGTCACCAGGCTGCGTCCGCCTCTAAAACTGAGGCGGGCGCAATCGGCTGCATCCGCATGCCGAACAGACAGGATCCCCTCGGGCCCAGAGCCGAGGGGATCCCTTTGATCGGACCCCCTCGGCACCCAGAACCGAGGGGGTCCTCTTGCGTGCCCAAGGAACCCGAGACGCAGATAATACGCAGGGAACACGCAGGTTCGCCGCAGGAAACAAGCAAGTCGGGAAGGCTTGGCACAGGGTACGCCAAGGACCGGTCGAAACCTGGAAAGTGGTTGCTACATTTTTTGCAGAGCTGGTGCAGGACCAGCCCACCCAAACTCGCTCAGGAGTCCCGATGCTTTCTCTCTACACCAATCTCGCAGTCCGTCTTCACCGCGACGAAAAGGGCGCAACCGCCGTCGAATACGGCATCATGGTCGCCCTCATCGCCGTCGTCATCATCGTTGCCGTCACTCTCCTCGGTGGGACGCTGAGCACGATGTTCGAACAAGTAAAGTGCCAGGTTGGCGGCGGTACATGGACGGCTGTCGCCCAAACCACCACCACGGCCGCCGGCGGAACCTGCGCTCCCTGAGAAGGAGCACACCCCTCGGACGCATCGCGAGGCGAAAAGTGGCGGCGGCAACCAAGCCGCCGCCACTTCGGTTGTAACTACCCCATTGGCCTGACGGAAAGGCACCCCATGTCCAGGGCATCCGAGCGCGGAGCCGTAGCGGTCGAGTTTGCGATCCTGGCCCCGGTCCTCGTCATGTTGCTCCTGGGCATCATGGAATTCGGCCGTGCTTACAACGCCCAGGCGTCGCTCTCCAGCGCAGCACGCGAGGGTGTCCGGGTTATGGCCATCTCCAACAACCAAACAGCTGCACGCACCGCGGCCAAGAACGCCGCCGTTTCGCTGAAGCCCGCCCTGACGGATGCGAATATCACTTTCGGCACTGCGAACTGCTCAACTGGTGCCCAGATGACCATAACCATCAGCTACAACCTGTCCACTATGACGGGCGTAGCCGGCCCGTTTCCGATGAAAGGCAAAGGAGCCATGCTGTGTGGCGGGTGACAGCCTGGAGAAGCCTTCACTTCGGCGAACGTGGCGCCGTGAGCGTCGTCGTCGCCCTTCTACTGGTGGCGCTTCTCGGCTTCGGCGCGATCGCGGTCGATGTAGGGATGCTCTACTCCGAGCGGACCCAGCTTCAGAACGCGTCGGACGCCGCAGCGCTGATGGTGGCGCAGAAGTGCGCCAAGAACGCGGCCGATACAAACTGCTCAGCCACCGCCCCTCTCGCCGCCGAACTTGCCAACAAGAACTCGGTGGACGGGCTCAGCAACGTGAAGTCCATCGAATTAGACAAAACCGGCCACACGGTCCGAGTCACCTCCGGCGCGAAGGAGTCAGGCGAGGCAGCCAACCAAGTGTCGCTCTTTTTCGCCCGCATCTTTGGCATGAACACCACCGAGGTCAATGCCAGCTCCACCGTTAGCTGGGGCACGCCCTCCAAGGGACCTGCAATCCTCCCCCTCGCGATTGCACAATGCAAGCTTGACATCCCTCCGGCGGGAACGACCGGCGCGGAGCAAGTGCTGAACCAGTCTGTCAATGGCTGCGGCGGCATCCCCGGGGGATTCGGCTGGATACAAGGTACGGGGACAGCGACAACGTGCGCAATTACTGTAACTGCGGGGGCATCAACCAACTCGGGCATTTGGTTCAGCAGCGATACGGGCGCGAGTGCTCCGAGTTTATGCGCAGCCGCCGATTTCACCCAGATGAACGATCAAACGGTCCTCTTGCCTCTCTATGACATTGCCACAGGAACAGGCTCCGCAGGCAAGTACTACATCAAGGGCTTTGCCGCTTTTCACGTCACCGGTTATCACTTCGCGAGTATTAGCTGGACAACCGGAGGGGCCGTCCCGAACAAGGCCATCCGGGGGTATTTCGTCAAATTCGTCTCCCTCTCCGAAGCCTTCGAACTCGGCAGCGCCCCCGATTACGGTACGTCCGTTGTCCGTCTTTCCAAATAATCCGTCCCAAAACCACAGGAGCAGTCAGTGAAGTCACGTTTGTTGGCAGGAGTGGTGGCAGTCCTCCTGGCCATCGTCGGGGCGGTCCTTGTGGTCACATACGCCCAGGGTGCCGACCAGCGGGCGGTCAAGGACCTCGATCCGGTGGGAGTCTTGGTGGTCACGAAAGCCATCCCCGCCGGCGCAACAGTCGACACCGTGAAGGCTTCGGTCGCCCTGGAACAAGTGCCGGGAACCGCCGTCGCAAAGTCCGCGCTGGACACCCTTGACGAATCCGCTGGAAAAGTCGCCTCCGCCGACCTCGTCCCCGGCGAGCAGCTTCTGGAAGAGAAGCTCGTCGCCCCGGAAGACCTCCAGACCTCCGGCTCGGTTAAGGTGCCGGCAGGCCTGCAGGAAGTGTCTTTCCAGCTGGAGCCACAGCGCGTCGTCGGCGGTCGCCTTGTTCCCGGTGACCACGTGGGCGTCTTCATCTCCATGAAAGCGGGCGGCATCGAGTCGAAAGCGGATAAAGAGACCACGCAACTCTCCATCCACAAGGTCCTGGTGACGTCCGTCCAGCGGGCCCCCGAAGGTGCCGCCGCCAAGCCGGCGCCAACGGCGAGCGCCGGAACGGAGCCTGACCCCCGGGACGTGAACCTCCCCACCGGATCCCTGATGATCACGGTGGCGGTCAACGACATCAACGCGGGCAAGATCGTGTTCGCGTCTGAATTCGGCGATGCCATCTGGCTGACCCGGGAACCACTCGACGCCGAGGATAACGGTCCGCGCGTCATGATCCGGCCGGACGTCTACAAATGAGCCGCTTCGTCCTCATCACGCCCGACGCCGACTTCGACGGCCGCCTTCGCCAGGCCGTTGCCGGAGCCCTGCAAGGTGGCGTGCAGACCTTCCTTACAAGCCTGCTCCCCGCCGATCCCAACGAACTGTTCGCCCACCTGAACCAGGAGCAGCCCGAGGTGCTGATCCTGGGGCCTGGTGTCCCCGTGGATGAGGCGCTCCGGCTCGCGACCATCATGAACGTCCGGTTCCCGGAGCTCAGCGTCATTTTGGCGGCTGAGCCGGATCCCAACTTCATCCTGCAAGCCATGCGGGCGGGCATCCGGGACATCCTCTCCCCCGACTCGGATGCTGCGCAGATCAGGGTCCTCCTGGAGCGCGTCACCCAATCCTTCGCCAGCCGGTACCGTACGCAGGCACCCCAGCTGACGGCCGAATCCAACAAGGGCCTCGTGATCGGCGTCTTCTCCCCCAAAGGCGGAGTTGGCAAGACCACCATTGCCACCAACATCGCGATAGGACTGGGGAAAATCGCCCCGATGAGCGTAGTGATTGTGGACCTGGACCTGCAGTTCGGCGACGTCGCTTCCGCGCTCTATCTCGACCCCCAACACACTGTCACCGACGCAGTCTCCCCCGCGGCCAGTCAGGATTCGCTGGTCCTGAAGGCTTTCCTTACGGTCCACCCGGGCAGCATCTACGCGGTTTGCGCTCCCCCCACCCCCGTTGATGCCGATGAAATAACCCCGGAGCAGGTCAGTCGCCTGCTTGAACAGCTCTCCGAGCAGTTCCAATACGTCGTGGTGGACACGGCTCCGGGCCTTCCGGAAATCGGCCTCGCGGCCATGGAACAGTGCACGGACGTGGTGTGGGTCAGCGGCATGGACATCCCCAGCGTCCGCGGCCTGCGTTCAGGCCTAGACGTCCTGCGTCAGCTGGATATCCTCCCGGAGACCCGGCACGTGGTGCTGAACATGGCGGATTCCAAGCTCGGGCTGACAGTCCAGGACCTCGAATCGACCATCGGAGCCCCCGTGGATGTCAGTATTCCCCGGTCCAAGGCCGTGGCGCTCTCCACCAACCGCGGAATCCCCGTCCTCCAACAAACAGTGAAGGACCCCGCGACCAAAAGCCTGAACCAACTCGTTGACCGCTTTAATCCCGCATGGCGGGCCAAATCGCAACGCAAACTGCACCGGAGAGTCGTGGTCTAAATGAAACTTTCAGAGCGCATCAGTGCTGCCCAGGAAAAAACGCAGGCCCGCACGCACACCGTTCCCCCGCCGTCGCCAGCCCCACGAGCCACCACCGCAACACTTGAGCTCGACCGCCCTGAGCTGCCCACCCGGCAGTCCGACCCGTGGGCGGCACCGCGGCCGGAAAAGCGCACGACGGCGGCGGCACCGGCTGCCGCCGTCGTCGTTCCCTCACCGGGGACTGACCACACGGACGAGGTGAAAACGAAAGTCCAGCAGCCCGTAGACGCCTTTGCCGCCCTAAAGGAGCGGGCAGCCACTGCGCTGTTCGAACGCATGGGTTCCCGTTTCAACGACTCTGCGGTCACGGAGCAGGAGCTCCGGACGTCCGCACGCGAGGAGCTCACACGCATCATCGACGGCGAGCAGGTCCCGCTCTCCGCGGATGAGCGCACCCGTCTGGTCCAGGACGTCGCCGACGACGTACTGGGCTATGGCCCGTTGCAGCGTCTCCTCGATGATCCCGCCGTCACGGAGATCATGGTCAACCGGATGGACCAGATCTACGTGGAGCGTAAGGGCCACCTCACCCTGGCCGACTCCCGCTTCAGCTCGGAGGAACACTTGCGGAAAGTCATTGAACGCATCGTGTCCAAGGTTGGCCGCCGCATTGACGAGTCGTCGCCCCTGGTAGATGCCCGGCTGGAAGACGGCTCCCGCGTCAACGCGGTGATTCCGCCCCTGGCCGTGGGCGGATCATCGCTGACCATCCGTAAATTCAGCAAGGTGCCCCTGACGGTCCGTAACCTCATCGACTTTGGAACCCTCACTCCGGAAATGGCGGAGCTCCTGAATGCGTGTGTGAAGGCAAAGCTCAACATCATCGTCTCCGGCGGAACGGGAACAGGGAAAACAACCCTGCTCAACGTTCTCTCATCCTTCCTGCCGGCGGACGAACGGATCGTCACCATCGAGGATGCTGTGGAGCTCCAGATCCAGCAGGATCATGTGGTCCGGCTGGAAAGCCGTCCCCCCAACACCGAGGGCAAAGGCGAAGTGACCATCCGTGAACTCCTGCGGAACTCGCTGCGTATGCGCCCTGACCGCATTGTGGTGGGTGAGGTACGCGGCGGCGAGTCGCTGGACATGCTCCAGGCCATGAACACGGGACACGACGGATCCCTCTCGACGGTTCACTCCAACTCACCGCGTGACGCCGTCGCCCGTCTGGAAACACTGGTGCTTATGGCAGGGATGGACCTGCCACTGCGGGCTATCCGGGAACAGATAGCTTCAGCGGTCAACCTGATCGTCCAGATTTCTCGCTTGCGTGACGGCAGTCGCCGCATCACCCACGTGACCGAGGTACAGGGTATGGAGGGCGACATCGTCACCTTGCAGGACGCGTTCGTCTTCGACTATTCCGCAGGCGTCGATGCACACGGACGTTTCCTCGGTCGACCGGTCGCCACCGGGATCCGTCCGCGCTTCATCGACCGCTTCGAGGACCTCGGAATCCATGTCTCACCCGGGGTCTTCGCCACCCCCGCCGGTCCCGCCGGCGAAGGAAAGGCCTAGGGCCGCCGCCATGCTCATGACCGTTGGAGCGGCGCTCCTCTTCATCGCACCGATCCTCTTGGGGGTGGCGCTGCTCATTCCCGGTACGCCGGAAATCGCTGTGGGACGGCGCCGCCCTTATGACGCAGACCCGCCTTCACCGCTGACCCGGCTGGCAGGCATCACAGTCGGGGCCCTTCACCGCTTCCTGGGGGCCAGGAACGTTCGCCTCTACAGCCGTGATTTGCTGGAGAACGCCGGTGTCCGGCTCAGCCAGGCTGAGTTCTTTGTCCTGGTCATTGCCGGTGGCATCGTCGGCGCCCTTGTGGGCCTGGTGATCGGCGTGCCCGTCCTGTCCATCCTCCTCGTCATACTGGCGCCAGTCGTGGGGCATCTGGTTCTGGGCTTCCTGGCCGGAAAGCGGCGGGCCAAGTTCGACCAGCAACTCGGCGACACCCTCCAATTGCTGGCCGGCGGCCTGCGGGCGGGCCACAGCATCCTCCGCGCCATCGACGCTGCAGCTTTCGAATCACAAAGCCCGACGTCCGAAGAGATGCGTCGGGTCATTACGGAGACCAGCCTGGGCCGCGACCTGCTGGCCTCGTTGACGGACACTTCCGAGCGTATGCGGAACGAGGATTTCGTCTGGATCGCCCAGGCCATCCAGATCAACCGCGAGGTCGGCGGCAACCTGGCGGAGGTCCTTGACCAGGTCAATGAGACGATCCGGGAGCGGTCCGAAATCAAGGGCCATATCAAGGCACTCGCGGCAGAGGGAAAGTTCTCTGCTTACATCCTGATTGCCATGCCCATCGGGATCGTCGTGATGCTCATGATGGTGAACCCGGGCTATATGGATTCGATGTTCACGCATCCGCTGGGTTGGGCCATGATCGTGGGATCCGTGGTGCTCATGACCATCGGCAGCCTGTGGATGCGCAAGATCATCGATCTGAAGTTCTGAGCTGCCAATGAATCCCGTAGTGCTTTCCTCATTTCTCCTGGTATCCGTCCCCATTGGATACCTGTCCTGGTCTCTACTGTCCGTGGACCGCAAGGCCCGGACTGCGGCGGTGGCCATCCTGACCCGCGGCAGGAGGGCAGCCGACGTCCCGGAAGTGAAGCAAGGCGGCGTCCTCGACAGGATCGGGTATGGGCTGACTCCAGCAGCGTACGTCCGCAAACTCGACAGGCTACTTTCACTTGCGGGCCGCCCGGCGGCATGGCCGTTGGGCCGCATCTTGGCGGCAAAGCCTGCCTTGGGCCTGGTGGGAGCGTCGCTTGGGCTGCTCATCAGTGTGAGCGGCCCCAACCCGATGATAAAACTTGCCGGACTATTTATTCTCTTTCTGGGTTATTTCATCCCGGACCTGCTCCTCTACAGCAAGGGCATGGAACGGCAGAAAGCCATGCAGTTGGAACTGGCGAACACCCTCGACCAGATGCTCATTTCCGTCGAAGCCGGCCTTGGGTTCGAAGGTGCCATGGCCCGTGCGGGCGAAAACGGCAAGGGGCCTCTGGCAGAGGAACTCGTCCGCACGCTACAGGACATGCAGGTGGGCCGGAGCCGCCGGGAGTCCTACCTTGCCCTTGCCGAGAGGACCAACATTCCGGAACTCCGCAGCTTTGTCCAGGCCATCGTCCAGGCCGACACCTACGGCATCGCCATCAGTCGCGTCCTCAGGATCCAGGCCAAAGTCATGCGGGTGAAACGCCGCCAACGCGCCGAAGAAAAGGCGATGAAGCTACCGGTCTCGATTCTGTTCCCCCTCCTGTTCTTCATCTTTCCGGTCCTGTTCATCGCGATTCTTGGCCCAGCGGTGATCAACACAATTGACACCTTCGCCGGTCAATGACGCCATGCGCCAAGCCAGTCCGTCCGCCCAGCCCGCGAAACCGCAAGGTTTCCACAGGATTGGATGAAGTCATGCGAATTGACAGTTTGAGGAAGTAGCGTTGTCATATGTCCTTCTCAGGTAGCTTCAGCGGCGATGAAGGTGCGGGCCTTGTCCCCGCACCTTCACAGCCCACGGCTGCCCCGGGCCCGGCATCATATCTCGATGACGCTGACCTTCCACTGGTGGACCTCGCAGTTCTGCAGGACCTTGAAGAACAGCTGGCGCATCCGGCCGTTGCACAGAAATTCGCACGGGACTACGCCACGTTGTGGAGCCAGCGCCACCAGAAGCTGGCGGCAGCGCTGAAACGCCAGGATGCTGCTGCAGCCCTCGACGCGGTCATAAGTATGAAGATAGCGTCAGCCATGGTCGGAGGCCTCCGGCTGTCCCGGCTAGCGGAACAGCTGGAAGAGTTCATCCGAAGGGGAGACCTCGAAAACGGACATGCCCTCATTGCCGCTGTGGAACTCCACGGAAGCGCGACCGTAAAGGAACTTCAGGACAACTACATCCTGGCGGATGAATAGCTACCGCTGGTCGTGGATCTCCTGCCGTTCAAGCTCCGCCGGCGTCAGCTTGTACCCCACGCCGCGCACAGTCTGCAGCCATCGCGGGGACTGGGGGTCTTCGTGCAGCTTCCGCCGGAGATTCCCGATATGGACCTCAACGGCCCTCTCATCGGATTCGCTGACGTACGTATCGTCACGGCCTTCCTCGCCCCTGACTACGCGAACCAGGTCAGTCTTGGTGCAAACAGCCCCACCCACACGCAAAAGCTCCTGAAGAAGATCGAACTCACTTCGGGTCAGGGGTAGCGCGTCTCCATGGACTACAACGGACCGGGTCCTGCGATTAAGCGCCAGGCCATTATGCACGAGTACCGCTTCCTCAGCGGTCCTCGTGAGAGGCGGCGCGGCCGGGGCCGGTGCAGGCGTCCGCCCCCGTGGAGGCTGCGGCCGAGGTCTGCGCAGCATTGCTGCGACCCGCGCCCTCAGCTCCAAAGGCCGAAACGGCTTGGTGATGTAATCGTCGGCTCCCGAGTGTAGCGCCGTTAGCAGGTCCGGTTCCTCTGTCCTGCCTGTCAGCATGACTACGTAGGCGTCGCTAAACTGCCGGATTTGCCGCAGAACCTCGTAACCATCGATGTCGGGCAGGCCCACGTCCAGGGTGACGACATTGGCGCCATGGTCGCGCACCACCTCGACTCCATTCCGTCCGTCCGCGGCGGAGTAAACCTCAAACCCTGCCTGACTTAGCACGGCCTCCAATAGATTCCGCACATCTGCGTCATCCTCAACAACCACTGCAACCCCAAGATCACCCATGGACTCCCCAGCCTGACGAATTCTCCGAATATGCCCATCACATATGCGAATTTCACCACCACAAATTCACGTTACAACGCAGGAGCTAAATCGTCATCACTTTTTTCCCTATGACCCCACGCATTACTTGGCTTACTATGACACCAATTGCAACTTCTGCTTCCGGAAAGTTGGAGATCGTGGGCAGCGTTGCCTGCATCCAAAAGCCGTTGCGGGCGAGACGAGCGATTTTGCCCCCATCTGAGGAGTGGCTTCAATGAGCGAACGGTTTCTGGCACGAAAGGCGGAGCGCTTCTTCAGCGGTCTCCGGCCGCGTGCACAGGTCATACTTTGCCAGTTACCACTGACGGTCTTCATGGCTGGTCTGGTCATCGCAGCGCCCGCCGTTTGGGCGGGGGTTCTGACCAGCGGACTCTTCCTGGCCGCCCTTGTCCTTCACGCCATCATTTTTGCAGCCTGCGTCCTTGTGCCCTGGGAGAAACTGGGACCCAATGCACCCTTGTTGATACCGGTGCTGGACCTCGTTGCACTCTGGTTTACCCGTAACGGGGCCGCCGCAAATCTACAAGGACTGGGAGTACTGGCGATATTTCCGGTCATCTGGCTTTCCGCATCCGCCATTTCCGCCAGAACAAGCCTCATCATCAGCTTCTCCGGTCCGTTGCTCATCGGATTACCGACGCTGTTTTCAAAGATGCCAAACATTACGGCAGCCGACGTCACCACAACTGTGCTTTTGCCTTTGATGATGCTCGCCGTTTCGCTCGCCATACGTTTTGCCAGCGTTCATATGAAGCTTCAGCAACGCAGACTTGAAGCCAAAGACATTGAGCTTCAGGCACTCCTGGCAGAAAGCAAAGAGCGCGAACGACTCCTAAACATCATCCTGGAAACGGTCGACGTCGGAATCATTGCTGTCGGCGGCGACGGCAAACGCCTTCTTTCCAACCACCAGCAGTCCCTCTTTGAGGTGACCGCAAGCCCGGAGGGCCTGCCGGGACGCTCCCAAGAGTCGCTGCCCATGGTCTCCGGCCATGACCGAAAGACGCCGGTTCCACCGGACCGCCGTCCTGAAGCCCGCGCTGCCCAGGGCGAAACCTTCGCCGACTATCTGGTTTGGTTGGGCGAAGGCACGCAACAGCGGGCTGTATCCACCGCAGCGCGTCCCCTAAAGAACGACGACGGCGAGTTCGACGGCGCGGTAGTCGTCTTCAACGACGTCACGGGGCTGGTGGAAGCCATTTCGGCAAAGGACGACTTCCTTTCGAACGTCTCCCACGAGCTTCGGACTCCCCTGAATTCAGTGATCGGGAACCTGGACCTTGTGCTCGACGGCGAACAAGGGCTTCCTTCATTGGTTGTCCAACGGCTCGAGGTCGCGCAACGCAACACCGAACGTCTCCTCACCCTGGTTTCCGATCTCCTGGTGTCGGCGTCCGAGGCTTTGCATGTGCACCCACGCCGAACGGATCTTGCCGGCGTGGTTGAGGCGTCCCTCGGGTCGGCTCGCGCCCACGCCGAAACAACGAAGGTGGCACTGCTGATGGACGTTCCCACGCCGTTATGGGCGCACGTTGACCCGCTCCGGATAGGCCAGGCACTGGACAACCTGGTTTCGAACGCCATCAAGTACTCCCCCGACGGCGGAACGGTGAAGGTTTCGGCGCGGGCGATTGATGGCCTGATCCGCCTCCAAGTGGAGGACTCCGGGATGGGCATGACCGCGGCGGACACCGCCAAGGTCTTCACCCGGTTCTACCGCAGCCCGGCCGCAGTCGAGGCTGACATCCCCGGCGTGGGACTTGGGTTGTCCATCACCAAGTCGATCGTTGAGCGCCACGGCGGCGGCATTTCCTGTGTAAGCCGACCAGGCGAAGGCAGCACATTTACGGTGTCACTTCCGGCCGATGGCCCGCCGCCGGCCTTCTAGGAAGCACCGCCCGGCGGTCTGCCGGACTTACTTCCGCATCGCCCGCGTCAGCTCAGCCCGGGCCAGCAGCTCACCGTCCGAGGGATACGCGACTTCCTCCAGTACCAGCGGATGCGGCGCCGCCAGGACTGACTTGGCATCGCGCTTCTGCTCGAGCAGCCTCTCGTAAAGCCACCCCGGGGCCTCCTCCCCCGACCCGACAGACATCGCGGACCCCACCAGGGCACGCACCATGTTGTGGCAGAACGCGTCGGCCTGGACCGTGGCAACGATGACACCGTCGGTTCCCCGGGCGAACTCAAACCGCTGCAGCTCCCTGATGGTGGTGGATCCCTCCCGGGGCTTGCAGTAGGAACGGAAGTTCTGCAGGCCCAGGAGCTTGGACGCCCCCTCGTTCAACAGCGACACGTCGAGCTGTTCCCTGTGCCACAGTGTGGAGTACCGGCCCAGCGGATCCCACAGTGCCGGACCGTCCGCAATGCGGTAGCTGTACCGGCGCCACAGTGCGGAGAACCGCGCATCGAAGCCGTCCGGCGCAATGCTAACCTCGTGCACTTCAACGGCACCGGTGAGGTCCCCGAGCCCCCGGCTGAGCGCCCCGCGCAGGCGCCGCAGGAGGGCGACAGCGGGATCCAGTTCCACGCCGCGGTTCAGTCCCACCCACTCGGCTTCGGTGAGGTCCAGATGGACCACCTGGCCGCGGGCATGCACGCCGGCATCGGTCCGGCCGGCGACGGTCACCCGCACCTTACGCCTGACCAGCAGGGCCAGCGCCTCTTCCAGTACTCCCTGGACTGTCCTGAGGCCGGGCTGCACGGCCCACCCGCTGAACGGCCCGCCGTCGTACGCCAAATCCAAACGGACACGCAAAAACCCGCCGCCCCCCAAAACGGGGGCAGCGGGTTTCTGGTGGTTCATAGACTTAAGTCTATGCGAAGAATTTAGCGAATTACTTCGCGTCCTTTTCTTCAGCAGCAGCTTCGGCAACGTCCTCAGAAGCAGCGGCCTCTTCGGTTGCAGCAGCTTCAGTCTCAGCAGCTTCAGCTTCCGGAGCAGCTTCGGTCTCAGCGACCTCAGTCTCGGCGGGAGCTTCCTCGGCGGCCGGAGCAGCCTTGTCTGCATCGCGCTTAGCAGCAGCGGTAGCCTCGGCTACGACAGCCTGCTTGGCGGAAACCGGCTCGAGGACCAGTTCGATGACAGCCATGGGAGCGTTGTCGCCCTTGCGGTTGCCGATCTTGGTGATGCGGGTGTAGCCGCCATCGCGGTTCTCCACTGCCTGTGCAATGTCGGTGAACAGCTCGTGGACGACGCCCTTGTTGCTGATCAGGCCGAGTACACGACGGCGGGAAGCGAGGTCGCCGCGCTTGGCGAAAGTCACCAGACGCTCTGCGTACGGCTTCAGGCGCTTGGCCTTGGTCACCGTGGTGGTGATCCGCTTGTGCTCGAACAGTGCTGCAGCCAGGTTCGCGAGCATCAGGCGCTCGTGAGCCGGGCCGCCTCCGAGGCGCGGACCCTTAGTGGGGGTAGGCATAATTGTTTCTCCTGTTGTGTAGGCCGGCCAGGTCCATCACTGGACCCGGGGCCAAGATCTGCTTGTTAGAGCTCGTCGTCGCTGAACGCGGCGTCGTCCTCTTCGATGGCTGCGGCGCGTGCTGCCAGGTCGAAACCGGGAGGGGAGTCCTTGAGGGACAGACCCAGTTCAACCAGCTTGGCCTTGACCTCGTCGATGGACTTCGCACCGAAGTTACGGATGTCCATCAGGTCGGCCTCGGAGCGGGCAACGAGTTCACCCACGGTGTGGATGCCCTCACGCTTGAGGCAGTTGTAGGAACGGACGGTGAGGTCCAGATCCTCGATCGGCAGGGCCATGTCGGCTGCCAGGGCAGCGTCCGTCGGCGACGGGCCAATCTCGATACCTTCAGCTGCGGTGTTCAGCTCGCGGGCCAGACCGAACAGCTCCACCAGGGTGGTGCCTGCCGAAGCAACGGCATCGCGCGGAGCGATTGCCTGCTTGGTCTCGACGTCGACAATGAGCTTGTCGAAGTCAGTGCGCTGCTCAACACGGGTAGCTTCCACGCGGAAAGTAACCTTCAGCACCGGCGAGTAGATCGAGTCGACCGGAATGCGGCCGATCTCGGAATCGCCGGACTTGTTCTGAGCTGCCGAAACGTAGCCGCGGCCGCGCTCGATGGTCAGTTCGAGTTCGAACTTGCCCTTCGAGTTCAGCGTGGCAATGTGCAGATCCGGGTTGTGGAATTCGACGCCGGCCGGCGGAGCGATGTCCGCGGCGGTGACGACTCCCGGGCCCTGCTTGCGCAGGTAAGCAACAACCGGCTCGTCGTGCTCGGAGGAAACCGACAGGTTCTTGATGTTCAGGATGATCTCGGTGACATCTTCCTTGACACCCGGAACCGTGGTGAACTCGTGCAGCACGCCATCGATCCGGATGCTGGTTACAGCAGCGCCCGGGATGGAGGAGAGCAGGGTACGGCGGAGGGAGTTTCCGAGAGTGTATCCAAAGCCCGGCTCCAGCGGTTCAATGATGAAACGGGAGCGGTTATCGGAGACGACCTCTTCAGAGAGGGTGGGGCGCTGTGCAATGAGCACTTAGGTTTCCTTTCGGCGAGCATCCGCTATATGACGCAACACAGGTGGTGGAAATTCGGTCTGAAGACTTAACGCGGCTGGGCCTGCCCGGACCCGTGAAGGTCCGGGCAAGCTCCTGCTGCTGGAAACGTCTTAGACGCGGCGGCGCTTCGGCGGACGGCAGCCGTTGTGCGCGCTGGGGGTTACGTCCTGGATGGACCCAACCTCGAGGCCAGCGGCCTGCAGTGAACGGATTGCGGTTTCGCGTCCTGATCCCGGTCCCTTGACGAATACGTCAACCTTGCGCAGACCGTGCTCCTGTGCACGCTTTGCGGCAGCTTCGGCAGCCATCTGGGCAGCGAACGGGGTGGACTTACGTGAGCCCTTGAAGCCAACCTCACCGGCGGAAGCCCAGGAGATGACAGCACCGTTCGGATCCGTGATGGAAACGATGGTGTTGTTAAAGGTGCTCTTGATGTGCGCCTGGCCCAGCGCGATATTCTTCTTGTCCTTCTTACGCGGCTTGCGAACCGCGCCACGAGTCTTCGGGGGCATTATTTCTCCTACAGAAAGTTTATTGGGGGAAAACGCGTTAATCCCTCAGGGATTAACGTGCCTTCTTCTTGCCGGCCACGGTACGCTTCGGGCCCTTGCGGGTACGTGCGTTCGTCTTGGTGCGCTGTCCGCGAACGGGCAGGCCCTTACGGTGGCGAATACCTTCGTAGCTGCCGATTTCCACCTTGCGGCGGATATCTGCTGCTACTTCGCGGCGAAGGTCACCCTCAACCTTGTAGTTGCCTTCAATGTAGTCACGCAGCTCAACCAGCTGGGTATCGGTGAGGTCCTTAACTCGGACGTCAGCGCTGATGCCAGTGGCAGCCAGGGTTTCGTGTGCACGGGTCTTGCCCACGCCGTAGATGTAAGTAAGCGCAATTTCCAACCGCTTTTCGCGGGGAATGTCTACGCCAGCGAGACGAGCCATATTGGCGGTACTCCTTGTATAAACCGGAGGTCGTAGGCAGTACACCCGCACTTTCAGTGCGGCCCCAGCCTCCGACCGGGGGTTAGCTGTCCGGGCTCATACGTCCCAATTCAGCTTGTGCTGCCTTTATTTACTTGCGTGGGTTAGCAACCCAGGATTTCCCGTGAAGGAAATTAGCCCTGGCGCTGCTTGTGGCGCGGGTTCTCGCAGATCACCATGACCCGGCCATTACGGCGGATCACTTTGCACTTTTCGCAGATCTGCTTGACGCTCGGCTTGACCTTCATGGCGTTCCTTTGCGTGTTGCAGTTGGTCAGCTGGACCGGCCTTCGGCTATTGCTCTGGCCGCCCAGTGTTTACTTGTAGCGGTAGACGATACGACCACGTGTCAGGTCGTACGGGCTCAGCTCCACCACTACCCGGTCCTCAGGGAGAATCCTGATGTAGTGCTGGCGCATTTTTCCAGAGATGTGCGCCAGAACGATGTGCTTGTTGGTGAGCTCAACGCGAAACATCGCATTAGGCAGCGCCTCAGTCACAACGCCCTCGATCTCAATGACCCCGTCCTTCTTGGCCATACCCTCCGCTAACTGTTGTTGCCACAGCCTTCCGGTTGGCACCGGACATGACTGCGAACGTTTTTGATTGATTGGTTTCTGCCATCCGACCGCAAAAGGGCGCAAACAGGGCAGACAACCAACAGACAACATTACGCCATCTTGGCAGGAATGTTAAATCGGACCATGGTAGCGCACTACCGGGCCGTACGCAGCAAATTCCCCTGCCGGGGTTGTGATGCCCGCGGCCCGGGAGATGCCGTCCAGGATGGCTTCGGTCACGGCGTCGGCCGCCGCGCTCTGCAGCGCGACGAGGCTGAACTGCCTCGGCACGTCGGTGCTCTCCAGTTCGACGGCGCCCGTGGCCAGGCAGAACACGGTGTCCCCGTCCGCGAGAGTGTGGGAGGGGTTGAGCGCCCGGGCCAGTCCGGCATGGGCAGCGGCGGCGGTCCGCTTGCAGTCCGCTTTGCTCAGGACGGCATTCGTGGCGACGACGACGAGCGTGGTGTTGAGGGGCGGCAGCTGGGCACCCTGCTGCTTGAGCTTGTAGAAATCCGCCGCCCCGGTTTCGGCGTGCTCACCCAGCGGCCGGCCAACAGGCATCCCCACAGCATTGACAACGGCTAGGGCCCCTATGACAACCCCGTTGTCTAAAGTGATGGAGGCCGTGCCCACTCCCCCTTTGTACGTCCCCCGGCCGAGTACGGCTCCGGTGCCGGCTCCCACGTTGCCGCGTTCGACGTCGTGACCCTCCGGTTGCGCGGCAGCGGCGGCAGTTGCCGCGTAGCCCATCTCCTCGTCCGGGCGGGCAGCAAAGTCGCCGCCGCGGCCGAGGTCGAAGATGGCCGCAGCGGGGACGATGGGCACGAGGCCGCCGGGCACCGGGAATCCCCGGCCGTTTTCCTCGCACCAGCGCTGGGCACCGCGCGCGGTGACCAAGCCGTAGGCGCTGCCGCCGGCGAGCACCACGGCGTCCACCCGCTGCGAGAGCGTGGTGGGATCCAGCGCGTCCGTTTCGGAGGTCGCCGGACCGCCGCCGCGGACGTCCACGGAGCCGACCGTTCCGGGCGGCGGCAGCACCACGGTCACCCCGGTGAGCCAGCCGGCGTCGTCGGGGACACCGCCGTCGGACTCCTGGACCATTCCTGATCTCTGGACGTGGCCTACCCGGATCCCGGTGACATCGGTAATCGCTCCCATGGCTCCATTGTGCGCTCTGCGGCGGAAATGAGTGTGCGCTCCCACGCGTTCCGCGACCCGCTGAGGCAACTCCAGCCGCCAAAACAAACGTTATGTAATACTGCATGCAACACAGCGTTAACGGGCAAGGAAGCCTCGACTAACAATCCTCTGACGAGGGCTTGTGCGGGATTCTGCCCACCAACCATGTGGTGAAGTGAAGCTAAATTCCCACGCCCACTGGCCAGTCATGCGCAGGCCCGGATCCGTTAGAGACCGAATGACACGACAACTGACTGACAGGCCGCGCGTCGTCGCGGAAGCCGGTCCGGCGCTGCGGCGCCGGGCAAGGTGGTCCGGCAGGACGCGCCGGGACTTCTTCGTTTTCCTGGCCCTCGCCCTCCCCAACCTTGTGCTGATCGGGGTGTTCACGTACCTCCCGCTCCTCAACAACGTGTACTACTCCACCCTGGACTGGACGCTGGGATCGGCCTCGGCAACAGTGGTGGGGCTGGACAACTACGTCACCTTCTTCACCAGTGCCGACGCCGCCAAGGTGCTGGGCACCACAGCCATCTTCACGCTGGTCACCGTGGGCGGCTCCATGGTGCTGGGCCTGCTGATCGCGCTGGCGCTGAACTCGAAAGTCCGCGGCACCACCTTCGCGCGGTCCGCCGTCTTCGCCCCGTATGTCCTCAGCGGCGTGGGGGTCGGCCTGGTGTGGCTGTTCATCTTCGATCCCGGCTACGGCGTACTCGCCTGGGTCCTCCGCGGCCTGGGCCAGCAGAGCCCGCAGTGGATCAACGATCCGCAGCTGTCGCTGGTCATGGTGATCATTGTGTACGTCTGGAAGAACCTGGGGTACTGCGCGGTGGTGTACCTGGCCGGGCTCCAGTCGCTCCCGCAGGACGTCATGGAAGCTGCTTCGCTGGACGGCGCCAACGGCTTCCGGCGCTTCCTGAGCATGTCCGTCCCGCTGCTCTCCCCCACCACGTTCTTCCTGCTGATCACCACCATGCTCAGCTCACTGCAGGCGTTCGATCTCATCAGGATCATGACGCCGCTGGGCAACGGCACCAGCACGCTGATCTACGAGGCCTACCTGCAGGCGTTCGGCGCGTACAACCGGGCCGGGTACTCGGCCGCTATCTCGGTGGTGCTCTTCGCCATCCTGCTGATCATCACGGTGCTGCAGCTGCGCTTCGTCGAACGGAAGGTGCACTACTCATGAGCACGCACCGGCCGCTGTCCCGCGCCAATATTGTCCAGACGATTGCCGGCGGTTACGTCCCGCTGATCCTGGCCACCCTGGTGGTGTTCCTGCCGCTTCTCTGGATGATCCTCAGCTCCTTCAAACTGCCCGGCGAGATCATCACCATGGACCTGAGGATCCTGCCGGAGAGCCTGAACCCGGAAAACTACAACATCGCCATGACCACGGTCCCGTTCGCGCAGTTCTTCCTGAACAGCACCATCGTCACCGTGGTTGGCGCAACCGTCAAAGTGCTGCTGGCCATCCTCACCGCCTACGCCCTGGTGTTCGTCCGTTTCCCCTTCAAGAACGCCATCTTCGTGCTCATCCTCGTGGCGCTGATGGTCCCGCCGCAGGTGTCCATCCTGCCGAACTACATCCTCATCGCCGGGATGGGCGGAAAGAACACCCTGTGGGGCATCATCCTCCCCGGCCTGGGGACCGCCTTCGGCACTTTCCTGCTGCGCCAGCACTTCCTGACGCTGCCGGCCTCGATCCTCGAATCGGCGGAGATCGACGGCGCCGGCCACTGGCGCCGCCTCTGGCGGATCGTGGTGCCGGTTTCGGTGCCGTCCATCGCCACCGTGGCACTGGTCACGGTGGTGAGCGAATGGAACGACTACATCTGGCCCCTCATCATCACCGACCGGCCCGAGACCATGACCCTTCCCGTGGGCCTGACGCTGCTGCAGAACTCGGAGGGCAACGGTTCCGGCTGGGGCATCCTGATGGCCGGCGCCGTGCTGGTGATCGTTCCCATCCTGGTGGTGTTCGCGGCACTCCAGCGCTACATCGTGGCTGGCCTCACCCAGGGCAGCGTCACAGGTTAGGGCCCGCGTTTCAGCAACCCCTGCAGGCAGTCTTACCGAACCACCCGTCATCCAACCCGTACAACGAGTCAGCATGAGCAGACACCTTTGAGAGGATCCACAATGGTTATGAATCTTGACCGCAGGCATTTCCTTGGACTGGCCGGCGCGGGGGCAGGCGCCGCGGCACTGGCTGCATGCGGCGGTCCCTCCACCGGGGGAACAACGCCCGCGAGCGAAGCCGCCGAGATCGACTTCAGCGGCGTCAAGCCGGCCGCCTCCATCGATTTCTGGACAAACCACCCGGGCAAGTCCCAGGACGTGGAAAAGTCCATCATCGCGAAATTCCACGCCAAGTTCCCGGACATCAAGGTGAACCTGGTGACCGCGGGCGCCAACTATGAGGAAATCGCGCAGAAGTTCCAGACCTCGCAGGCGGCCAAGGAGGCCCTGCCGGGCGTTGTGGTGCTCTCAGATGTCTGGTGGTTCCGCTACTTCTCCAACGGCAACATCATCCCGCTGGATGGCCTGGTCAAGCAGCTGGACATCAAGGTGGACGACTTCCAGAAGTCCCTCGTGGCGGACTACCAGTACGACGACAAGCAGTGGGCCCTCCCCTACGGCCGTTCCACGCCGCTTTTCTACTACAACAAGGACCACTTCAAGGCGGCCGGGCTTCCTGACCGGGCCCCGAAGACCTGGCAGGAGTTCGCCGAGTGGGCGCCGAAGCTGAAAGCCAGTTCCGGTGCGCAGTACGCCTACATCTACCCGGCACTGGCCGGCTACGCAGGCTGGACCCTGCAGAACAACCTCTGGGGCTGGGGCGGCAGCTGGTCCAATGAGTGGACCATCAACTGCGACTCGGCGGAATCCGTGGAGGCACTGCAGTGGGCCCAGGATTCCATCTACAAGGACGGCTGGGCGGGGGTTTCCTCCAAGGAGGCGGCCGACGATTTCGCCGCCGGCATCACCTCCTCCACCATCTCGTCCACGGGTTCCCTGCTCGGCGTGCTGAAGTCGGCCCAGTTCAACGTGGGCGTGGGCTTCCTGCCGGGCGGCCCCAAGGTGGAAAGCGGAGTCTGCCCCACGGGCGGGGCCGGCCTGGGCATCCCCAGCGGCGTGAGCAAGGAAGTGCAGCTCGCTGCGGGCACGTTCCTAAAATTCATGACCGAGCCGGAAAACACCGCGGAATTCTCGGCGGCCACGGGCTACATGCCCACCCGCACGTCCGCCGATATGACCTCGGTGCTGGCCAAGACGCCGCAGATCAAGACGGCAATGGACCAGCTCGCGGCCACCCGCGTCCAGGACAACGCCCGGGTGTTCCTGCCCGGCGCGGACCAGGAAATGGCCAAGGCCGCCGCGAAGATCCTCACCCAGCAGGGCGACGTGAAAGCCACCATGACCGCCCTGAAGTCCACGCTGGAGGGCATCTACACGAAGGACGTCAAGCCCAAGCTCAAGAGCTGACGCCCGGTCCCGACGCGCTTCCGGTCCCTCGACGCGCAAAATCCCTGGCGCACCCGGAATTCCGGGTGCGCCAGGGATTTTGCGTGTCGAAAGTTTGCGCGTCGCCAGGGATTTTGCGCGTCGCCGCGGGTTCGTGGCTACGGGAGCGAAATCTACGGGATCGGGACGGGGACCACGCCCAGCGGCGCAAGCCGCTCCGCGCCGCCGTCGGGCGCTGAAAGAACCCAGATGCCCTTCTCGTGGACGGCTACCGAGTGCTCCCACTGGCAGGAGCGCTTGCCGTCGGTGGTCACCACGGTCCAGTCGTCGTCGAGCACAGCGGTTTCGATGCCGCCGCGGACCAGCATGGGCTCGATCGCCAGGCACAGCCCGGGACGGATCTTCGGCCCGCGGTGGCTGGTGCGGTAGTTCAGCACGTCCGGCGCCATGTGCATCTCGGAGCCGATGCCATGGCCCACGTAGTCTTCCAGGATGCCCAGCGGCTTGCCCGGCACGGAGGCGACGTAGTCGTCCACGGCGCAGCCGATGTCCCCCACGAACTTTCCGGTGGCCAGCGCGGCGATGCCCCGCCACATGGCTTCCTCGGTGACTTCGGACAGCCGCACGTCCTCGGGGTCGGGCGTCCCCACAATCACGGTGCGGGCCGAGTCGGAGTGCCAGCCGTCCACGATCGCGCCGCCGTCGATCGAGATGATGTCGCCGTCGTTCAGTACACGGTTGCCGGGGATGCCGTGGACCACTTCCTCGTTGACGGAGGTGCAGATGGTGGCCGGGAACCCGTGGTAGCCGAGGAAGTTGGACTTGGCGCCCGCCTCGTCCAGGACCGCAGCGAATACGGCGTCCAGCTGCGCCGTGGTGGTGCCGGGGATGGCAGCCGCTACCGCAGCGTCCAGGGCGCGGCTCAGGACCAGGCCGGCCTCATGCATGGTGCGCATTTGGGCGTTGGTCTTGTATTCGATGCGGGGCTGTCCGAATGCCATGTATACCTCAGTGCTTCGTCTCGCGGGCGGGATGGTTCATCCCAGGTCTCTGATCCATTCTCCCGCACCTGCGAAGCTGCTCGGGACAGGGTCCACGCCCAGCTCCTCCCGCAGCCGCCGCGTGCAGTAGGTCCGCTGGAAGCCGAGCTGGCTCACGGCATACCGCGTGAGCCGCGGCGGCCTGCGTGTCACGCCCGCCACCGCCTCGAGGGACGCCGCCAGGGTCATCGCCGCGCGCACCGGGATGAAGCCGAGTTCGACGTCGGCCCGGCCTGTGGCGTCCAGCACCTCCCGCAGGACCTGGCCGAGTGCCACCGGCCGGTGGTCGGCCACGTTCACCGGACCGGTCGCGTCCGAGGTGCAGGCGGCGAGCGCTGCCCTGGCCAGGTTGCCGATGGATGTCAGCTGGTGCCGGATGTCCGGGCCTCCGACGCTCAGCAGCCGCCCGTGGTTGACGTTGCGGATGAGCCGCGGCAGGAGCGTCCGGTCGCCGGGGCCGTAGACGCCGTGCGGCCGGAGGATCAGCGCATTGCCGTGCCGCGCTGCAGCGGCCTCGGCCAGGGCTTTCGAACTGGAGTAGGCGTTCAGGTAACGTCCCGCCACCGCGTCCTCGGGCCGGTCCACGCACGGCTGCCACCAGGGGTAGACGCTGGAAGTGGAAATGTGGACCAGCCGCGCACCCGGGAAGGTCGCGGCAACAGCCTCGGTCCCCAGAACGTTCACGCGGTGGAACAGCTGCGGCGGTCCCCAGTCGCCGACATGCGCGCCGGCATGTACGACGGCGTCAACTTCCGGCGGAGAGGGCAGTTGCCCTGCGCTGAGGTCCCACAAGCGGAGGCCCGGGAGCCGGCGCCGGCCGTACCGGATCACTTCCCAGCCGCGTTCCTCGGCTGCCTCAGCAACGGCTCCGCCGATGAAACCGCTGGCCCCGGTCACCGCGATCCTCATGGCGTCCCTTCCGGCGGCCGGTCCGCGAACAGGGCCCTCAGGGCCATGCGGTCAGGCTTGCGGTGCCGGCCGGACGCCGGCAGCCTGGGCATGATCTCTATCCGGTCGGGCAGGGCCGATTCGTCGATGAGTTTCGGCAGCTCGCGGCGCAGCGCCCGCAGGACCGCTTCTTGGTTCCGTCCGTGTTGCGGTTCGACGGCGAGCCACACCGTTTCGTCGCCGATGCCGTCCGGGACGCCGACCATCACCGCCTGGCCGACGCCGTCGATGCCTGCGATTACGGGCTCATACAGGCCCGGGTAGATGTTGGTCTTGCCGCGGATGATCATGTCCTTCTTGCGTCCCAGCATGACCAGCCTCGGCGCGCTCGGGGAGCCGGCCTGTGCGGCAGGGTCATCGGCGGGCCCGGCCGGTTCGTGGTCCAGCCGCACGAGGTCGCCGGTGGCGTGCTCGTCCATGGTGTCCTCGCCGAGGTAGCCCAGGCACATGTTCGGGCCGGAAACGATCAACTCGTGGTCCTCCGCCACCCGGATGTGCACGCCCGGCAGGGGCTCGCCGAGGTAGTCGCCCTCCCCGGAGCCGTCCGGCGTGCGGAATTCCGCGGTATGCCCGGCAGCGAACGCCAGTTTCTCTTGTCCGTCGGCGATCGCTATGGGCAGTACTTCGGTCATCCCGTAGATGCAGTGGAAGCGCACTCCTGGCAGGAGTACGGCGGCCCGCTCCAGGAAGGATGCCAGCACGGGCGCGGCACCCAGCATTACCGTTTTCAGGGTGTCCGGCCACACCAGCTGTCCGGTTTCGACGGCGTCAAGGATCGGCGCCAGCTGCGCGGGCACCAGGAACACGTGGGTTGCCGCCTTATGCCCGGGCGAGGACCCCAGCTCGGCTGCGAACCGCAGCGGATCGATCGCAGCGGACAGACCGTACGCGGGCATGGTCCAGTGGGCGCCGGCGATCAGCGCAGGCAGGCCCATCATCAGCTGCTCCGAGTGGATGCGGTCACCGGCGGCGAACGTGCAGCGCGTGCTCAGCTGGCCAAAGCCGGCGGCCAGGGTCCCGCGGCTGTGCACCACTCCCTTCGGATTCCCGGTGGTGCCGGACGTGAAGATGATGACCGCTTCCTGCCCTGGCGCGGCCTCCATCGCCGGCAGCCCGTCGGGACGGCGGGGACGGCCGTCACCGCCGTCACCGCCGCCGGCGGCCCCACCGCCGCTGTGAGCGTTGCCGCCGGCGTGAGCACCGCCGTCGTACTTGCCTGCGGGACGCGCCGTACGGCGGGACAGCGAACGGATGTTGGTGGATGTCAGCGGGACTCCCGGAAGCCACGGGCCGGAGTGGTAGTGCCTGACCTTCATGGCCCCGTAGTCCGGGAGCAGCAGGCCGCGCCGCCGGGCAAGGGGCCGCAGCGGGCCGCGCGCGCTGAGGGCATAGAGCAGCGACTCGGACGCTGCCCAGCGCGGGGATGCCAGCGCGCTCCTGTTCCGGAAGAGCTCGGGCCCAACCCCCGGATCGATGAACACAATGGCCCCGCCTGCCCGGACGGCGGCCAGCGCGAGCGTGAAAGCCGCCGGACCCGGCCGGACCGAAAACAGCAGGCGCTCCCCCGGGCCGAACCCGTCACGCCGCAGGCCCGCGGCCGTGGATTCGATCCCGTCAGCAAGGTCCCGGTAGCTGATGGTCTTGCCGGGCCTTCCGCTGCGTTTGCCGGGTGCCGTGATGGCCGGATGGTCCGGGTACTCCGATGCGGCGTCGTACACCGCGGCAATGAGGTCATCCGGCAGGTCAGCCGGCACGGGTCAGCTCCAAGGACGTGTAGTGCGGAATGAGTACGTTGCGGCTGACGGTCCGGGAGCGGATGGACCACGGGTTCCGGCGGTACTCGTCCAGCAGCGCAGCCAGCGCGCAGTTGATCTCGGCCATCGCCAGCGGCATGCCGATGCAGAAGTGGGCGCCCGCCCCGAACCACAGCTGGCGGGCCGCGGGCGGAACGGGAGTCCCCGGGTCGAAGCCGCCCAGGCTCTTGACCGCGTGCACGGTCGAAAGCAGGATGCGGTCCCCCGGCCTGATCCGGACGCCGCCCAGCCGCCCGGGCGCCGTCGCCTCGCGGAGCATCATGGGCGACGGCGCCGTGTACCGCAGGCCCTCGTTGACGGCGTCCGGGAGCCCGCTGCGCTCAGCTGCCAGCCCGGGCAGCCGGCCGCCGTCGAACAGTATCGCGGCGAGCCGCGGAACGTAGGACACCAAGGTCTCGGTCCCCGCGATCACAAAGGCACTGACGATCCCCACCGCTTCGTCCTCGCTGAGGCCCAGGACGCGGAGGCGGCCGGGAAAGGTTGAGGGGTCGTCGCTGCGGTACGCACTGCGCACTGGCCCGGCAAGAATTTCGACGGCGGCCTTCGCCTTTGCGACCTGCGGCGCCGTCAGCCTTGGCCGGCCCAGGCGAACCAGTGAGGTGATGGAGGTGCCCAGGTTGAAGAGTTCGGTGTCCGGCAGGCGGCCGGGAGCATCGTCCCGGACACCCAGCAGCCTGCTGATTACTCCCCCGGAAAGCTCCTTGACCAGCCCGACGAACTCCACGGAGGCGCCGTTCTCCAGCCCTGCAGCCAACCGCTCGCGCAATCGTTCGCCCGCGGGGGCGACGATGGCTTCAACGGCCCGCGGGGTGAACAGTCCGTTGAGGCGGCGGCGCAGCTCCAGATGCTCCGCCCCGTGCATGTTCAGCAGGACGCGCGGTCCCACCACGGGAGTCCACAGCGCGCCGGAAGCCCGGGTACCGGACTTCGAGTAGCTGGCGTCCATCAGGACATCGCGGACCAGTGAGGCCTCGCTGACCAGCACGCCGAGCCCCGGCAGCCGGACAACGGGCCGGAGCTTCCCCAGCCCGCGGATCAGCGGGTACGCCACCGGATGGGCACCGGTATGCAGTCGCCGCTCCCAGACGGCCAGGCCTCCCGAGGCTGCGGCCCGTGCCGTATCGGTGTTCACCGGATGTCGACGTGGTCGGGGCGGAACCGGTGGTCCGCATACCAGGCCAGGGCGTTGGGCAGGCCCCAGGCCTGTACCCGGCGGGAGGATCCGAAGACCACCACGTTGCGCCGAAGGGCGTAGGCGCGCGTGAGTTTGCGGACACGGTTGGAAAGCGCACGGTCCTCGTGCAGGTCCTCGATGCTGGTGCGCGGAAATCCGCCTGACCGCAGATAGAGCCCTGCGGTGATGGCCATGTTGCAGCCGGGCAGCATCTGGTAGGGGCCAAGGTAGCCCTCCCCCTTGTTACCCGGGCGGATGCGGCCGAAGAACGAGGCGACCTCCACGGCCAGCAGCATCAGCCACCGGCTTGCCCGGCCCAGGCCTTCGTCCAGCCGGGGGTTCAGCTGCCCGGCAACCATTTCCAGGCCGTCGTCGAACGCTTCCACGATGCGCTGTGTCCAGTCGCGAGCCGGCAGGCAGTCCGCATCCGTGCGTGCCAGCCAGCGGGCGCAGTTCAGGGCGCCGAAACGCATGCCGGTATCGGCAGCTGCTCCGGTCCCCTTTTGCGGCTCGTGGATCAGCCGGACATCCATGGCAGGGTGAATCCGGGCAAAGTCCGCGACGATTGCCGTGGTTGCGTCCGTGGAGCCGTTGTCCACCACCACGAGCGTGAAGTCCTTGTGCACCTGCGCGGCCAGCGCCTGCAGTGACTGGCGGATCAGCTTCTCCTCGTTGAGCGCCGGCATTGCGACACACAGCGCCCGCACCGGCGGCACGGGGCCCGGGGCCGGTTCGCCGCCCGGGGCCTGTTCGCTGCACGGGGCCGGTTCGCCGCCGGGGACCGGTTCGCTGCCGGGGACCGGTGCCGTCACAGCCGCACCACGGCGATGCCCAGGCTCACGCCGCCGGCCAGCCCCACCAGCGCCACCAGGTCGCCGGGGCCGCACCGGCCCAGGTCCTGCGCCACCTTCAGCTGCAGCGGCAGGCTGACCGAGGCCATGTTGCCGAAATCCTCCACGGTCCTGACGAGTTTGTCCTCCGGCACCCGGGCCCCGCGGGCAAAGATGTCCCGGTACGGGGCACTTACCTGGTGGACGCAGACGACGGCGAAGTCCGTCCAGGCCAGGCCAAGCCGCTCCAGGGTCTCGTCCAGGATGCCCCGGCCCAGATCGAGGAATGCGTCCTTGAGCTTTTCGCCGTCCATGTTGAAGTACGTTGCTTCGGGGTCCCGCGGAGCGACCGAACCGCCGGTCGCGAGCGTTCCTACTGCCCAGTGGCTGCTCTTCGCGGTGAATCCCATTCCCAGCACCCGGGACCCGGCGTCGGGGTCTGCCGGTTCCAGCAGCAGTGCGCACCCGGCGTCGCTCATGGTGTAGCCGGGGAAGGCTGCAGCGAAGGTCGCCTGGTCCGGAACAGCCCACCGCACCGCCCGGGAGGGCGATTCCCCGCTCACGAGGAGGACGCGCCGGTAACGACCGGTTCCGATCAGGGCGTCGGCCACCTCGAGGCCGTTCAGAATACTGTTGCAGGCGTTCTTGATGTCCATTACCGGGCAGCCGATGCCGAGTTTTGCGGCAACCATGTGGCCGGTGGCCGGCTCCACCATGTCCTGGCTCGCCGAGGCAAAAAGGAGGAGGTCGACGTCGGCGGGCTGGAGTCCGCGGTCCGCCAGCAGTTTGGCGGCGGCGACGGCCGCAAGGTCGGACGCCTGCTCGGTCACGGCCATCACAGACCGTGTCCGGATGCCGGTCAGCCTGCCGATCAGGCCCTTCGGGACCCGAAATCCCGGGCTGGAGGCGGCAAGCTGCCGCTCCAATTGTTCGGTGCCCAGCCGCCCGGGCGGCACATAGACTTCAAGGCCGGCGATCCTCGCCGCCCCCGGAAGGGTCTGGTTCATGCAATATCTCCCCACAGACAATGCGTCCGGTGATTCCCGGGTCCGGTCCTGACCACCTGACGGCCGCCGCCAAGCGAGGCGCCGCCCTCGGCACAGGGCGCCGCCTTCGGTACTGGGCGCCGCCCCAAAACAAGGCAGGGCGCGTCCCGTACACGATGGTACGGGACGCGCCCTGCCTGGCACTGAAGGCGAGCCGGGTTCCGGCATCTGCCTTGATGCCCCGGCTAATCCTGGATCAGGCTGCCTGTGCTGCCTTGATGGCTTCCATCACGCGGTCGGTGACCTCGTCGATGGCGCCGATGCCGTCCACCTGGGTCAGGATGCCGCGTTCGGCATACTTGGCCACAACGGCTTCGGTCTGCTCGTGGTACAGGTCCAGGCGGTGGCGGATGACGGCTTCATTGTCGTCGCTCCGGCCTGTTTCCTTGGCCCGGCCAAGCAGCCGGTGCACCAGTTCCTCGTCATCGGCGGTCAGCTGCAGGACAACGTCCAGCTTCTGCTCACCGTTGGCGAGGATCTCATCGAGGTAGTCCACCTGTGCGGTGGTGCGCGGGTATCCGTCCAGGAGGAAGCCGTTTTCGACGTCGTCCTCGCTCAGGCGGTCGCGCACCATCTTGTTGGTGACGCTGTCCGGCACGAAATCGCCGGCATCCATGTACTTCTTGGCTTCGACGCCCAGCGGCGTCTCACCCTTGACGTTGGCGCGGAAAATGTCGCCGGTGGAGATCGCAACGACGCCGAGGCGCTCGGAGATCCGATCCGCCTGCGTTCCCTTGCCTGAACCCGGAGGTCCGATAATCAGCATTCTCGTCATCGCAAAAGCCCTTCGTAGTGACGTTGTTGTAGCTGCGCGTCAATCTGCTTGACCGTTTCCAGGCCGACACCCACCATGATCAGGATCGACGTTCCACCGAACGGGAAGTTCTGGTTGGCATTGATCAGGACCAGGGCGACCAGCGGGATCAATGCCACAAAGCCCAGGTAGAGGGCGCCGGGCAGGGTGATCCTGGAAAGGACGTACTGCAGATAGTCCGCCGTCGGCTTACCGGCCCGGATACCCGGGATGAAGCCGCCGTACTTCTTCATGTTGTCGGAAACCTCTTCAGGATTGAAAGTGATTGCGACATAGAAGTAGGTGAAGAAAACAATCATGGCGAAATAGAGCGCCATGTAAATGGGGTGGTCACCGCGGGTGAGGTTGTTGTTGATCCATTCAACCCACGGCTGGATCGGTTCGCCCTGCTTCGGCTGGTTGAACTGGGAGATCAGACCCGGCAGGTACAGCATCGAGGACGCGAAGATGACGGGCACGACGCCGGCCATGTTCACCTTGATGGGGATATACGTGCTGGTCCCGCCCACGGTCCGCCGGCCGATCATGCGCTTGGCGTACTGCACCGGAATGCGGCGCTGGGATTGTTCCACGAATACCACGAGGGCCACGGTGAGCAGGCCGATCGCCAGCACCATGAAGAAAGTGCCCGGGCCCTGCGAGGTCCAGATGGCGCCCAGCGACGTCGGGAAGCTGGCGGCGATCGAGGTGAAGATGAGCAGCGACATGCCGTTGCCCACGCCCTTCTCAGTGACGAGCTCGCCCATCCACATGATCAGGCCGGTACCTGCCGTCAGCGTGATGATGATGAGGATGGTGGTGATGACGCTCGCATCCGGAATGATGTCCAGCTGGCAGTTGGGCAGCAGCTGCCCGGAACGTGCCAGCGACACCAGCGTCGTGGCGTTCAACAGGCCCAGGGCGATGGTCAGGTAACGCGTGTACTGCGTCAGCTTGGACTGCCCCGATGCGCCCTCTTCATACAGCTCCTGGAACCGGGGAATGACTACCCGGAGCAGCTGCACAATGATGCTGGCCGTGATGTACGGCATGATGCCCAAGGCGAAGATGGACACCTGCAGCAATGCACCGCCGCTGAACAGATTGACGAGCTGGTAGATCCCGCCCGAGGTCTGACCGTTCTGCAAGCATTGCTGGACATTCTGGTAGTTCACACCAGGCGAGGGGATGAAGGCACCCAAGCGGAAGATTGTGATGATTCCCAGCGTGAACAACAACTTGCGTCGCAGATCAGGCGTGCGAAAGGCCCGGCCAAATGCGCTAAGCAAGCGTCCTCCTGATGTGTTTATAAAGTCGTGTGAGATAGGTCAATAAAACCCAACAACCGAGTCTAACGGGTTGATGCGTCCTGCGAACAATCGGTGAGGTTCCAAATGAGAAAAAACTCCCGGTACGCAGGGCCTGGGCCCCGCGTACCGGGAGTTCTCACAACGGGCAGTTGCCCCGCCGTCCCCTATTAGAGGGCGGTGGTGCTTCCGCCTGCTGCTGCGATCTTTTCTGCGGCGCTGGCCGAGAATGCGTGGACCGTGACGTCAACCTTGACGGTGATGTCGCCGGTGCCCAGCACCTTGACGGGCTGGTTCTTGCGAACGGCACCCTTTTCGACCAGGTTCTCCACGGTGACTGCGCCACCTTCCGGGAACAGCTCGTTGAGCTTGTCCAGGTTTACAACCTGGAACTCAACCCGGAACGGGTTCTTGAAGCCGCGCAGCTTCGGCAGGCGCATGTGCAGCGGCAACTGGCCGCCGGCAAAGCCAGCCTTGATCTGGTAACGGGCCTTCGTACCCTTGGTACCGCGACCAGCGGTCTTACCCTTGGAACCTTCACCACGACCAACACGGGTCTTGGCGGTTTTGGCACCCGGGGCGGGACGCAGGTGGTGAACCTTCAGTGCGTTCTGCTTCTCAGCAGCGGCGCCCTGTGCCTTTTCGGCGGTGTTCTTCTCTGCCATTTACTTCGCCTCCTCTACCTTTACCAGGTGCGGAACCGTGTTGAGCATTCCGACGGTCACGGCGTCGGCGGTGCGGACAACAGTGTGTCCGATCCGCTTCAGGCCGAGGGACCGCAGGGTGTCGCGCTGGTTCTGCTTGCCGCCAATGGCGGACTTGATCTGGGTGATCTCCAACTGAGCGTCGGAGACAAGCACGTTCTTAGCCAACTCAGACACCTGCCTTCTGGTTCAGGAGAGCCTTAACCATCGCCGGCGGAGCAACTTCGTCCAGCGGCAGGCCGCGGCGTGCTGCCACTGCTGCCGGCTCTTCGAGGCGCTTCAGGGCATCAACGGTCGCGTGAACGATGTTGATGGCGTTGGAGGAACCGAGCGACTTGGAGAGGATGTCGTGGATGCCCACGCACTCCAGTACTGCACGGACCGGACCGCCGGCGATAACACCGGTACCGGCGGAAGCCGGACGCAGCATAACGACGCCTGCGGCGGCTTCACCCTGAACGCGGTGCGGGATGGTGCTGCCGATGCGGGGAACGCGGAAGAAGGACTTCTTGGCTTCTTCAACGCCCTTCGCGATTGCGGCAGGAACTTCCTTAGCCTTGCCGTAGCCAACGCCGACCATACCGTTGCCGTCGCCGACAACGACGAGGGCGGTGAAGCTGAAGCGACGACCACCCTTGACGACCTTGGAAACGCGGTTGATGGTTACAACGCGCTCTACGAACTGGCTCTTTTCGGCTTCGCGGCCGCCATCGCGGCCACCACGGCCACCACGGTCGCCACGGCCCTGGCCGCGGTCGCCACGCTCGCCACGACGAGCGCCACCACGGCGGTCGTCGGCAGCAGCGGGAGCAGCGGCCTCAGTGGCCGGAGCAGCTACGGCTTCAGTCGCCTTCTGATCTGCAGACACAGTGTCCTTTTCCTTGTTTGCTTCCGTCACAGTGACAGCCCACCTTCACGTGCGCCGTCAGCGACGGCGGCGATCCGGCCGTGGTACTTGTTACCACCGCGGTCGAAGACAACAGCTTCGACACCGGCAGCCTTGGCACGCTCGGCGACCAGTTCGCCAACGCGCTTGGCCTTGGCGGTCTTGTCACCGTCGAATGCACGAAGGTCGGCTTCCAGTGTGGAGGCGCTTGCCACGGTCAGGCCCTTGGTGTCATCGACAACCTGGACGAATACGTGACGTGCGGAGCGGTTGACGACCAGACGCGGGCGTACAGCCGTACCGGAGATGCGCTTGCGGATACGAAGCTGGCGGCGGCTGCGCTGGGCAGACTTGCTCTTGTTCGTACGCTTCTTGTTAATTGCGATCGCCATGGTTACTTACCAGCCTTTCCGACCTTGCGGCGGATGACTTCGCCTGCGTAACGGATGCCCTTGCCCTTGTAGGGGTCCGGCTTCCGCAGCTTGCGAATGTTGGCAGCAACCTCGCCGACCTGCTGCTTGGAGATACCTGAAACAGAGAGCTTAGTCGGGGTCTCAACTGCAAAGGTGATGCCGTTCGGTGCCGAGACGTTAACCGGGTGGCTGTAGCCCAGAGCGAACTCCAGGTCAGAACCCTTGGCCTGGACGCGGTAACCGGTACCGACAATCTCAAGCTTCTTCTCGTATCCTGCGGTGACACCCTGGATCATGTTGGCGATCAGGGTGCGGGTCAGGCCGTGCAGCGAACGTGAGGCGCGCTCGTCGTTCGGGCGGGCGACAGTCAGGGTGCCTTCTTCCAGGGAAACCTCGATCGGGCTGGCCACAGTGTGGCTCAGCTCGCCTTTGGAACCCTTGACGCTGACGACAGAGCCGTCAACCTTGACCTCAACGCCGGCAGGAACGGTGATGGGGAGACGTCCAATACGTGACATTATTCTCTTCCTTTCCCGTTACCAGACGTAAGCGAGGACTTCGCCGCCCACGCCCTTCTTGCCGGCCTGCTTGTCAGTCAAGAGGCCGGAAGAGGTGGACAGGATTGCGACACCCAGGCCACCGAGCACGTGCGGCAGGTTGGTGGACTTTGCGTAAACGCGCAGTCCCGGCTTGGAAATACGACGAACGCCAGCGATTGAACGCTCGCGGTTCGGACCGAACTTGAGCTCGAGGGTCAGCTTCTTGCCAACCTCAGCGTCTTCTTCTTTCCAGGAGGCGATGTAACCTTCAGCCTTCAGGATGTCGGCAACGCGTGCCTTGAGCTTGCTGTACGGCATAGTCACGGAGTCGTGGTATGCCGAGTTTGCGTTGCGCAGACGCGTAAGCATGTCTGCGACGGGATCTGTCATGGTCATGTTGGGCTCTTGCCCTTCCTCATAACGGTTTCCGCCTTGCCATCCCCTCGGGGAATCGGCAAGGCCGGACCTTCTATGTAGCTAGATTAAGCTTCGGTCTTGAACGGGAAACCAAGCGCCTTGAGCAGCGCACGGCCTTCGTCGTCGGTCTTGGCGGTGGTCACGACGGTGATGTCCATACCGCGAACGCGGTCGATGGAATCCTGGTCGATCTCGTGGAACATAACCTGCTCGGTCAGACCGAAGGTGTAGTTGCCGTTGCCATCGAACTGCTTGCCACTGAGGCCCCGGAAGTCACGGATACGCGGCAGTGCCAGCGTGACCAGACGGTCCAGGAATTCCCACATGCGGTCCCCACGCAGAGTTGCGTGTGCACCGATGGGCATGCCTTCGCGCAGCTTGAACTGTGCGATCGACTTGCGGGCCTTGGTTACCTGCGGCTTCTGACCGGTGATCAGGGTCAGATCGCGGACAGCGCCGTCGATCAGCTTGGAGTCCTTGGCGGCATCTCCAACACCCATGTTCACAACGACCTTGACCAGACGGGGAACCTGGTTGACGTTTTCGTACTTGAATTCCTCGATGAGCGTGCTCTTGATGGAATCCGCGTACTTGGTCTTCAGACGAGGAACGATCTTGCTTGCCGGAGTCTCGAGAGTCTCAGTCATTAGATGTCCTTCCCGGAGCTCTTGGCCACGCGTACGCGCACTTCACGCTTCACGCCATCGCGCTCAACGGTCTCGGTGCGGAAACCGACGCGGGTGGGCTTCTTGGTCGAGGGGTCAACCAGGGCCACGTTGGAGATGTGGATGGAAGCCTCGACGACCTCGATGCCACCGGTCTTGGAGCCGCGCTGCGACTGACCGACCTTGGTGTGCTTGGTTACGCGGTTAATGCCTTCGACCAACACGCGGTTGGTCTCCGGGAATACGCGCAGAACCTTGCCCTGCTTGCCTTTGTCGCCGCCGCGCTCAGCCTTGGCGCCAGTGATGACCTGAACGAGGTCACCCTTTTTGATCTTAGCCATGGACTAGAGCACCTCCGGAGCCAGAGAAACGATCTTCATGAACTTCTTGTCACGAAGTTCACGACCAACCGGTCCGAAGATACGGGTACCGCGGGGGTCACCGTCGTTCTTCAGGATCACAGCTGCGTTCTCGTCAAACTTAATGTAGGAACCATCCGCACGGCGGCGTTCCTTCTTGGTACGGACGATGACAGCCTTGACGACATCGCCCTTCTTTACGTTGCCGCCCGGAATTGCGTCCTTGACGGTAGCGACGATAACGTCGCCAATGCCTGCGTAGCGACGGCCAGATCCACCGAGAACGCGAATGGTAAGGATTTCCTTAGCACCCGTGTTGTCGGCGACCTTGAGTCGCGACTCCTGCTGAATCACTATTTACTCCTTGCGTCGCGCTGGTTCTCAGACCGAAAATCTTCCTACGGAATGAGCCTTGCGGAACGGTTGATCGGGGTGTCTCTTGACCTGCCTGGATTTTGCCAGACCAGGCCTAAACTCCCGTGCCAAAAACATTTGCTTCCCAGGCAATTCCGACGGATCGGAGCTCAAGGGGGCACTATGCCGTGGCACGATTGTTTACGAGGTTGATGACGGCGCACGAAGGGCGCCATACAAACTCAAAATCTTAGCACGTTCCGGCCCCCGGACACTAACCGGGGACGGACCGGGACTGGCCCGGGTGCGGCACACGAAAAGGCCCGCTCCCCTTGCGGGGAACGGGCCCTTCTGGTCAGTAATGACCTAGGCCGGACAGGTCCGGCTCAGGGGGTTACTTGGCCTTTTCGAGGATCTCCACCAGGCGCCACCGCTTGGTAGCGGACAGCGGGCGGGTCTCGGCGAGGAGAACGAGGTCGCCGATGCCGGCGGTGTTCTCTTCGTCGTGGGCCTTGATCTTCGTGTTGCGGCGGATGACCTTGCCGTAAAGGGCGTGCTTCACGCGGTCTTCGACCTGGACAACGATGGTCTTTTCCATCTTGTCCGAGACGACGTAGCCGCGCTTCGTCTTACGGTAACCGCGCTCGTCAGCCTTGGCTGCGTCGGAAACAGTTTCCGTCACGTTCTCGTCCTTTTCACTCACTTGGCATCCTCCTCGGCCTCAACCGTTTCAGCCTTGTCGGCCTTCTTGGTTGCAGCCTTCTTGGACTTCTTCTCTTCCTTGGCTTCCACAACCGGTGCGGCTACCTCGACACGAATGCCGAGCTCGCGCTCACGGAGAACGGTGTAGATGCGTGCGATGTCCTTCTTTACCGCGCGCAGACGACCGTGGTTCTCCAGCTGACCGGTGGCGGACTGGAAACGCAGGTTGAACAGCTCTTCCTTGGCCTTACGGAGTTCTTCAACGAGACGCTCGTTGTCGAAACCGTCCAGCTGTGCGGATGCAAGTTCCTTGGATCCTACTGCCATTTCTACTCACCACCTTCGCGACGCACAATGCGTGCCTTCAACGGCAGCTTGTGGATTGCCAGGCGCAGGGCCTCGCGAGCTACCTCTTCACTGACACCGGAGAGTTCGAAGAGAACCCGGCCCGGCTTGACGTTTGAGACCCACCATTCCGGAGAACCCTTACCGGAACCCATACGGGTTTCGGCAGGCTTCTTCGTCAGCGGACGGTCCGGGTAAATGTTGATCCAGACCTTACCGCCACGCTTGATGTGGCGGGTCATCGCGATACGGGCAGATTCGATCTGACGGTTCGTGACGTATGCCGGGCTCAGAGCCTGGATGCCCCACTCACCGAAGGAGACCCTGGTGCCGCCCGTAGCAGCGCCGGAACGACCCGGGTGGTGCTGCTTACGGTGCTTGACTCGACGTGGGATAAGCATTTAAGCCTGTCCTCCTTCTACTGCAGCAGGTGCAGCCTCAACTGCCGGAGCTTCGGCAGCCGGAGCTGCCTCCGCTGCCGGACGGTCGGTACGACGGCGGCGGTCACCACGGTCAGCGCCACCCGGGCGGCCCGGGCGATCGCTGGCACCACGGCCGCGGGACGGAGCAGCAGCTGCCTGCTGAGCCAGTTCCTTGGAGGTGACGTCACCCTTGTAGATCCAGACCTTCACGCCAATACGGCCGAAGGTGGTCTTGGCTTCGTAGAAGCCGTAGTCGATGTTCGCACGGAGGGTGTGCAGGGGCACACGGCCTTCGCGGTAGAACTCCGAGCGGGACATTTCAGCGCCACCCAGTCGACCGGAGCAGGCGATACGGATGCCCTTGGCACCTGCACGCTGAGCGGACTGCATTGCCTTCTTCATCGCACGGCGGAATGCCACGCGGGAAGTCAGCTGCTCTGCAACGCCCTGGGCAACAAGCTGTGCTTCCATCTCGGGGTTCTTGACCTCGAGGATGTTCAGCTGAACCTGCTTGCCGGTGAGCTTTTCGAGCTCGCCGCGGATGCGGTCTGCTTCTGCACCGCGGCGGCCGATAACGATGCCCGGACGTGCCGTGTGGATATCCACACGGACACGGTCGCGGGTGCGCTCGATTTCAACCTTGGCGATACCGGCGCGCTCCATGCCCGTGGACATGAGCTGGCGGATACGGATGTCTTCGCGAACGAAGTCCTTGTACCGCTGGCCGGCCTTGGTGCTGTCAGCAAACCAGTGCGATACGTGATCGGTGGTGATGCCGAGTCGGAACCCGTGCGGGTTAACTTTCTGTCCCACTTAGCGAGCCTCCTCTTTCTCCGGGGTAGCGACTACCACGGTGATGTGGCTCGTGCGCTTCTTGATCTGAAATGCACGACCCTGGGCACGCGGCTGGAACCGCTTCATGGTCGGGCCTTCATCAACAAACGCTTCGCTGATGATGAGGTCACCTTCATCAAACGCCACGCCGTCGCGGTCCGCGAGGACCCGGGCGTTGGAGATTGCTGACTGAACTACCTTGAATACCGGCTCCGAAGCTGCCTGGGGGGCAAACTTCAGAATTGCCAGAGCCTCGTTCGCTTGCTTACCACGAACAAGGTTGACGACGCGCCGGGCCTTCATAGGCGTTACGCGGATGTGACGCGCAATTGCCTTGGCTTCCATTGCTTTCCTTCTCTCGTCTTTGACGTAAGTGCAGGCGCCTAGCGGCGCTTGCCCTTACGGTCGTCCTTGACATGGCCGCGGAATGTCCGCGTCGGAGCGAATTCGCCGAGCTTGTGCCCGACCATCGACTCGGTGACAAACACCGGGATGTGCTTGCGTCCGTCGTGCACGGCGATCGTGTGCCCGAGCATGTCGGGGATGATCATCGAACGGCGGGACCAGGTCTTGATAACGTTCTTGGTGCCCTTTTCGTTTTCCCTGTCCACCTTCACAAAGAGGTGCTGGTCAACGAAAGGACCTTTTTTCAGGCTGCGTGGCATGTGTCCAGGCTCCTATCGCTTGTTCTTGCCAGTACGACGACGACGCACAATAAGCTTGTCGCTCTCTTTGTTCGGGCGGCGGGTGCGGCCCTCACGCTTACCGTTCGGGTTGACGGGGTGACGTCCACCGGACGTCTTACCCTCGCCACCACCGTGCGGGTGGTCAACCGGGTTCATGGCGACACCACGGACGGTCGGGCGAACGCCCTTCCACCGCATACGGCCGGCCTTACCCCAGTTGATGTTCGACTGCTCTGCGTTGCCGACCTCGCCGATCGTGGCGCGGCAGCGCACGTCAACGTTGCGGATTTCGCCGGAAGGCAGACGCAGCTGGGCGAAGCGGCCTTCCTTTGCAACAAGCTGGATCGATGCGCCGGCGGAGCGGCCCATCTTGGCGCCGCCACCCGGACGCAGTTCAACTGCGTGGATAACGGTACCCACCGGGATGTTGCGCAGGGGCAGGTTGTTGCCAGGCTTGATATCAGCGTTGGCACCGGCCTCTACGAAGTCACCCTGGGACAGCTTGTTCGGGGCGATGATGTAACGCTTGGTGCCATCAACGTAGTGCAGGAGGGCGATGCGAGCCGTACGGTTCGGATCGTACTCAATTTCGGCAACGCGGGCGTCAACGCCGTCTTTGTCGTGGCGACGGAAGTCGATCAGACGGTACTGGCGCTTGTGGCCACCACCCTTGTGACGGGTTGTGATCTTACCGGTGTTGTTACGGCCACCCTTTTTCGGGAGGGGACGTACCAACGACTTTTCCGGCGTCGACCGCGTGATTTCAGTGAAGTCCGCTACGCTCGAGCCACGACGGCCCGGTGTAGTCGGCTTGTATTTACGGATTCCCATAATTTATTTCCTCGTTAAAGTGGTCTCCGCTACGAGAGCGGACCGCCGAAGATGTCGATAGTGCCTTCTTTGAGGCTCACAATTGCACGCTTGGTGTTCTTGCGGGTACCCCATCCGAATTTGGTGCGCTTGCGCTTACCGGCACGGTTGATGGTGTTGATCGAGTCGACCTTGACGGAGAAAATCTTCTCCACAGCCAGCTTGATCTCGGTCTTGTTCGAGCGGGGGTCCACCAGGAAGGTGTACTTTCCCTCATCGATCAAGCCGTAGCTCTTTTCCGATACGACGGGTGCAAGCACAACGTCGCGCGGGTCCTTGATGGTGGCTGCACTCACTTGGCATCCTCCTCGTTCTTTGCCTTGGCGGCAACGAATGCCTCATAGGCAGCCTTGGTGAAGACAACGTCGTCAGAGACGAGCACGTCGTAGGTGTTCAGCTGGTCTGCGTACAGAACGTGAACATCTGCGAGGTTGCGCACGGACAGTGCGGCAACATCGTTGGCGCGCTCGATGACAACGAGCAGGTTCTTGCGCTCGGACACGCCGCGCAGCGTTGCCAGTGCATCCTTGGCGGACGGCTTGGTGCCGGCTACCAGTTCAGCAACAACGTGGATGCGGCCGTTACGGGCACGGTCAGACAATGCGCCGCGCAGTGCAGCAGCAATCATCTTCTTGGGGGTCCGCTGGCTGTAGTCACGCGGGGTCGGGCCGTGGACAACGCCACCACCGGTCATGTGAGGAGCACGGATTGAACCCTGACGGGCGCGGCCGGTGCCCTTCTGCTTGAACGGCTTGCGGCCTGCACCGGAAACTTCAGCGCGGGTCTTGGTCTTGTGGGTACCCTGGCGAGCAGCAGCGAGCTGGGCAACGACGACCTGGTGCAGCAGCGGCACGTTGGTCTGTACGTCGAAGATCTCTGCAGGCAGGTCAACCTTGACAGTGCTAGTCATTGAACTAGGCTCCCTTCACGGCGGTGCGTACGAGGACGACCTGGCCGCGGGCACCGGGAACGGCGCCCTTGATGAGGAGCAGCGACTTCTCGACGTCAACTGCGTGAACCGTGAGGTTCAGCGTGGTGTGACGAACGGCGCCCATGCGGCCGGCCATTTTCATGCCCTTGAAGACGCGGCTCGGGGTGGATGCGCCACCGATTGAACCGGGCTTACGGTGGTTCTTGTGTGCACCGTGGGAAGCTCCAACGCCGTGGAAGCCGTGACGCTTCATAACACCGGCGAAGCCCTTACCCTTGGTGGTGCCAACGACGTCGATCTTCTGGCCGGCTTCGAAGACCTCAACAGAGAGCTCCTGGCCCAGCTCGTACTCGGCAGCATCTGCGGTACGGAGTTCGACGACGTGACGGCGAGGCGTGACGCCTGCCTTTTCAAAGTGACCAGCCAGCGGCTTGGTGACCTTGCGGGGATCGATCTGGCCGTAGCCGATCTGAACGGCGACGTAGCCATCAACTTCTGCATTGCGCAGCTGGGTGATGACGTTTGAGTCAGCCTGGACAACAGTGACGGGGATGAGCTTGTTGTTCTCGTCCCAGACCTGGGTCATGCCGAGCTTCGTGCCCAGCAGGCCCTTTACGTTACGGGTTGCGGTCATAGTCTCTCAGCACCTCCCTACAGCTTGATTTCGATGTTCACGTCAGCCGGCAGGTCGAGACGCATAAGCGAGTCAACAGCCTTCGGCGTGGGGTCGATGATGTCGATCAGACGCTTGTGCGTGCGCATTTCAAAGTGCTCGCGGCTGTCCTTGTACTTGTGCGGAGAGCGGATAACGCAGTACACGTTCTTCTCCGTCGGCAGCGGCACGGGGCCAACTACCGTTGCGCCTGCGCGCGTGACCGTCTCAACGATCTTCCGTGCTGAAACGTCAATGACCTCGTGGTCATATGACTTCAGCCGGATGCGGATTTTTTGTCCCGCCATGTCGCCTGACTCTCTTTCAGTCTGTGCTTCCCCTGATTAGGGCTGCCCTGTTTACTTACGCGTTGCATGGCTGCCGAAGCATTTGAAGTCGTAACTACCACCCGCCGCACAAGCTGAATCCGGAAGAATCCGGGTTCCTCAACCTGCCGGCGTAACCGACCCCCGCGGTCGGGCGTGTCGCGCTCAGCACGCGTACTCGTCCGCAGTTCCATGGGGAGTGGGTTATGTTTGGTCTCCTACTTGGACCCTGACACCCGGCATTATCCGGATCGGGACGCGAAGGAGCGCTTGAACAACTCATCTAGTATGCCGGATTTTGCGGGCAGAAGCGAATCAGGCTATGCGGAGCCCTGCCCCCGGTCATTGCCTTCAGCAACAGTCGAATGGATGATAGGGACATGACTGTGCAGAACTCTGCGGCGTTGCAGAGCCTGGCCGGGCGGATGGATCCGGACTTCACCCTGGGTGTGGCCGCCGCCGCGTTCCAGATCGAAGGATCCCTCAAAGCTGACGGGCGCGGGCCCTCCGGCTGGGATGCCTTTGCCGAGAAGCCGGGAAGCATCATGGACGGCCACTCCCCTGCCGTTGCCTGCGACCACTACAACCGCTCCGGCGAAGATGTGGCCCTGATGCGCGAGCTGGGCGTTGACTCCTACCGGTTCTCCATTTCCTGGCCCCGGATCCAGCCTGACGGCCGCGGCGCCTTCAACAGCCAGGGCCTCGACTTCTATGACCGGCTGATCGACCAGCTGCTCGACGCCGGCATCTCCCCGATGGCAACGCTCTACCACTGGGACACTCCCCTGCCGCTCGAACACAGCGGCGGCTGGATGAACCGGTCCACGGCGGAACGTTTTGCCGAGTACAGCGCAGCCGCAGGGGAAAGGTTCGGCGACCGGGTTGCCCAGTGGGTCACCCTGAATGAACCGGTTTCGGTGACCCTCAACGGATACGCGCTGGGCGTCCATGCCCCCGGCCACGATCTCCTGTTCAACGCCCTGCCGTCTATTCACCATCAGCTGCTGGGGCACGGCCTCGCCGTCCAGGCCCTCCGGGCCGCAGGCGTCACCGGCGGGGTAGGCGTCACCAACCTCCACTCCCCTGTCCGGCCGGCAACAGGCAAGCCCGGCGACAGGATGGTGGCGAGGATCTTCGACACCTTGATGAACCGTGTCTACGCGGACCCCGTCCTGCTGGGCCGCTACCCGAAGCTTCCCCTTGTGGTCCGGCCGTGGTTCCGCTCCATGGGTAAGATCTCCGACGCCGACCTCCGGACCATCCACCAGCCCTTGGACTTCTACGGACTCAATTACTACTACCCCGTGAAAGTGGCCATGGGCCGCGGGACGGTCAGCGTTCCGGCGAACAATTCTGCGGCACTCGCCCGGCTGCCCTTCCATGAAGTGGGCTACCCGGAGTACGAGACCACCGGGTTCGGCTGGCCGGTGGCCCCGGAGCACCTCGGCATCCTGCTCCGCGAAATGAAGGACCGGTACGGCGATGCCTTGCCGCCCCTTTACATCACCGAGAGCGGGGCGAGCTTCCCGGAGCCGGAACACGTGTCCGGTCCGATTGCCGACACAAAGAGAATCGAATACCTGGCCAACCATTTGAGTCACGCGATTGCCGCCACGTCCCCGGGCGGCATCGCCGAGGACGTGAAGCTGCTGGGCTACTACGTGTGGACGCTGCTGGACAACTTCGAGTGGGCGGCTGGATACTCCCAGCGCTTCGGGCTGATCCACGTGGACTTTGACACGCTGGAGCGCACACCCAAGGAATCCTTCTACTGGTTCCAGGCGCTCAGCAGGGCACGGCGGGCCTGAGCGCCTGCCTACTGGTTCTTGTTGGCCCGGTTGATGCGCTTGGCGCGGTCGATCTCCTGGCGGAAGTGCTTCTTCGCCCAAAAAACGCCGGCGACGACCGCGGCGGCAACCAGGAGGAAAATAATCCATTCCATGATGCTGTCCTTTCGTTGTCAGCCACCTTACCAAGGCTTCACTGCAAACGGTCCCGCCCCTCGGGGGTCGGCTGGGCCTCGGACTGCGGCCCTCCGTCAGCCGGCGCCTCCGGCTTGGCGCGGGCCAGCTTCCACAGGGCAAAGGCTATGAGCCCGACGGCAATCAGCGCCAGCAGCGCGAAGGTATAGGACCGAAGGGCCCACGTCAGGCACAGTGCGACGCCGGCCGCACCCCACCAGACGAAAATCCGTTCTCCGATAAGCAGCCCGGACAGCAGCAGTGCCGCGTGCAGGCCCAGGACCCACAGCTGCTGGCCGCCGGATCCGCCGAACAGAATACCCAGCCCGCTCAGGCCAAGCAGTGCGGCGCCCACCCCCAGGAGGACGCGGCCCGCTGCCTGGTATCCGGCAGCGAAGCGCAGCCCGGCCAGGGCTGCGGCCAACAGGACGTACCACTGCACCGCCCAGAACGGCGCCTGCAGGTGGCCATCGGTGATGAGGACGGCACGCTGCACCGCCATGGTCACCAGGAACGCGCCAATCTCCAGAGTCAGCCTCCGCGCCCGGACCGGAACTTCCCTCACGGCCACGGACACGGTTGCAGCCACGAACAGGGCCGCCGTCAGGGCCGTGGCATCGCGCACCATGCCCGCCGCCGCTGCCACTGCCAGCCCGAGCCCCGCTGCGGAAACCAGGGTCCTCCGCCGCACTCCGCCCCGATCACTGAGCGCAAAGCTGGCGCCGTAGAGAACCAATGCCGCCGGCCCGCATCCCGCCAGCCAGGGCAGATAGGCGCCCCACGGCCCCTCGGCACCGCGAAACACGGAGGCGGCAATCAACGTTGCCCCCGCCAGGACAAGTGCTGCGGCCGGCGGATACAGCAACGGTGTGCGTTCCAGGTGCGATGCCGTAAACCCGGTGGCGGCCAGCACCAGGAGGGTAGCACCGGTAATCCAGTCCGCCGCCTGGCTGGCGACAAGTCCGGCGGTGAAGGCGGGAGCAGCTGCCCCGGCCAGCCAGAACCAGCGGTCCACGCCGGCTTCGGGTGAACGGTCGCGGTGCCGCTGCCGTGCAATGCCCGCGATGTTGAAACCGAGTGAGGCGGCCAGGAGGGCCATGGGGACGCCGTCCCAACTGAGAATCGGCGCGGCGAGCACGGTTCCGGCCCCGAACTGCAGTGCCGGTCCCGATGTGACGACGGCGAACACTCCCCCGTATACACAAAGGTAGAGCGCCCCGCGTGCCGCAAACAGCCGATGGGCGGCCAGTGCACCAAGCACCAGCAGCAGCAACTCAATGAGGACAACTGCCCGCCCGCCTTCGGCAGCGTAGACGGCGGAGGCGCCGGCGCCCTGGATCACGTACAGCGCGGGCAGGACTGCCTGTGCCCCGAGGGTTACCCATACCGCGGCGTCCTGGAATGGCACTTGCTCCAGCCGGTGCCGCATAAGCCAGCGGACCACGTGCTGCAATGCCAGCACGCCGGCGAAGGTGAGGGACACTACGGTGCCGGACGCCGACACATCGAAGCTGAAGACCATCGCCAGCGCCGCTGTCAGCAGGCGGGCCGCGGCAAAGTACGCGCCCTTCGCCTGCCGCGGTTCCACCGCCACAACCATGGCGGCGCTGAAGGCCGCGAAGATGCCCAGCAGAAGTTCGACGTCGGACAGGCGGTCACCGCTGCTGACAAGCAAGACCGCAAGCATGGACGGCGCGAAGGCGGCTGCTGCCGCCAGGTCACGGAACACGTATCCCGAGGCAGCTGCACTGAGGGCCATCACCGTGATGGTGAGGGTTCGTTGCCAGTCCCAAGTTCCCCCGACCGCGGCTGTGTGGGGCAGAATCACGGCCGCCGCAAGGGTGGCGGTCTGCAGCATCAATACAAGGGCGACGTCGGCCACCACCGCGTCCGGAGCCCGGTCGCGGATAGCGGCGGTCAGCGGGAACACGAGCTGAATCCCCAAAGCAACAATCAGGACTGTGGCGAGCGAGATTTCCTGACCCCCGACTACCACCGGCCCGGTGGACTCCTGAAGCTGCCCATAAGCAAGGACCAACAGGAGCGTTGCCGCAGCCCGGCCCATCCACCAGTAGGCCCACCGCCGGATGACCGCCGTCGAGCGCAGGGCCGAGGCGCCAAGATACAGGACCACGATCAGCAGGACGCCATTGCCCAGTCCAAGCGAAACTCTTGTGTAGGAGGCCAGGACGACAGCCACCGAGACCGCCAGGGGCAACGCCTCCACTGCCGTCGGTTGCCAGGAAGCGCCCAAGCCCGGGCGCGGGAACAGGACCGTGCCTGTCGCCAGCGACGCCACGAGTTGAAGCACGAGGGCTGTGGCCAAAAGCAGGTTCCCGGCGGTGGTGTCCGTGACGGACAGGACCACGATGGCAGCTATCCCGGCAGCGGTAAACCCGACAAGTGTGACCATGGGGGCAAGCAACGCAGCGCCGGCACGCTCCGCCGCAGCCGATGCCAGCTGCTGCAGCACGAGGGCCAGCGACAGGGCGAAGATAGCAGCAGCAAGCACTTCAGGCTTCCCCTCCATCACGGCGGAGGTCAGGACTGGAACGGCCAGGGTGCCCGCTATCCGCGAAGAAAGGATGAACTGCTGGCGCATCGGCGAACGGGTACCCGCCGACCGTACTGCCCAAAAAAGCGTGCCGGCCGCCAGGATGTTGAAGTTCAGCCACTGCCCCAGCTGCGCGCCCGCGATAATGCCCGTGGCCAGCGCTGCCGCCGGCGCCCACTCAGCGGCTCCCCCGGCTTTGACCGCGATGACCATGCCGGTGGCTACGCTGGCAAGCACCGCCCACAACAAGAGGCGATCCTGGCTGCCGGGGACGGGCAGCAGCATGAGCACGACCATCAGCAGTTGCGCTCCAAAGGTGCAGAACGAGTCAGCACGCCAGTGCCGTTCTCCTCCCCGGCCCGGACACCACCGCTGCAGTGTGGCCGCACACGCGGCCGTCACCACCGATTGCAGGGCCAGAAGGGATCCGGCCGCTACGAGGCCCCAGGTGACAGCGCCGGTCAGGTGCCAGGCCCAGGCCGAAGCCGCAATCGTCGTCGCCAATCGCGCACCATAGATCTTTGGCAGCCGGTGCCCGGCGGACGGCACGGCGGCCGCCAGTGCGAAGTATGCTCCGCAGAGTGCCATGATCAGGGCGAACTCGCCTCGATCCAAGCGCAGCGGCAGAACCGTTGCCGCTACGGCCACTGCCGGGACAACGAACGGGTCGAGAAGCATGATGGGACGCAGGAACAGGGGCGGGACCCAGCGGGGCTTCATCAGCGTTACCAATGTCATCGCCGCAGCGAAGCCGATCATGGCCCCGAAGTACCAAATGAGCGAAGCACCCAGTACGGCAACTCCCGACCACGCCGTCGAAACCACAAACGTGAGGGACAGATACACCAGTACCCGGCTTTCGAGCCGAAGAGCTGCAGCGACGTAGGCCAGGGTTCCAACAACGGAGGTCAGGAGCCACGCGAGGGGACCGTTCTGGACGGCAAAGTTGTACATCGCCAGGCCCGCGACAGGCACCAGCGCAAGCCCGGTTCCGGCAAAGGCTACGGCGGCAGGACGCAGTCTCGGAGCCTTTGCGTGCAGTGCAAAGCCTGCGCCGTAGAAGAGCACGGTGATGAGGCAAACGCCGGCAAACCGCAGCACCGCCGGGAGGCTTGTGCCCACAAAGAGCGCCCCCGCCGCCACTAGCAACAGACTGGCTACATAGAGCGTGACGTTGATGTTCTGCCGTTCGCGTTTCTCCTTGCGGGCCAGCCGTTCGGCCGGAGACTCTTCGAACGGATGCCCACCAAAGGATGGCGCGTCCAGGGATTGCCCATCAAAGGATGGCGCGTCCACCGGAGCCCTATCATTCGGAGGACCCAACGTCGGCAGGTGCGTGAACGGCTGCTGCCCGTGTGCGGCCGCCAACAGGCCCGGCACCGGCACCTCTGCCGGCGAGCCCGGCACCTCGGCAGGCGGGAAGGCGGGCAAGCCGACCGCATAGCCTGCTGCCGTCATGGGCGCCGCCGCGGCAACCTGCTGCGGTAACCCTGCTACCTGCTGCGGTAACCCTGCAGCCAGGTTGGCGTCATGCCACCCTTGCACGTGGCCTGCCATGAAGCCGCTCCGGTATGCCTCACCCGCGGCGGCTTTCAATTGGCGGACGGAATGCCGGGAGACCATCAGGAGGACGGCGGCAATGATGAGCAGAAGCGTCATGAGGGCGGACCACATCTCGGTTCCTTTCGGTGAATCGCCGCAAACGACCTTCGATGCAGTTTATCCAGCGACTGGACTAACTCTAGCAAAAAACAGCCCCGCTGCGTGTAAACGCAACGGGGCTGTTGATAAGGATCAGACGACCGTCAGACGGCGTACTGATCCCTGATCAGCAAGTATTACTTGAGGATCTTGGTAACGCGTCCCGAACCAACGGTGCGGCCGCCTTCGCGGATAGCGAAGCCGAGGCCCTCTTCCATGGCGATGGGCTGGATGAGCGCAACGGTCATCTCGGTGTTGTCGCCAGGCATAACCATTTCCGTGCCTTCCGGCAGGGTGATAACGCCGGTTACGTCCGTGGTGCGGAAGTAGAACTGCGGGCGGTAGTTGGAGTAGAACGGGTTGTGACGCCCGCCTTCGTCCTTGGAGAGGATGTAGACGTTAGCCTCGAAGTCGGTGTGCGGGGTGATGGAACCCGGCTTGACGACAACCTGGCCACGCTCGACATCGTCGCGCTTCAGACCGCGGAGCAGGAGGCCACAGTTCTCGCCGGCCCATGCTTCGTCGAGCTGCTTGTGGAACATCTCGATACCGGTAACCGTGGTCTTCTGGACCGGGCGGATGCCGACGATCTCGACCTCGGAGTTGATGGCGAGGGTTCCACGCTCGGCGCGGCCCGTAACAACGGTGCCACGGCCGGTGATCGTGAAGACATCTTCGATCGGCATCAGGAACGGCTTGTCGCGGTCACGTACCGGGTCCGGCACAGAGTTGTCGACAGCTTCCATGAGGTCCTCGACGGACTTAACCCAAACCGGGTCGCCTTCGAGAGCCTTCAGACCGGAAACGCGAACGACCGGAGCCTCATCGCCATCGAAGCCCTGAGCCGAAAGCAGCTCGCGAACTTCCATTTCGACGAGGTCGAGGAGCTCTTCGTCATCGACCATGTCCGACTTGTTCAGTGCAACCAGCAGGTAGGGGACACCAACCTGGCGGGCGAGCAGGACGTGCTCGCGGGTCTGAGCCATCGGGCCGTCAGTGGCGGCAACCACGAGGATTGCACCGTCCATCTGTGCAGCGCCGGTGATCATGTTCTTGATGTAGTCAGCGTGACCCGGAGCGTCTACGTGTGCGTAGTGGCGCTTCTCGGTCTGGTACTCAACGTGGGAGATGTTGATGGTAATGCCGCGCTGACGCTCTTCGGGAGCAGAGTCAATAGACGCGAAGTCGCGCTGCTCGTTGAGTGTCGGGTACTTGTCGTACAGCACCTTGGAAATCGCGGCCGTCAACGTCGTCTTACCGTGGTCAACGTGACCAATGGTGCCGATGTTAACGTGCGGCTTAGTCCGCTCGAACTTTGCCTTTGCCACAGGTTCCTCCTAGAACGTTTTCAAATGACTTACTCTTCGACCGCGCTTGTCGCGGCGAAACTTCAGTAAGTCTACTTGGGGGGCTTTGGATTGATGAAATTGCAGATTCAGGAACTAATACTAGTCCCTTGAGTCTGTCGGTGCAGGTGGCCGGAAACCGGACTGGCCTGAACCGGCCACCTGCACCGGGATAGTTTCCGGAACCGGAAACGCACCCGAGTTTGTCGCTTTGAAAGTCCGGTGGACTACTCGCCGCGGTTCTTCTGGATGATCTCGTCGGCAAATGCCTTCGGGACCTCGGCGTAGCTGTGGAACGTCATGGAGTACACAGCGCGGCCCTGGGTCTTTGAACGCAGGTCGCCGATGTAGCCGAACATGCCGGACAGCGGGACGTGTGCGCGGATGACCTTGACGCCCTGGGCATCCTCCATCGACTGCATCTGGCCACGACGGGAGTTGAGGTCACCGATAACTTCACCCATGTATTCCTCAGGGGTGCGGACCTCGACATCCATCAGCGGTTCGAGCAGGATGGGGTTCGCCTTGCGTGCAGCTTCCTTGAAAGCCATACGGCCGGCGATCTTGAACGCCATTTCCGAGGAGTCAACATCGTGGTACGCGCCGTCAATCAGCGTGGCCTTGATGCCGACAACCGGGTAGCCGGCCAGGACGCCGTCGTTCAGTGCATCCTGGATACCTGCGTCAACAGACGGAATGTATTCGCGCGGGATACGGCCACCAGTGACCTTGTTCTCGAACTCGTACAGCTCACCATCGGAAGTATCCAACGGCGCGATCGCGATCTGGATCTTTGCGAACTGACCCGAACCACCGGTCTGCTTCTTGTGCGTGTAGTCGTGACGCTCTACAGCGCGCTTGATGGTTTCGCGGTAAGCAACCTGCGGCTTGCCAACGTTTGCCTCGACCTTGAACTCGCGGCGCATGCGGTCCACCAGGATGTCCAGGTGGAGCTCGCCCATGCCGGCGATGATGGTCTGGCCGGTGTCTTCGTTGAGGGAGACCTGGAAGGTCGGGTCCTCAGCGGAGAGCTTCTGGATGGCCGTGGAGAGCTTCTCCTGGTCACCCTTGGTGTTCGGTTCGATGGCAACCGAGATCACGGGCTCCGGGAAGCTCATGGACTCGAGGACGATCTGGTTGCTGGAGTCGCACAGGGTATCGCCCGTGGTGGTGTCCTTCAGCCCGATCGCTGCGTAGATGTGGCCGGCGGTAGCGCCCTCAACGGGCATTTCCTTGTTGGCGTGCATCTGGAACAGCTTGCCGATGCGCTCCTTCTTGCCCTTGGTGGAGTTGACCACCTGGGCACCTGCCTCCACGTGACCGGAGTACACGCGGATGAAGGTGAGCTGACCGAAGAACGGGTGGGCAGCAATCTTGAAGGCCAGAGCCGAGAACGGCTCCTCCGACGACGGCGCGCGCGTCAGTTCCTTCTCTTCGTCGCGAGGATCGTGACCGATCATCGGGGGGACGTCGAGCGGGTTCGGCAGGTAGTCGACGACGGCATCGAGCATCGGCTGTACGCCACGGTTCTTGAAGGCAGAACCACAGAACACCGGGTACAGCTCGGAGTTGATCGTCATCTTGCGGATGCCGGCCTTGAGCTCATCGACGGTGATTTCTTCACCTTCGAGGTACTTCTCCATGAGCTCTTCGGAAGCCTCGGCAACGGTCTCGACGAGCGTTGCACGGTACTCTTCGGCCTTGGCCTGGAGATCGGCGGGGATCTCCTGGACCTCGTACTTGGCACCCATGGTGACGTCACCCTTGGAGTCACCGGGCCACACCAGGGCGCGCATCTCAAGGAGATCCACGACGCCGATGAAGTCGTTCTCGGCACCGATCGGCAGCTGCATGACCAGCGGCTTGGCGCCGAGGCGGCCAACGATGGTGTCAACGGTGAAGTAGAAGTCAGCGCCGAGCTTGTCCATCTTGTTGACGAAGCAGATACGCGGAACGTTGTACTTGTCAGCCTGGCGCCAGACAGTCTCGGACTGCGGCTCCACGCCTTCCTTGCCATCGAACACGGCAACGGCGCCGTCGAGGACGCGCAGGGAGCGCTCAACCTCAACGGTGAAGTCAACGTGGCCGGGGGTGTCGATGATGTTGATCTGGTTGTTGTCCCAGAAGCAGGTCACGGCGGCAGACGTGATGGTGATGCCGCGTTCCTTTTCCTGTTCCATCCAGTCGGTCGTCGAAGCGCCGTCGTGCGTTTCGCCGATCTTGTGGTTCACACCTGTGTAAAACAGGATGCGCTCGGTGGTGGTGGTCTTGCCGGCATCAATGTGGGCCATGATGCCGATATTGCGGACCTTACTAAGGTCGGTAAGCACGTCCTGTGCCACGGTGTCTCCCTTTCGGATGGACTGCACGTTCGCCGCCGGCTCGTCAGAGCCGGCGGCGTCCGGGAAGTATTACCAGCGGTAGTGTGCGAAGGCCTTGTTGGACTCGGCCATCTTGTGGGTGTCTTCGCGACGCTTGACAGCGGCACCGAGGCCGTTGGATGCATCCAGGATTTCGTTCTGGAGACGCTCGGTCATCGTCTTCTCGCGGCGGGCCTTGGAGTAGCCGACCAGCCAGCGGAGGGCGAGGGCCGTGGAGCGGCCCGGCTTGACCTCAACCGGAACCTGGTAGGTTGCGCCACCAACGCGGCGTGAGCGGACCTCGAGGGAAGGCTTGACGTTGTCCATGGCCTTCTTGAGGGCTGCTACGGGGTCGCCGCCGGACTTGGCGCGGGCGCCTTCGAGTGCACCGTAAACGATGCGCTCAGCGGTGGACTTCTTGCCGTCTACAAGCACCTTGTTGATGAGCTGGGTAACCAGCGGGGAGCCGTATACGGGATCTAGAACTAGCGGCCGCTTGGGGGCCGGACCCTTGCGAGGCATATTACTTCTTCTCCATCTTTGCGCCGTAGCGGCTGCGGGCCTGCTTACGGTTCTTCACACCCTGGGTATCGAGGGCGCCACGGACGATCTTGTAGCGGACACCCGGAAGGTCCTTCACACGACCGCCACGGACGAGCACAATGGAGTGCTCCTGGAGGTTGTGGCCTACACCGGGGATGTATGCAGTAACTTCAACGCCACCGTTAAGGCGCACACGTGCAACCTTACGCAGAGCCGAGTTCGGCTTCTTCGGGGTGGTGGTGTAGACGCGGGTGCAAACACCGCGGCGCATCGGGCTGCCCTTAAGCGCGGGGGCCTTGGTCTTTGAGACCTTAGGCGTGCGGCCCTTGCGGACCAACTGGTTAATCGTAGGCACTCTCGTGTTCTCCGTTTTATCCGGAGCGGCCGCTGACAGCCGCTCTCCTTTTGCTTTGCCCCGCCGCCCGAGCTTTGAAGAATCTCCAGAGCAGCTGAGGCGAAGCCTTAATAGTCGGATCGCACACCGGGGAACCTGACTTGCATCAGCATTGGCCCCTAGGCATGCAAAAATGTGGCATACGTTGCACAAGAACCCTGCAAACCGGAAACGTCGCTCTGGTTCAGCCTCTCAGCTCAACCGGCGCACTCATCCACTGCCACAATAACAATTGGTATCCAGTCTAACATGGACGGCCACCATGCCTTAATCGGCGGCCCTGGCCTAACGGAAAGGCCCCGCCCCTCCGCTGTTTCCAGCGGAGGGGCGGGGCCTGACGGCTATCTAACGGTTAGCGGAAGTCGCTGCCGAGATCGTAGTCATCCAGCGGGATGGCGTGGAACTCAGGAGCTCCGTCGCCGCCCAGTGTGTCGTAGGAGAAGTCGCTGAATGCGCTGGGACCTGTGAACAGGTTGGCCTTTGCTTCTTCAGTCGGTTCCACCGTGACCTCCGTGTAGCGCGGGAGACCCGTGCCGGCGGGGATGAGCTTACCGATGATGACGTTTTCCTTGAGGCCGAGCAGCGGGTCGCTCTTGCCTTCCATGGCCGCCTGCGTCAGGACGCGGGTGGTTTCCTGGAAGGAAGCTGCGGACAGCCAGGACTCGGTGGCCAGGGATGCCTTGGTGATACCCATGAGCTCAGGACGTCCGGAAGCCGGAGTCTTGCCCTCGGACACAACACGGCGGTTGGCGTCTTCGAAGCGGCTGCGCTCGGCCAGCTCACCGGGGAGCAGGTCGGATTCACCGGACTCGATGACCGTGACGCGGCGCAGCATCTGGCGAACGATAACCTCGACGTGCTTGTCGTGGATACCGATGCCCTGGCTGCGGTACACGCCCTGGACTTCGTCCACCAGGAACTTCTGTGCAGCACGGGGGCCCATGATGCGCAGAACCTGCTTGGGGTCGACCGGACCATTGATGAGCTTCTGGCCCACCGTGACGTGCTGGCCGTCTTCAATCAGGAGGCGTGAGCGGCGCAGGACCGGGTAAGCGATCTCTTCGCTGCCGTCATCCGGAGTGATGACCAGGCGCATCTGACGCTCGGACTCTTCGATGGCGATGCGGCCGGCTGCTTCTGCAATCGGTGCGACACCCTTCGGAGTACGTGCTTCAAAGAGCTCCTGGATACGGGGCAGACCCTGGGTGATGTCGTCGCCGCCGCTGGCGGAAACAGCACCACCGGTGTGGAACGTACGCATGGTCAGCTGGGTACCCGGCTCACCGATGGACTGTGCGGCGATGATGCCCACGGCCTCGCCGATGTCCACGGTCTTGCCGGTGGCCAGCGAACGGCCGTAGCACAGGGCGCAGGTGCCGACGCTGGACTCACAGGTGAGTACGGAGCGGACCTTGACCTCGGTGATACCGGCTGCGAACAGTTCGGCAATGACGACGTCGCCGCAGTCGGTGCCGCCGGCAGCCAGGACCTTGCCCTTGGAGTCAACGACATCCACGGCCAAGGTACGGGCGTACGCGCTGTTCTCAACGTTCTCGTCCAGCACCAGCTCGCCGTTGGCGTCAGCCACGGCAATCGGAGTGACGAGGCCGCGCTCGGTGCCGCAGTCCTCTTCACGGACGATGACGTCCTGCGAGACGTCCACCAGACGACGGGTCAGGTAACCCGAGTTGGCGGTACGCAGGGCGGTGTCGGCCAGACCCTTACGGGCACCGTGCGTCGCGATGAAGTATTCCAGCACCGACAGGCCCTCGCGGTAGGAGGACTTGATCGGACGCGGGATGATTTCACCCTTAGGGTTGGCCACCAGGCCACGGATACCCGCGATCTGACGAACCTGCATCCAGTTACCACGTGCACCGGAGGACACCATGCGGTTGATGGTGTTCATCGGCGACAGGTTGTCGCGCATGACCTGGGCGATCTCGTTGGTTGCCTTGTTCCAGATCTCGATCAGTTCCTGGCGACGCTCGTCGTCGTCGATCAGGCCCTTGTCGTACTGGCCCTGGATCTTGGCAGCGCGCTCTTCGTAACCGGCAAGGATGACCGGCTTCTCGGCCGGAACCTCGATGTCGGAGATAGCAACGGTGACGCCTGAACGGGTGGCCCAGTAGAAACCGGCATCCTTCAGGTTGTCCAGCGTTGCCGCGGTAACCACCTTCGGGTAGCGCTCGGCGAGGTCGTTGACGATGCGGGACAGTTCGCCCTTGTCAGCAACAGCCTCAACCCACGGGTAGTCCTCGGGCAGGGTCTCGTTGAAGATGACCTGGCCCAGGGAGGTCTGGACGAGAGCGGTCTGACCCGGCTCCCAGCCTTCCGGAGCTTCCCAGCCGGCGTACGGGACGAAGCCCTCAAGACGGATCTTGACCTGGGAGTTCAGGTGCAGCTCGTGCAGGTCGAACGCCATGATGGCTTCCGAAACCGAGGAGAAGATACGGCCTTCGCCAGCTGAACCGACACGCTTGGTGGTCAGGTGGTAGAGGCCGATGATCATATCCTGCGAAGGAAGCGTCACCGGGCGGCCGTCAGACGGCTTCAGGATGTTGTTCGAGGACAGCATCAGGATGCGTGCTTCAGCCTGGGCTTCGGGGCTCAGCGGCAGGTGCACTGCCATCTGGTCACCGTCGAAGTCAGCGTTGAAGGCGCCACAAACCAGCGGGTGCAGCTGGATTGCCTTACCTTCCACCAGCTGCGGCTCGAACGCCTGGATGCCGAGGCGGTGCAGGGTAGGTGCACGGTTCAGCAGCACAGGGTGCTCGGTGATGATCTCTTCGAGAACGTCCCAGACCTGCGGACGGTAACGCTCAACCATGCGCTTGGCTGACTTGATGTTCTGGGCGTGGTTGAGGTCAACCAGGCGCTTCATCACGAACGGCTTGAAGAGCTCCAGTGCCATCTGCTTCGGCAGGCCACACTGGTGCAGCTTCAGCTGCGGACCGACAACGATAACCGAACGGCCGGAGTAGTCGACGCGCTTACCCAGGAGGTTCTGGCGGAAGCGGCCCTGCTTGCCCTTGAGCATGTCGCTCAGGGACTTCAGCGGACGGTTGCCCGGTCCGGTGACCGGACGGCCACGGCGGCCGTTGTCGAAGAGGCTGTCAACAGCTTCCTGAAGCATGCGCTTCTCGTTGTTGACGATGATCTCCGGAGCACCCAGGTCAAGCAGGCGCTTGAGACGGTTGTTGCGGTTGATCACGCGGCGGTACAGGTCGTTGAGGTCGGAGGTCGCGAAGCGGCCACCGTCCAGCTGGACCATGGGGCGCAGTTCCGGCGGGATCACCGGTACGGCGTCCAGCACCATGCCGAGCGGGCTGTTGTTGGTGGTCAGGAATGCGTTGACAACCTTCAGTCGCTTCAGGGCACGGGTCTTGCGCTGGCCCTTGCCGTTGGCAATGATGTCGCGCAGGGAGTCCGACTCGGCCTGCATGTCGAAGTTCTCAAGACGCTTCTTGATGGCTTCGGCACCCATGGAGCCTTCGAAGTACATGCCGTAGCGGTCGCGCAGTTCGCGGTACAGGCCTTCGTCACCTTCGAGGTCGGCGACCTTCAGGTTCTTGAAGCGGTCCCAGACCTGCTCGAGGCGCTCGATGTCGGCGTCGGCGCGCTTACGCACGTTGGCCATCTGACGGTCCGCGGAATCGCGGGCCTTCTTCTTGTCGGCAGCCTTGGCGCCTTCGCCTTCGAGACGGGCAAGCTCGTTCTCGAGGTCGCGGGCGATCGTGGCGATGTCGGAGTCGCGGTTGTCGACCAGCTGCTTCTTCTCGATGTCGTGCTCAACCTGCAGGTTGGGCAGTTCTTCGTGACGGCTGTCGGCGTCGACGCTCGTGATCATGTAGGCAGCGAAGTAGATGACCTTTTCGAGGTCCTTCGGTGCCAGGTCAAGGAGGTAGCCCAGGCGGGACGGAACACCCTTGAAGTACCAGATGTGCGTGACCGGGGCGGCCAGCTCGATGTGGCCCATGCGCTCACGGCGGACCTTTGCACGGGTGACCTCAACGCCACACCGCTCGCAAATGATGCCCTTGAAGCGCACGCGCTTGTACTTGCCGCAGTAGCATTCCCAGTCGCGGGACGGGCCAAAGATCTTCTCGCAGAAGAGGCCGTCCTTCTCGGGCTTGAGCGTGCGGTAGTTGATGGTTTCCGGCTTCTTAACCTCGCCGTAAGACCAGCCACGGATGTCTTCCGCGGTGGCGAGGCCGATCTGCATGAGGCCGAAGGAGGATTCGCTGGACATATGGTCCCTGTTCTCTCTTGTTCTCTAAATTCTGAAGTCTTGGGTTACGGGAAGAGGGAGGTTGTGTCCGACGGCGGGTGGTCACCCGCCGTCGGACACAATCTGCTAAACCTCTTCTACGGAACTGGGCTCTGCACGAGACAGATCGATGCCCAGTTCTTCCGCAGCCGTGAAGACTGCGTCATCAGAGTCACGCATTTCAATTGTGGTTCCGTCCGTGGAAAGTACTTCCACGTTCAGGCACAGCGACTGCATTTCCTTGATCAAGACCTTGAAGGACTCAGGAACGCCCGGCTCGGGGATGTTCTCGCCCTTGACGATTGCTTCGTAGACCTTCACACGACCGTGGATATCATCCGACTTGATCGTGAGGAGCTCCTGGAGCGTGTAGGCGGCGCCGTAAGCTTCGAGCGCCCACACTTCCATTTCACCGAAGCGCTGGCCACCGAACTGTGCCTTACCACCCAGCGGCTGCTGCGTGATCATGGAGTACGGGCCGGTGGAGCGTGCGTGGATCTTGTCGTCCACCAGGTGGTGGAGCTTCAGGATGTACATGTAGCCGACCGAGATCGGATCCGGGAACGGCTCGCCGGAGCGGCCGTCAAACAGGCGGGTCTTGCCGGATGAGTTGATCAGGCGGACACCGTCGCGGGTCACGTTCGTGGAATCGAGCAGGCCCGTGATTTCCTCTTCACGCGCACCGTCGAAGACCGGCGTTGCAACAGTGGTCGAGCCACTCTCGCGCGGCAGGTTCGGCAGCTGCTTGACCCATTCGGGCTCGCCTTCGATCTTCCAACCGGTCTTGGCAACCCAGCCGAGGTGCGTTTCGAGCACCTGGCCGACGTTCATACGGCCCGGAACACCCAGCGGGTTCAGGACGATATCAACGGGGGTCCCGTCGGCAAGGAAGGGCATGTCTTCGATCGGGAGGATCTTGGAGATAACACCCTTGTTGCCGTGACGGCCGGCGAGCTTGTCGCCGTCGGTGATCTTGCGCTTGGCGGCCACGTAGACGCGGACCAACTGGTTGACGCCCGGGGGCAGTTCGTCGTCGTTGTCGCGGTCGAAGACGCGGACGCCGATGACGGTGCCGGACTCGCCGTGCGGAACCTTCAGGGAAGTATCGCGGACTTCGCGGGACTTCTCACCGAAGATGGCACGCAGCAGGCGCTCTTCCGGGGTCAGTTCGGTTTCACCCTTCGGGGTGACCTTTCCGACCAGGATGTCGCCGGCTTCAACCTCGGCACCGATGTGGATGATGCCGCGCTCGTCCAGGCCAGCCAGGACTTCCTCGGACACGTTGGGGATGTCACGGGTGATTTCCTCGGCACCAAGCTTGGTGTCGCGGGCATCGATCTCGTGCTCCTCGATGTGGATGGAGGAAAGAACGTCCTCGGCAACAATGCGCTGCGAGAGGATGATGGCGTCCTCGAAGTTGTGGCCTTCCCATGACATGAATGCCACGAGCAGGTTCTTACCGAGGGCGAGTTCACCCTGGTCCGTTGCCGGGCCGTCAGCGATGATGCCGCCGACCTCCAGACGCTGGCCTTCGCTCACCAGGACACGGTTGTTGTAGCAGTTGCCCTGGTTGGAGCGTGCGAACTTGTTGATGCGGTAGTTGGTTTCCGTACCGTCATCGTTGAGCATGATGACCAGCTCAGCTGAGACCTCGGTAACCACACCGGCCTTCTTCGCGATGGTGACATCACCGGCGTCGACGGCGGCGGCGCGCTCCATGCCGGTGCCCACGAACGGGGCCTCGGAACGGACCAGCGGCACGGCCTGGCGCTGCATGTTGGCACCCATGAGTGCGCGGTTAGCATCGTCATGCTCGAGGAACGGGATCAGTGCGGTAGCCACGGACACCATCTGGCGCGGGGAAACGTCCATGAACTCGACGTCGGCGGCGGGAACCAGCACGGGCTCGCCTCCACCACCACGGGCGCGGACCAGGACGGTCTCTTCGGCGAACTTCTTGTTCTCGTCCAGCGGAGCGTTGGCCTGTGCGATCAGGACCTCTGCTTCGTCGTCGGCCGTCAGGTACTCGACCTCGTCGGAAACGACGCCCTCGGACACGAGACGGTAAGGCGTCTCGATGAAGCCGAAGGGGTTGATGCGGCCGTAGGAAGCCAACGAACCGATCAGACCAATGTTCGGGCCTTCAGGAGTTTCGATGGGGCACATACGTCCGTAGTGGGACGGGTGAACGTCTCGAACTTCCATGCCTGCACGGTCACGGGACAGACCACCCGGGCCAAGCGCGGACAGACGGCGCTTGTGGGTCAGACCCGACAGCGGGTTGTTCTGGTCCATGAACTGCGACAGCTGGGAGGTTCCGAAGAACTCCTTGATGGCTGCCACAACGGGGCGGATGTTGATCAGCGTCTGCGGCGTGATGGCCTCGACGTCCTGCGTGGTCATACGCTCGCGGACAACGCGCTCCATACGGGACAGGCCGGTGCGGACCTGGTTCTCGATGAGCTCGCCGACGGCGCGGATGCGGCGGTTGCCGAAGTGGTCGATGTCATCGATCTCAACGCGCAGCTCGTGGTCCTGGCCGTCGCGCTTGCCCGTGAGGGTCTTCTCGCCGGCGTGCAGTGCAACCAGGAACTTGATCATTGCAACGATGTCTTCAACGTGCAGGACCGAGGCTTCCTTGTCACCAAGGGAGCGGTCGATGCCAAGCTTGCGGTTGATCTTGTACCGGCCGACCTTGGCCAGATCGTAGCGCTTGGAGTTGAAGTACAGGTTGTCCAGCAGGGACTGGGCAGCCTCGACGGTGGGCGGCTCGCCCGGTCGCAGCTTCCGGTAGATGTCCAGCAAGGCGTCTTCGCGGGTTTCGGTGGCGTCCTTCTCCAGCGTTGCGCGCATGGAGTCGTACTGGCCGAATTCTTCGAGGATCTGGCCTTCGGTCCAGCCGAGGGCCTTCAGCAGCACCGTGACTGACTGCTTGCGCTTACGGTCAAGGCGCACGCCGACCTGGTCGCGCTTGTCGATCTCGAGCTCGAACCAGGCACCGCGGGACGGGATGATCTTCGCAGTGAAGATGTCCTTGTCGCTGGTCTTGTCAGCGGTGCGCTCGAAGTAGGCGCCCGGGGAACGGACCAGCTGGGAGACAACGACACGCTCGGTGCCGTTGACGACGAAGGTGCCCTTCTCGGTCATCAGCGGGAAGTCACCCATGAACACGGTCTGCTGCTTGATTTCGCCCGTGTTGTTGTTCATGAATTCGGCTTTAACGTACAGCGGAGCCGAGTACGTAGCGTCCCGGTCCTTGCACTCAGCCATGGTGTATTTGGGGTCAGCGAACTCCGGGTCGGAGAAGCTCAGGGACATGGTGCCCTGGAAATCCTCGATCGGGGAGATCTCTTCGAAGATGTCAGACAGACCGGAGCTAGTGGCGACACTGAGGTCGCCTTCTTCGACGGCCTTCGCAACGCGTGCCTGCCAGCGTTCGTTTCCGACCAGCCAGTCGAAGCTGTCCGTTTGCAGGGCAAGCAGATTCGGAACGTCAAGAGGTTCGTGAATCTTTGCGAATGAGAGCCGGCGAGTGGCACCATCGGTGCTGTCGGCATTGATAGCGGTAGCGTTGTTTACATTAGAGGTGCTCGAGGCGACCAAGAGGGATCCTTCCACAGACCTTCAGGCGTTTTCAGATCTCCCCCGTTGAAAGCCCTGCAGAATGACTCCGCAGTGCTACCAGTCCGGTTCCGCTATATGACCCGGGACCCAGGCTGTCCATGATGTTGCACGTCTCGGACGGCACGTCGATGGATCAGCTGCTAGGCAAAGCCCACCGCTATATGAAGGCTGAAGGTAAACAGGGAAGACGCAAATATCTACGATACGGCAAAACGGCGTACGTGTCTACCCCACTTCCCCGGTTATTGCAAGCACCGTTGCCGAAGGCACCTAATTGCCGCAGCCCCCGGCCTGCGTCCCCTACAGCCTGAGCGTCACGCCCGCTGCGGTGCATTCGCCCGCGTTGGCGAACACCGCATCGCGGACTAGGTCCTTTGACTCCTGCTCGGGCTGGGCGCCCTTATTAACTGCCGATGAGTGATCAATGGCGAGGACCTTGAGCGACGCGAACAGACCCACCAGATTCCCCGTCACAGTGTCTTGGGCGTCGTCCGCGGCTAAATATACGTCCTCGTAGGCGTTCGAATCGTTCTGGATCGCCTTGTACTCGGCGTACAGGGAATTGAATTTCTCGCATGCCTCCTTCACGGCGGAGGCTCCTGAGGCGGACGCGGATTTCGACGACGATTTGGAGGCCGACGGCGACGAGGCCGGCGCGCTGGACGATTCCGTTTTCGGCGCGCTGGTTTCGGTTCCGGAACCGATCTCGGGTCCTGTGGCAGCGCAGGCAGTGAGCCCGGACAGAGCAGCGAATCCCAAGACTGCAAGTATCTTCTTCAATTGAGCTCCTGTTTCCCCACAACGCCTTCCCCGGAACGGACATATCAGACGGACATGCCCGAGGGGAGTATCCGTCCCAACCCTACCCATCGGTTTCAGCGGCCGCACGGCGACGGCATGGGCTGTTCTATCCATCCACGGCACGGAATGGACCCTGCCCCGAGTGCGTTTGAATGGATAGGTGATTCGGCTCACGATAACCTTGGCGTACATCGTCACAGATCGGAAGAGATAACCATGAGCAACTCCGCAGACGACAACGATGTTGTCATCCTCGCCGCGGCCCGCACGCCGCAGGGCCGCCTCAACGGCCAGCTGGCCAGCTTCACGGCGGTGGAACTCGGAGCGCATGCCATCAAGGCGGCCCTCGCCGCCAGCGGGGTCGGCGCAGACAAGGTGGACGCTGTGATCATGGGCCAGGTCCTGCAGGCCGGAGCCGGCCAGAACCCGGCGCGGCAGAGCGCAATCGCTGCCGGCATCGGCTGGAACGTCCCCACGGTCACCATCAACAAGGTGTGTCTTTCGGGTCTCACGGCAGTGATTGACGCAGCCCGCATGATCCGCAGCGGTGATGCCGCCGTCGTCGTCGCCGGAGGACAGGAATCCATGACCCGGGCACCGCACATCCTGCCGGGGTCCCGGCAAGGCTGGACTTACGGGGCCATCCAGGCGCTGGACGTGGCGGCGCATGACGGCCTGACCGATGCCTTCGACGGTCACTCCATGGGCCTCTCGACGGAAAGCAAGAACCTGGTCCTCGGCATCGACCGGACCTCGCAGGACAATGTGGCCGCCCAGTCGCACCAGCGTGCCGCGCTGGCGGCAAAGAACGGCGTCTTCGACGACGAGATCGCACCGATCAGCGTCAAGCAGCGCAAGGGCGACCCCATCGTTGTCTCCACCGATGAGGGCGTGCGCCCCAATACAACGGTCGAGTCGCTGGCCGGCCTCCGTGCCGCCTTCGTCAGCGACGGCACCATCACGGCGGGGAACTCCTCTCCCCTGTCCGATGGCGCCTCGGCCCTGGTGCTGACCACCAGGAAATTCGCGAAGGACAACGCCCTGGACTACCTTGCGGTGGTGGGCAAGCCTGGCCAGGTGGCCGGCCCGGACAACTCCCTGCACTCGCAACCCTCGAACGCCATCAGGAACGCCCTCGAACGTGCGGGGTGGACCACCGAGGATCTCGACTTCATTGAGATCAACGAGGCCTTCGGTTCAGTTGCCGTCCAGTCGCTCAAGGACCTCAAGTACCCGCTGGAGAAATGCAACATCCACGGCGGCGCCATCGCCCTGGGGCACCCAATCGGTGCGTCAGGTGCGCGCCTGGCCGGACACGCCGCCCACGAGCTGAAACGCCGGGGAACCGGCAAGGCCGCCGTTTCCCTCTGCGGCGGCGGAGGCCAGGGCGAGGCCCTCCTCCTTTACCGGGACTGATGGCGGCCTCACCGGCGGGCGCGGCGGGCGGCGCAGGCAGGGAACGGTTCATTGCCGACGCCGCAGTGCGGGGCCTCAACGTCGAAATAGTGGAGCGGCTCGCAGCCAGGAGCCTTGCGGAGGCCGCCGGCATCCTGGGCATTACGCCGGCGGACATTGTGAAGTCCCTGGTAGTGAAGCACAAGGACGGAAGTTTCCTCTTTGCTTTGATACCCGGCGACCGGCAGATCTCCTGGCCCAAGCTGAGGGGGCTTGTGGGGGTCAACAAGCTCTCGCTGCCGCCCGCCGACGTCGCCCTGGAAGCCACAGGCTACGAACGCGGCACCATCACGCCGTTGGGGAGCACCACGCCGTGGCCGGTGTACGCGGACCGGACCATCACCGGGAGGCGCATTTCCATGGGCGCCGGGGAGCATGGCTACAGCGCGTTCGTGGATGCCGATGCGTTGACCACTGCGCTGGACGCCGTGGTCGCGGACATCTCCGACCCAACTAAGTAGCAGCAGGTGTCGTTTTCAGCCGTCAAAACGACACCTGCTGCTACTCAGTTGGGTTAAACGCAGGAAACCCCGCCCACCGGAGTGGACGGGGTTTCCCGGAGCCGTTCGGAAAGCTGGACGCCTTCCGGAGCAGAGAGTGTTACTTGAGGGTAACGGTGGCGCCGGCAGCTTCGAGCTGCTCCTTGGCCTTCTCTGCAGCTTCCTTGGTGACGCCTTCGAGGACGGCCTTCGGAGCGCTGTCGACAACGTCCTTGGCTTCCTTGAGGCCCAGGGAAGTGATGGCGCGAACTTCCTTGATCACTGCGATCTTCTTGTCGCCAGCAGCTTCGAGAACGACGTCGAATTCGGTCTTCTCTTCGGCTTCTTCAGCAGCACCGGCAGCGGGGCCAGCAACGGCAACAGCAGCAGCGGTTACTTCGAAGGTCTCTTCGAAGAGCTTGACGAACTCGGAGAGCTCGATGATGGTCAGTTCCTTGAAAGCTTCAATGAGCTCTTCGTTGGTGAGCTTCGCCATGGTGTGGCGTCCTTCCTATAGGTGGTGCTCGGCGGCCTGGGCCGTTGCCTTACACCGGAGTCTGATGTGAAAGAGAGTTAGTTCTCTTCGGTGGCTGCGGCTTCGGCCGGAGCTTCGGTCTCTGCTGCTTCTGCGGCCGGGGCTTCTTCAGCGGCGGGCGCTTCGGCTGCTGCCGGTGCACCGTTCTCTTCTTCAAGCTTGAGGCGCAGGGCGTCAATGATGCGTGCAGCAGCGGCAGCAGGAGCCTTGAGGATCCCTGCAACCTTGGCGAGCTGCAGCTCGCGGGACTCGAGTGCTGCCAGGGCAGCAACTTCGCTGGCGTTCAGTGCCTTGCCCTCGAAGTAGCCGGTCTTGATAACCAGCTGCTTGTTGGTCTTGGCAAAATCCGTCAGGCTCTTGGCCGCTGCAACTGCGTCACCCTTGATGAACGCGATTGCAGTGGGGCCGGCGAGCTGACCGTCGAATGCTTCGACACCAGCTTCCTTGGCTGCAATGGCGGTCAGGGTGTTCTTGACGACCGAGAACTTGGTGTCCTGGCCGAGAGAAACACGCAGCTGCTTGAGCTGTGCAACAGTGAGCCCACGGTATTCGGTCAGGACAGCGGCGTTCGATTCCTTGAAATCGTTAGTGATCTCAGCTACTGCTGAAACCTTTGCAGGCGTTGCCATAACCCTCCTTCCGGGGATAGTGCCGGTATACCGGGTCCCCGCTCAGGTGAGCTAAAACTAAAAAACGCCCCGCGCAGATGCACGGGGCTTGGCTCAACACAGTTTAACCGCGGAGCTTTGCTTCGTTCACCTGCGCCGGCCGCCCTATGTTCAGGGTCCTTCGTCCGGAAACCCACTGGCTCTCCCGCACACAACTGCAGTATTGAGCAATGCTCAGGAGAGTGGATTTCCAACAACCGACGGTCTTTGGTAGTTCAAGCTTACGGGCAACGCGGCCCGTACTCCAAATCGGTCTCCATGCGGGAGGTGAGGCTGCTGCCCAGCGCCGCTCAGCTGCTGCTCGGCCCGAAGTCCGGGAGGTCCTTCTGCCAGATTCCCGTGACACCTGCAGTGGTGAAACCCAGCTGCTGGTTCACCTTAAGCAAATACCGGTTCTCCGGGGCGTTCCACGTGTAGATGACCCTGGCATCGGGGAACTGTTCCGTAAGGCGTTCCATGTTGGCCACCTTGATCAGCAGGCCCAGCTTGTTGCCCCGGTGTTCCTGCATCACCACCGTGTCATCCTGGAACACCACGTCCTGCCGCTGGGACAGCACGCTGATGGTGGTCAGCCCCACCAGCATTCCGGTGGCGAGGTGTTCGACGGCGGTGACCACCGTGCGCCGTCCCTGCGCGATGGTGGCCTCTTCAGCTTCCCTGATCATGGCGCCGTCGAACACCAGCTGCTCTTCGGTCCTCGACGACGGTGTAGTGTCCTCACCTGCCTGGTTTTCCAGCGCGGCGACGGCATCAAGCCATTGGTCCGGACACCTGTCCGTCCAATGATGGAGCCGGTAGCGGCCCGCATTGGCCTGCTCGGCTTCGTCCTCCAGCTCCGCGACCAGCTTGCTGTCCAACGGCAGCAGGCACGAGCTGAACTGCTCGATGTGCTGCAGGGTGTAGCCCGTCTTGCGGGCAAACTCCACTTCCCGGCTACCCAGCGGCACAAAACCCTGGCCTGAGCCGGGGACCAGCTGGTCGTCGATGTCGCTGTTCAGCGAGACGCCGGGATGATTGGTGTCGATCAGGATCATGGTCCGGCCTTCGCCACGGGCAAACTGCTCTGCAGCCTCCAACAGCTGGCGTCCGACGCCCTGGCGCTGGAACTCCGGCAGGATATCCAGCGTGAACTCAGCCAGGTCGAGGTTGTCTGCCAGGGGCAGGGCAATATCCACCGCGCCCACTATGTCGCCGTCGATCTTTGCAACGAGGATGACTTGGCGTTCGTAGGGGTCGGCAAGTTCGAGGAGCTTTTCAAGGGGGGTGTAGGCGAGGTCATCGCTCCCCCACGTCTGCATCCGCACTTTGCGGCCAACTTCGACGGCGGCCAGGAAATCGGCGCTGTCGGGCCCGTCCAGGGAATCGGGAATCCAGAGTTGTTCGATCCGTACGTCTTGAGCCATAAAGGGCGTCATTCCAGTCGTTTCTGCCACTCACCTTCAAAGCCAGCGGGCTTGAATCCAAGCGAAATATTTATCGCCAGCATATGCCGGTTTTCGCTGGCATTCCACGTAATGACAGACCCGGCGGCAGGGCAGACCTCCTGGGCGCGCCGGAAGTTTGCGATCTTGGCCAGCATGCCCAGGCGGTGGCCGCGGCGCGGTCCTGCCACCAGCGTGTCCTCCTGGATCAGCGTACCGGGCCGCTCCGGCCGTTAGCTCAGCACCGTGTAGGCCGCCAGTCGGCCACCAGTTCGCCGAACTCCAGGAACTCTCCGGCATCAGGGGCATCGAGGGACGCGGGCAGGACGAGGGGTTCTATAAGGTACGGCGCTGCAGTCACGGGGACAGCCTAACTGCCGTGGAAACCCCAGCAAACGGGACCAGAAGGGGAAAAGCAGAAAGACCGCCCCGCAGATGCGGGACGGTCTTTGCTACGAGCCTGGTGAGGATTAGACCTCGGTCAGGACCTTGGTGACGTTAGGGTCAACCGAGATGCCCGGGCCAAACGTGGTTGCCACGGTGGCCTTCTGGATGTAGCGGCCCTTGGAAGCGGACGGCTTCAGGCGAAGGACCTCTTCCAGTGCTGCTGCGTAGTTCTCGGCCAGCTTGAGGGCGTCAAACGAAACCTTGCCGATGATGAAGTGCAGGTTGGAGTGCTTGTCGACGCGGAAGTCGATCTTGCCACCCTTGATGTCGTTGACAGCCTTGGCGACGTCAGCGGTCACGGTGCCGGTCTTCGGGTTCGGCATCAGGTTACGCGGACCCAGGACCTTACCGAGGCGGCCAACCTTGCCCATGAGGTCAGGGGTGGCGACGGCGGCGTCGAAGTCGGTCCAGCCGGCTGCGATCTTTTCGATCAGGTCATCGGAACCAACGAAGTCGGCGCCGGCAGCGATTGCTGCTTCTGCCTTGTCGCCCGTTGCGAAGACGAGGACGCGGGCAACCTTACCGGTGCCGTGCGGCAGGTTAACGGTGCCGCGGACCATCTGGTCGGCCTTACGCGGGTCTACACCCAGGCGGAAAGCGACCTCAACGGTGGCGTCGAACTTGGACGGGTTGGTGTCCTTGGCGAGCGTCACTGCCTCGAACGGCGCGTAGAACTTCTCCGCGTCGATCTTGGCGGCGGCTGCCTCATATGCTTTGCTGCGCTTTGCCATGCTGCTTATTCTCCTTGTGCAGTTGTGGTCTGCGGACCGCGCTGGGCCCTGCCACAGTCAGCATCCCGGTGCGGAATCCTGACATTTCAATGTTTCAGTGGTGCCGGTCGCCCGGCGGTGCTGTCCGGCGTCGTCATCGGTTACTTATGTGTCCGATTTCCAGCGCCGCATCAGCGGTGGGGAATTAACCCTCGACGGTGATACCCATGGAGCGGGCGGTACCGGCGATGATCTTCGCTGCGCCTTCGAGGCTCGTGGCGTTGAGGTCTTCCATCTTGGTGGTGGCGATCTCGTTGACCTGGGCCTGGGTCAGCTTGGCAACCTTGACGGTGTGCGGGGTAGCTGAACCCTTGGCGACGCCTGCAGCCTTTTTGATGAGCTCTGCAGCCGGCGGGGTCTTGGTGATGAACGTGAACGAGCGGTCTTCGTAGACCGTGATTTCAACAGGAATAACGTTGCCGCGCTGGGTTTCCGTCGCAGCGTTGTACGCCTTGCAGAATTCCATGATGTTGACACCGTGCTGGCCAAGCGCAGGACCGATCGGCGGGGCCGGGTTAGCGGCGCCTGCCTGGATCTGCAGCTTGATGAGGCCGGTGACCTTCTTCTTGGGAGCCAATGTAGGGTCCTTCTCTCAATTTCGTCCTGGGACACAGGAGCGTGCCTCAGGTTGGTGGCCGCCATGGCGAGGCGACCGGCCGCGTCGTAGCTGCTAAGCGGGCAGCCACGGAGCGAATTCTGTGGGTTGTGCTAGATCTTGGAGACCTGGTTGAACGCCAGGGTGACCGGCGTCTCGCGTTCGAAGATGGATACCAGAACCACGAGGGTCTGGGATTCGATCTTGATCTCGGAGATCGTGGCGGGGAGGGTCTCGAACGGCCCTTCCTTGACGATGACGGACTCGCCGACTTCAAAGTCAACGTCGATCTGGGCGGCCGCGTGCTTGACGGGCTTGCCCTTCTCTGCCTGCTCTTCTTCGAAGACCGGGGCCAGCATGGAGAAGACCTCGTCCAGACGCAGCGGCACGGGGTTGTGGGCGTTGCCCACGAAGCCGGTGACACCGGGGGTGTGGCGAACGGCGCCCCACGAGGCATCCGTCAGGTCCATGCGGACCAGGACGTAGCCGGGAATGCGGACGCGGTTGATGACCTTGCGCTGGGCGTTCTTGATCTCCACGACTTCTTCCATGGGAACCTGGATTTCGAAGATGTAATCTTCCATGTCCAGGGTCTGGATGCGGGTTTCAAGGTTGGCCTTGACGCGGTTTTCGTAACCGGCGTAGGAGTGGATGACGTACCAGTCGCCTTCCTGGCGACGCAGCTTGGCCTTGAATTCCTCGGCCGGATCAACCTCAGCCTTGGCGGCCGCGGCTGCCAGTGCGTCGGCCTCTTCATCGCCAGCGTCGGCGTCAGCGTCGGCTTCAGAGGAATCGTCGATGGAATCGGGCGCAGCAGACTCAACCTCGGACTCTTCCCCGGCTACCGCCACGGCGTCCTGGTTATCATCCAGCTCAGTCTCAGTTACCTCGAGCTCCTGCTCAGACACTTGGTCTCCTGCTTCCTCATTGCTAAACATGCCTATTTAAATGGCTCAATTCCGCACACCCCGTGAATGCTTCCGGATTTCCCGGAGCATTCCACGCAGTCTGCGGACGGATCGCCTTAGCGGTCCGTGGGGCCTGTGCCGCCGAAGACCCAGCTCACTCCGGTCCCGAACGCCAGGTCCAGGACGGTAACGATGAGCATCATGATGACCACGAACACCAGCACCACGAGCGTGTAGTTGATCAGTTCCTTGCGGGTGGGTGCTACGACCTTCTTCAGTTCGCCGATGACCTGGCGGACGAAGAGTGCGATGCGAGCGAAGAAGCCTGCCTTAGCGGCATTCTTGGCGGGGCGGCCCTTGGAGCTGCTTGCAGCCGTTTCGGTCACCTGGTCCTCACTTATCCTCGCAAATGTCGGATACCCGGCTCTGAACTGAACCATGGTTGCTGCGCTGGCTCCGGCTCACCGCCGGAACCGCTTGCGCAGGGCAGACAGGACTCGAACCTGCAACCTGCGGTTTTGGAGACCGCTGCGCTACCAATTGCGCCACTACCCTATGGATCGAAAACCAATCACACCATACTTCCCGAAAACTTCACGGGGCGCAGGCCATCATCGTGTTTTCAACACCGGAGAACTAGTCTACGCAACAACTGCGCTTACGTCGAACCAGCCTCATTTTGGACCTTCGTTGCCGCTGCCGGGAGCCGCAGACCGGGACACGGTCACATTCCTGGCCGCCACGCTGAACGATCCGCTGAACAGCATAGAGTAGATCTCGTCGAATCCCACAACCAGCCATCGAGCTGCAAGCGAAGAATGGACCCCGCCATGCCTGCCGCCCGCGTTTCCCAACGCATTTCCGCTATCGCCGAATCCGCCACCCTTGCCGTTGATGCCAAGGCCAAGGCACTCAAGGCAGCCGGACGGCCGGTCATCGGCTTCGGCGCCGGGGAACCCGACTTCCCGACGCCCGGCTACATCGTGCAGGCCGCCATTGAGGCCGCCAGCCAGCCGAAGTACCACCGCTACTCCCCCGCCGGAGGCCTGCCGGAGCTCAAGCAGGCCATTGCCGCGAAGACTCTCCGGGACTCCGGCTACAAGGCCGAGGCATCCCAAGTTTTAGTGACCAACGGCGGCAAGCAGGCCGTGTACAACACCTTTGCCACGCTGGTAGACCCGGGCGACGAAGTCATTGTCCCCACCCCGTTCTGGACCACATACCCGGAGGCCATCCGCCTGGCCGGCGGCGTGCCGGTTGAAGTTTTCGCCGGACCCGAGCAGGAATACCTGGTCACCGTCGAGCAGCTTGAAGCCGCCCTCACCGAGCGCACCAAGATCCTGCTGTTCGTCTCGCCGTCGAACCCCACCGGCTCCGTCTACTCGCCCGAACAGGTCCGGGAAATCGGCCTCTGGGCGGCTTCCAAGGGCCTCTGGGTGGTCACGGACGAAATCTACGAACACCTGACCTACGACGGCGTTCCCTTCACCTCCATTGCCACGGCGGTGCCTGAACTCGGCGACAAGGTGGTTATCCTCAACGGCGTTGCCAAGACCTACGCCATGACCGGCTGGCGGGTGGGATGGATGATCGGTCCGGCGGACGTGATCAAGGCGGCCACCAACCTGCAGTCGCACGCCACTTCCAACGTCTCCAACATCATGCAGATTGCTGCCCTCGCGGCCGTCTCGGGCCCGCTCACCGCCGTGGATGAGATGAAGGTGGCTTTCGACCGGCGCCGCAAGGCGATTGTCGCCGGCCTGAACGCGATCGACGGCGTGGAATGCCCGACGCCGACCGGGGCCTTCTACGTCTACGCGGACGTCCGCGGACTGCTGGGCAAGGAGTTTGAGACGGCGAACGGAACCGCCCGCCCGCAGACTTCCGCCGAGCTGGCGGCGCTCATCCTGGACGAGGTTGAAGTTGCGGTTGTTCCGGGCGAGGCCTTTGGCCCTTCCGGCTACCTGCGTCTCTCCTACGCGCTTGGCGACGATGACCTCGCCACCGGCGTGGCCCGGCTGCAGGGCTTCCTCGGCAAGGCCAAGTAGGCACGCTCCCGCATTTTTCGCAGGAAAAACCCGAATGCTCTCTCACCCTGAACTGGTCCGGGTGAGAGAGCATTCGGGTTTAAGCGGCAGGAAGTGAGAGAGCGTCCGGGGTGGGCTAGAGGAGCCGGCGCTCGGCCGCCCATTTGGTCAGTTCATGCCGGCTGGAAAGCTGGAGTTTGCGGAGTACGGCGGAGACGTGGGTTTCCACGGTCTTAATGGAGATGAAGAGCTCCTTGGCCACTTCCTTGTAGCTGTAGCCCCTTGCGATCAGCCGCATGACCTCCAGCTCACGGGCGGAGAGCCGGTCCAGTTCGTCGTCGGCGATATCCGCCGGAGCGGTGCCGAATGCGTCCAGGACGAACCCGGCCAGCCGCGGCGAAAATACGGCATCACCACCGGCCACCCGCAGCACTGCGTCGGTGATTTCGGTGCCGGAGATGCTCTTGGTGACATACCCCCGGGCCCCGGCGCGGATGACCGAAACGACGTCTTCCGCGGCGTCCGAGACACTCAGGGCGAGGAACCGGATGCTGGACAGCAGGGCCGCCGAGCCGGCGATCACTTCCCGCCCTCCCCCGCCGAGGCCCCCGGGCAGGTGCACGTCCAGCAGCACTACCTCGGGCCGTGTCTGTGCGATCACGGCGATGGCCTGCTCCACAGTTCCGGCTTCGCCTACGACGGTGATCCGGGCGTCCAGGTCGGCCTTGAGTCCCGACCGGAAGATGGCGTGGTCGTCCACGATGACCACGCGGATCGCCCGGGCACCCCCTGCATCCGCGCCCGCTGTGTCGATGTTGTTCACGACTTTCCCTCTCCGTTGTCCGCGGCGTCCGAAGGCAGCCTGAGCCGCACTTCCGTACCGTCCGCACTGCTGCTGATGACGGCTGTGCCGCCGTGGCGTTTCATCCGCCCGATGATCGATTCCCGGACCCCCATGCGGTCGGCAGGAACCGACTGCGGGTCGAAGCCGGGCCCGCGGTCCTTGACGAAAATTTCCACACCGCCGTCGGCAACCTCCAGGTAGACCGACACGGTGCCGCCGCCGTGGCGGGATGCGTTCACCATGGCTTCACGGCTGGCCTGTACCAGGGCTTCGTGCCGCTCGGTCATGGCGGTGTCCCCCACGCTGACCACGTCCACGGCGTTCCCCAGGGAGTCCTCGACTTCCGCCGCGGCAGCCTTGATGCGCTCCGAAAGCTGCCCGGCCTCCTTGCCGGGGTCCCGGTACAGCCAGCCCCGCAGCTCCCGCTCCTGCGCACGGGCCAGCCGCACGACGTCGTGTTCGTTGCCGGCGCGTCGCTGGATCAGCGCGAGCGTCTGCAGGACGGAGTCGTGCAGGTGCGCCGCGATCTCGGCCCGCTCCGTGGCCCGGACCCTGCCTGCACGTTCGGTTTCAAGGTCCCGCCAGAACTTCAGGCCCCACGGGAGCAGCACCAGGGCCACCCCGCCGAGGACGGCAACGGAGGCCAGGAGCGCCAGCCAGGTCTGCTCCCAGGAGCCGGAGCCAGACACCATCACCAGCACGCCGGCGACCACCAGGGCCAGCCCGGCGCCGAGCCGGGCCCAGCCCCCGGCCTGGTCCGCCTTGGTCTTGTCGAGGAGCCCGGCCCGGCGGGTTTCATCCAGCTGCATCCAGGCGATGGCGGCCCCGCCAAGGATGGCCGCGGCGGGGATGAGGGTCCCCAGCGGAACGTCAACACCCAGCATCCGTGCGGTCAGGATTCCACCTGCCAGCAAGAGGCCGGCGCCCAGCAGGATTTCCTTGCCGTACGGCATGCGCCGGAAGCGGAACCATGGCGAACCGGCCGTCCCAGGGGCAGAGCCGGACGCGGACGGCGGGCCCGGCTGCCATCCTGGCGAGCCCTGCCCCGGGGAGCCCTGCCCCGGCGTGCCGGGCACGGGTGGCGTGCCGGGTGATCCTGACGCGTGGGGGTAGGTGACTCCGGCTAAAAATGGTGCTGCAGCGAATGGTGCGGCAACGAAGTCCGCCGGCACCGGCAGCGGCCCCGGTGCACTGACGGCCGGGGCAATGGGCGACGCCGGGCGACGCGCGTTCCGCTTCGCGTTCTCGTCCGCTGTGGGGACCATGATCCAGAGCCACGCGTAAAAAGCCAGCCCTGCACCACCCGCGAGCGCGGCCACCACCATGCCGATCCGGACCGTCCGCACCGGCCAGCCCAGATGTGCGGCGAGGCCCGCGCAGACGCCTGCGATAACGCGGTCGCTGCTGCGGACCAGCGGAGGGCGGGAAATGGCCGTTGTCATGTGTCAATCCAAACACGGATCAGGGTTCGTCACGCCTGATCTCGGCATGAACCGGGGGTCACTCAGGGGAAGCTCAGGGTGTTCCCCAATAGAGCGCGGCCGCTGCGGACGGCAGGATCGAAGTATGAACTCGCACAATGCAAACCCAGATGAAGATCCGCTGCCGTCGGGCCGTCCCGATTCCGGTTCCGCCGACCCAGCGCAAGGCACATCCGACGACGCCACCTCAATCGGTGACGGCACCGACGGCCCCCTGCCGGCACCCCCGCTCTACCCGAATGCGCAATTCCCGGACGCCCAGTCCGCGAACGGCCCCTACGGCTACCCGCAGTCCCAACCCCAGAACTTCTTCAACTGGGTCCGGGGACACGGGATCCAGCGCGGGCCGGACCGCTGGATCGGCGGCGTCGCCAGCGGAATCGCACACCGGCTGGGCGTCGATCCGCTGATCGTGCGCGGCGTCTTCATTGTCCTCACGATTTTCGCTGGCATCGGCGTGCTGCTGTACGGCGTTGCCTGGGCACTCCTCCCCGAACCAGACGGCCGCATCCACGTCCAGGAAGCAGGCGCAGGCCGATGGTCAACAGGCATGACCGGCGCCCTCATCACCACGGTGATCGGCTTCCCCAGCCTGGGCGGCGGATTCTGGGGCTGGGAGCGTAACGGCTTCGGCGGCTTCCTCTGGACGGCCTTCTGGATCGCAGGGGCCATCTACCTCGTCTACTACCTCTCGCAGCGCGACAAGACCCGAAACGGAACACCCATCATGAACACCAGCGCCGCAGCCGGCGCAGCAGCAGCCGGCGGAACCGCCTTCGCGGCCAGGTCGCCGGAAGGCACACCGTCCCCGGCGGCAGGCGCGCCATCTGCAACCGGTCCCTACGCGGGCCCCTACGCCAGCACCCCCTACGGCGACGGCTCGTACGACGGCGGCGCTCCCGGCTCACGCGGTTACGGCCCCTACGCGGATCCAACCACCCCCGCACCCGGCAATTTCGGGCCCTCGGGGCCGAATCCTCCTTATGGCCCCAACCAGCCCTATGGCGGCTACGGCGGCCCGTCCGCTCCCGCGCCAAAGGCTCCGAACGTGGGCCCGGGCGCCCCGGCTGTCGCAGTGACGGCCGGCCTTGCCCTCCTGGTGGGCGGCGGCATCAAGGCCCTTGAGGCCCTCAACATCACCCACCTGGGGGACGCCACGAACGCGGTGGTGTGGGCCAGCGGTGCTGCCGTCCTGGGGCTCGGCATCCTGATCGCGGGCCTCAGGGGCAGGACCTCGGGAATCCTCGGGTTCTTTGCCGTAGTGGCACTCATCATCGGCGGCATCTTCAACGTGGTACCCAACGGTGACCGGTTCCGCTTCCAGAACGCCAACTGGAACCCTGTCAGCATCGAGCAGGCAAGGGAAGGCTTTGACATCACCGGCGGCACCGGCACCGCTGACCTGACGCAGCTGAGCCTGACACCGCCGCTGGGCACCGACGTCGTAATTCCCATGGACGTCACGGCCAGCAACCTGACGGTGATCATCCCGGACACGGTTCCGGTGGAAATCCGGGCGGACATGACCCTGGGGAACCTCAATGACGGTTCGCAGAACCACGGGGGCATGACGAACCAGCAGAGCAACTACAACACCGACAAACCGGGCGCCGCCCTCGTCCTTGAGATCGACGGCACTATGAGCAACATCACCATCCAGGAAGGAAACTGACATGAGCAGCTACGAACCTGCTCCGGACACCGCGCCGCAGGCAAAAGCGCAGGCAAAGGCTTCACCCGCAGAACCGGCACACGGCACAGGAGCAAGGCACGGCGGACCCTCACCGGCCCGGGTGGGCACAGTGGTCTGGGGCCTTATCGTCCTCGCCCTGGCCGCGCTGATCATCATCGGCCAGCTCGGCATTGTGGCGCTGAACGGAACCTACGTGCTCATCGGCCTGATGATCGGTGCCGGCGCCGCCCTGGTAGTGGGCGGGCTCCTTTCCGCCCGCGGACGTGACAAACAATCCACAACAGGGAAGTCTTGAGGCATGGATAAGTTCTTCAGCATCGTCAGGGGCTTTGGCCTGAAGCGCGGACCGCAGCGGTGGCTGGGAGGCGTGTGCGGTGGCATCGCAGCCAAACTCAATGTGGACGTCGCCTTCGTCCGGATCGCGTTCCTGCTCCTGAGCCTCCTGCCGGGTCCGGCCTTCGTGTTCTACCTGGCGGCATGGCTGATCCTCCCGGACCAGCGGAACGCCATCATCCTCCAGTCATTCCTCGACAAAAGATCAATCAACGGATCCTGACCTCTTGGTCCCGCAGGCCCCCGCTCCCCGGAGCGGGGGCCTTTCGTCTGCCATGAAACGGCGCCGTTTGTAACCGGTTTGTGTCGTAACCCACACTCACCACTAGAATCTAGGGTGAGCTCAGCGTGGCGCTCTGCCTGTACACCCTCACACCAGGATTTGAGCCGAGACATGAAAATTGGAATTCTCACCAGCGGCGGCGACTGCCCCGGACTGAACGCCGTCATCCGCGGCGCCGTCCTCAAAGGGATCGCCATCCACGGCCACGAATTCGTAGGATTCCTCGACGGCTGGCGCGGCGTCGTCGAGGGCGATGTCATTGACATTCCCCGCACCATGGTCCGCGGCATCGCGAAGCAGGGCGGCACCATCCTCGGAACGTCGCGGACCAACCCGTTCGAAAATGGCGGCGGCCCCGAGGTCATCAAGGGCCACATGGACCGGCTCGGTATTGACGCGATCATCGCCATCGGCGGCGAAGGAACGCTGGCCGCAGCCAAGCGGCTGACGGACGCCGGCCTGAAGATCGTCGGTGTTCCCAAGACCGTGGACAACGACCTTGACGCCACCGACTACACCTTCGGCTTCGACACCGCCGTCCAGATCGCCACCGAAGCCATCGACCGGCTCCGCACCACGGGCGAATCGCACCACCGCTGCATGATCGCCGAGGTCATGGGCCGTCACGTGGGCTGGATTGCGCTGCACGCCGGCATGGCCTCGGGCGCCCACGCAATCCTCATTCCGGAGCAGAAAGCCTCCATGGACCAGATCACCGAGTGGGTGCAGGAAGCCCACGCCCGTGGCCGCGCACCCCTGGTGGTTGTGGCCGAGGGCTTTGTGCCCGAGGGCCAGGAAACGCCGCACTCCGAGCGCGGAATGGACACCTTCGGCCGCCCGCGTCTGGGCGGCATCGCCGAGATGCTGGCCCCGGAACTCGAGGCACGGACCGGCATCGAGACACGCGCAACCGTCCTTGGCCACATCCAGCGCGGCGGCGTCCCGTCGGCGTTCGACCGTGTGCTGGCAACGCGCCTGGGCATGGCCGCCATCGACTCCGTGGTGGACCAGCGTTGGGGCACCATGGTGTCGCTCCACGGCACCGACATCGTCCACGTGGGCTTCGACGCCGCCCTGGGCAACCTCAAGTGTGTCCCGCAGGACCGCTACGACGAGGCCGCCGTCCTCTTCGGCTAGGCCGCTTCGGCGCGAACGGACACTTGTGGCCCTCCGCCGGGCCCCAACTGTCCGTTCGCGCTTTGGGGACGGGCCCCAACTGTCCGTTCGCGCTTTGGGGACGGGCCCCAACTGTCCGTTCGCGCTTTGGGGACGGGCCCCAAGTGTCCGTTCGCGCTTTCCTCCGCCGGGTCGGGCCCCCGCTGGGTAGGGTTGAGGCATGACTCTCGACGCCGGTTCCGCAGACATCATCCAGCTGGCCTGGGCCCGCCGCCTGGGCCTCGATGACGGAGCGTTCGCCGAAGCCCGGAAGCTCGACGCCGATGCCGTCGCTTCGGGAGCCGGCTCGCCTGCCGGCGCTGCCCGGATCACCCGCGCGGACGAATCCCGGAAGTCAGTTGATTTCGTGCGCCTCTTCGGGGCCTCGGCCCTCGTGGGACCGCAGTGGGCCCTGGACGCCGCCGAGGGCATTCCTGATGAGGAGCTCGCCCAGCACGTAACCCTTTTGACCATCACACGTCAACACGGCGGGCACGGGCAGGGCGCGGCCGCCCTCTTCTTCGCGGACGATCTCCCCCTGCTCCAGCCGGCGGAGGAACTCACGGTCTCGCGCGGCAACCCCGAAGCCATTGAGCTGGAGGGCATGTGTCCGCCCGACGACGTCAACGAGGTCGGGTTGTCCGACCTCGACCACCGGTACACCATCATGCGCGATGACCACGGCGCCAAAGTTCCGGTGGCCTGCGGCGCCTATACCGAGTGGGAAGGCATCCTCGCCCACATGGGGGTCCTCGTGGATCCTGACTGGCGCCGCCGTGGACTTGGCTCGCTTGCGGCGTCCATCGCGGCCCATGAGGCGCTTGCAGCCGGGCTTACCCTGCAGTGGCGTTCGGATGTCAGCAACAAAGGAGCCCTGGCCATCGCACGCAGCCTCGGATTCGCTACCGGCGGCATCCACACCACGGTCCGGCTGGGCTGACCGGCCGGGCCAGCCCAACCCGGCCAGCCCAACCCGGCCAGCCCAACCCGTTCAGCCGTGCACGCTTAGACGGACTTGGCCTGCGCTGATTTGGCCGCCGCGGCGTCCGGCGCCGGGGCCGCGGAGCCGCCCCAGTTTTCCACCGGCTTGGGCTTTGCGAAGAACAGCGCCACGGCCGCACCAAGCACAATCACTGCCGCCGGCAACATGATGGACTGTCCCATCGCCGTCGAGAATCCTTCGTGCAGGGCTTCCGGAAGCTGGCCGCCGAAACTCAGGCCGGCCTCCCCCGAGGCACCGCCGGGCGCCGCCGGAAGCTCCTCGGCCAGCCGCGCCTGCATCAGGACGGCAATGGCCGCGCTGCCCAGCACGGCGCCGATCTGCCGAGTGGTGTTGTAAACCCCGGCGCCCGCCCCGGCCTGCCGGGGCGGCAGGTTGCGCGTGGCAGTGGAGCTCAGCGGCGCCCAGATGCCCGCGTTGGCGAAGCCGAGCACGGCGCTGGGCAGCAGGAAGAGCCAGATCGGCGTGTCCGGGTGCATCAGCGCTGAATTCCAGAACAGCGCCACGGCCATCAGTGCCAGGCCTCCGGCGGTGATGTATTTCGGGTTCACGCGGTCGATGATCTTGCCAACCACCGGCGCGAGGCCGCCTGAAATCAACGCCATCGGGATCATCATCAGGGCCGACTGCGTGGGAGTCAGCCCGCGGACCACCTGATAGTAGAAGATCAGCGGGAGGCCAAAGGCCGTCACCGTGAAGCCCACCGTGGTGATTCCCAGGTTGGCAAGCGAAAAGTTGCGGTCCTTGAACAGCGAGAGCGGCAGGAGCGGCTCGCCCTTGTTGAAACGCTGCCACAGGACGAACCCCACCAGCACGGCAAGGCCGGCGATGATCAGGCCCCAGACGGTGATAGGACCGGTGATGGTGCCCCAGTTGTAGGTCTCGCCTTCCTGGATGCCGAACACGAGCAGGAAGAGCCCGACGGCGCTGAGCAGCACCCCGGGGATGTCGAACTTGTGCGGGTGCGTGGTCAGCGACGGAACGAATCGCAGGGCCAGGATGAAGCCGGCTATGCCGACGGGCACGTTGATGAAGAAGATCCACTCCCAGCCCAGGCCGTCCACCAGGACACCGCCGAGGATCGGTCCCACCAGGGTGGCGACGCCGGCTGTCGCGCCCCAGATGCCCATGGCCGCACCGCGCCGGTCCGGCGGGAAGATCCGGGTGATGACCGCCATGGTCTGCGGAGTCATGATCGCAGCACCAAAGCCCTGGATCACGCGGGCCAGGATGAGGGTCTGGACGTCACCGGACAGGCCGCACCACAGGGACGCGAGGGTAAAGACCACAAGGCCCGTCAGGTAGAGCTTCTTGGGTCCGAACCTGTCGCCCAGCCTGCCGGTGATCAGCAGCGGCACGGCGTAGGCCAGCAGGTAGGCGCTGGTCACCCAGATGACAGAATTGATGTCGGCGTTCAGGCCTTCCATGATCCGGGGGTTGGCGACCGAGACGATGGTGGTGTCGATCAGGATCATGAAGAAGCCGATCACCAGGGACCAAAGGGCGGGCCACGGCCTAGCTACGTTTTCCATGTGAATCCTTCGGGTGTGGTGGTGTGTGTTCCGCTACCATGGGAGTTCCCCGGAGCGGAGCTGGTCCTGCAGGCTGCGTATCCAGCCCATTTCGGACCCCAGCATGGTCTGTTGGTACTCGAGGTCGATCCAGTACTTGCGAGCCACGTCCTTCTTCAGGACGGCCGCCTCCCCTCTTTCCAGGAACTCGAGTTGTTCCTGCAGCAGCGCCAGCCTGCGGTCCAGGAGTTCCACAACGAGGGCGGCGGGAAGGTTGTAGGCCTCGGCGACGGCCAGCGGGAACCACGGATATTCGTTGACCGGTTCGGCAAGCATGTCCTGCAGGCGCGCCGTCAGGGCCTCCCGGCCCGCGGGTGTGATCCGGTACGTCGTCCGTTCCGGCCGGTTGCCCTCCCGGTCGGTGCCGGCCGTTTCCACCAGCCCGCGTTGCTCCAGCCGGCCGACGGCGTGATAGAGCGTACCGGGGCGCACCTTGACCAGCCGGTCTTCATGCCTGGCCATCAGCAGCTGGTACATCTCGTACGGATGCATCGGCTCCTCCACCAGCAGGGAGAGGGCCGAGATGCCGAGCGGCGTCAGCGGAGCTGCTCGTGGCATGGTTCCGGTCCCCCTGTAATCCGACAGCGCAGTGTTGTTCGGCGGCTAAACCGCCATTATTCCGCTTCAACTATTCCACATGGAATATTAGGGCGCAAGAAAGCCCGCGGGTCCGGTGACCCACGGGCTTTCAGGCGGTGCCGCCGTCTGGCGCCGGCTTCCCTGCCAGGCAGTGCGTTCAGCCCAACAGGGCCTGGATTTCGGTCCGGGCAAACATCTCTGCCGCCGCACGTGCCGAGGGCGTCCCGGCGTCGGGGTCGGCTCCCGCGCCCAGCAGCGCCTCTGCCACGTCCGTGTAACCCTTGAAGGCTGCCCCTGCGAGGGGCGTCTGCCCGCGGTCGTTGACGGCGTTGGCGTCCGCACCGTGCCGCAGCAGCAGCTGAACCGCGGGGGCGTGGCCGTGGTACGCCGCCAGCATCAGCAGGGAGTCCCCCGACGCATTGGTCATGTTGGCCGGTGCCCCGGCATCAAGGTAGCTGCCCAGCAGTGCAGCGTCGCCCTGCCGTGCCGCGTCAAAGAGCGCATGGGCCAGGGCGAGGGTGTCGTCGTCAGGTCCAGCAGCTGGATTGTGCCCTGAGGCGGTGTGCCCTGAGGCGGTGTGCCGTGCATTGTCTGTCATCGGTGTGTTCCCTTCAGGAAGCCGGTCTGGCGGCCCACCACCTGGCCGGCGTCGGGAGCCACAATGACTTCCTGCGCGGCCGTGTATGGTTCATCGCCGTCTACGACCGTCAGTATTTCATCCGGGGAGACTGAACGCTTTATGACTGCCAGTGCCACGGGACCCATTTCGTAGTGCTGAACCACGGAGGTCACTGTTCCCACCTTGCGCTCTCCCAGCCGCACCTCGCTCCCCACAGCGGGAAGCGTGTGCTGGGAGCCGTCCAACTGGAGGAAGACCAGGCGGCGCGGCGGATGGCCCAGGTTGTGCACGCGGGCGATCGTCTCCTGGCCCTTGTAGCACCCCTTCGTCAGGTGCACCGCGGTGCGCAGGAGGTCCAACTCGTGCGGGATGGTCTTGTCATCGGTTTCGGCGCCAAGACGGGGGCGCCACGCGGCGACACGGAGCGCTTCCGCTGCCCAGACGCCGGCCAGTGGCCGGTCACCCACGGTCGCCTCGAGTTCTGTGGCCGGCACCAGGTATTCGAACCAGGGCCGCTCCATGCCGGGGTGTGATTCTTCCCCGACCACGGAGTAGGCGTAGCCGCCGGCACCCACATGCGGCCAGGGGTCTTCCCACACCAACAGGTCCGACCATTCCTCCACCCGCCGGGTGGTCCCCAGGACCGCCCACTCCTCGGAAGCATCCGCGATCTCGACGCGGAGCATGAACTTCATCCGGTTCAGCCACTCTGCCAGCGGCGCCGCTTCGGCGGCCTCCACAATCAGCCAGGTGGTCCCGCCGTCGTCAACCACCCGCGCGTCGAACTCGATGCGTCCGTGGATGCTGAGCAGCAGCAGTTCGCTGGACTCGCCCGGGGCAAGGTTGGTGACCTGCTGGGAAGAGAGGGTGTTGAGCCAGCTCAGGCGGTCCGGACCGGAGACGGTGACCACACCACGATGGGAAAGGTCGACGACGGCGGTTCCGGCTGCCAGCGCCCGCTGCTCCCGCAGCGGCTCACCGTAATGCGACGCGACGCCGGAGTCTGCACCGCCGGCCTCGACGGCGCCAGGGCGCGACAACAGGGGGCTCTTGGTAGTCATATGAAGGGAACATCCTTAAGTGGGCAGGTATTCCGGCACCGGCAAGCCCGGCCGCCGGCAGTGGTTGGCGCGGACGGCGGGTTTAGCGGTACTCGGGGTTTTCGAAGTCGAACCGGGTACCGGCCTTCCATTCCTCCGGCAGGTTGCCGTACCCCGGAATCCCGCCGGCGTCCTTGAGCATCCGCGCGAAGTGCAGCAGGTTCCACGTCATGAACGTTGTGTTGCGGTTGGTGAAGTCGCTCTCCGGGCCTCCGGATCCCTCGTCCAGGTAGCTCGGGCCCGGTCCTACCGGCCCGATCCACCCTGCATCAGCCTGCGGCGGAATGGTGAAGCCGACGTGCTGGAGGCTGTACAGGACGTTCATCGAGCAATGCTTGATGCCGTCTTCGTTGCCGGTAATAAGGCAGCCGCCCACCTTGGGGTAGAAGGCCCATTGGCCTTTCTCATTCAGTTGCCCGGAGTGCGCGTAAAGGCGCTCGATCAGCTTTTTTGTCTGGGAGGAGTTGTCGCCGAGCCAGATAGGTCCGGCCACCACCACGATGTCCGCTTCCTTGACCGCAGGGTACAGTTCCGGCCATTCGTCGGTGGCCCAGCCGTGCTCGCGCATGTCCGGGTACACCCCGCTCGCGATGTCGTGGTCGACGGTCCGGATCACGCGGGTGGTGACGCCCTGCTTCTCCATGATCAGGCGGCTGACCTCAATCAGGCCCTCTGTGTTGCTGATCTCCGGAGATTTCTTGAGGGTGCCGTTGAAGAAGACGGCCTTGAGGTCGCCGTAGTTTGCCTTAATTCGCTGATCTGGCCTACCAGGGCCTGGCTGCTGGCTGTTCACGGTCTTGCTCCCTGCACTCGTTGCGGACAACAAAAATCAGTGAGACCTACGGCCGGCTGTTTGGACCGGCCTGATGCGCCTACTCTGCCGTGCGCTGCAGCGCTTGGCTCTACGATGCCTTGCTCAGGATGGCCGAAGCGTGGGCTTCCAGTCCGGCGCCGGGTGTGGAGCCCTTTCCGGTGGCAACGTCCCAGCGCCAGAGAAGCTTTCCGTCCACCAGTCCGAAAATCCGGGTGGCTGCCGTGTACTCCTTCGAGTGGCTGCCCCGCATCACCATGTCGGTGCTCAGCTGGATTTGGGGGCCTTTGATCTGCCCGTAGTACAGCTCGGAGATCCCGCCGGGATGCGAAATGGAAACTGAGATGTCGAAGCCGCCGTCGCTGTTGCGCAATGCCTCGACTTCGTCGGCGCTCTTCAGGACGGGAACGATGTCCGCCGGAATCAGGCCGGGCCCGCCGTCTTCCTCACGCTGCTTCCGCTCCAGCGCCCAAAAGCCGGTCTCGACCGTCAGTGGCCGCAGCTTGGTGCCTTCGTCGTCGGTGAGCCAGCTCTCGGCGCGGTACTGGAGGTACGGCAGGCCGTTGTGCGTGAAAGACACCCGCTGGAAGAAGTGCTCGGAATCCTCCTCGCCGGCTCCCAGCCGTCCGCTGCCCTCCCACTCACCAATGAGCCAGGATAACGGGACGAGCTCGGGAGTGAGGTCTGTAGGAATTTCAATCGGCACAGTAACTACCTCTGCAGACAACCAGCTGGGCTGGTATTACTTCTGACCCTTGAACAGGCGGTAAACCACAAAACCCGCGAACCAGGCCATGGAAAGGCTGGCAATGCCAAGCAGGACAAGGAAGAAAATCTCAAATGCAAGTACGGACATGATGCCATCCTAACGCGTTAGTAGATGAGTAGTTTGTCTATGAAGTAGGCGAGCGAACCCACCGCGGCCACGGGCGCAAGGCCCATGCCAATGGCGGCAGGAATGTTAATTGCGTCCCCGCGGAGTATAACCAGCCTGCGCAGGCTGACCAGAACCGCACCCACCACAACTCCCACCACGGCGGCGGGTATTACGGCGATGTTCGAGAAGATCAGGCCGGCCAGCGGCGCCGTCAGGCCCGCCAGCACAATGCCCAGGGGCGCCACGATCCGGTCAGGCCAGCGGATGAGTCCTGCCAGCAAGGCAAAGGCCGCACTGATGCCGGCCACGAGCAGCATTTCCTTGACTCCGTTGAACCTCGATGCCGCGATCCACCCTGCACCGAGACAGGACAGCAGCACTCCGGCGCTCGAGCCCAGTGTCGACTCCAGCCGCTGGGCCTGGCCGGTGCCCCGCATCAGCTGCATGAGGAACACAGCCATGACACCTGCGGCAATGAAGGCCGGCGTCCAGTCAAGGAAACCCGGTGCCGGGACGTAGGTGGCAGCCACGGCCGAGCCCGCACCAGGGAGCCCGATGATTGCCGCAAGGGTTTTCTTGGCGGGAATGCCCAGGAAATGGGGCCAGCCGATTCCGACGGCCAATGCCGCCAGAATGGCAACACCGAGCAGGACTTCCGGCGAGGTGTAGGCCCCGCCGACAAATACAGCAAGCCCGGCCAGCCCGATGGTTCCGATGGTCCACGGCTTCACTGTTTACCCGCGCTCACTCTCTGCTGACGTCATCTCGCTGGGTCCAATCCTGCCCTATATGACCTGCTTATGTCGCAAAACGTGAACTGAAAGCGGCCGGATCAGTGTCCGTTAAGGGTCGATTAGGTATACTCAAAGCTCAGCTACGCTTCCTTCGGAGGTCGCGGACCCGGCCGGATTTCCGGCTGGCCACCACCGACGCGGGCAGCCAGTACCGGCCGGTGAAAGCCCGGTTCAGACGCCCAATGATGCGCGGACAGCCCCTTGGAGGAACAATGTCGCACATCCTGCTACTGACGAACAGCACCGGATCCTCGGTGGACATTCTGCCTGCCTTGGAACTACTGAACCACCGGGTACATATCCTGCCGGCCGAGCCAACAGCGCTGCTGGAAACTGACCCCTGCGATGTTGTGCTCCTGGACGCCCGCAAGGACCTGGTGGGAGCACGGTCCCTGACCCAGTTGCTCAAGGCCACCGGGCTCAGCGCACCCCTGATGCTGATCCTCACCGAAGGCGGCATGGCGGCCGTGTCCTCGGCCTGGGCCGTCGATGACATCCTGCTGGACTCAGCAGGTCCGGCTGAAGTCGAAGCCAGGATCCGGCTCTCTGTCGCACGTGCCGTGCCGGAGAAAGAGGACCTTCCCACCGAAATCCGCGCCGCCGGCGTCGTCATCGACGAAGCCAGCTACACGGCCAGGGTCAACGGTGCTCCGCTGAACCTTACCTTCAAGGAATTCGAACTCCTGAAGTACCTGGCGCAGCACCCGGGCCGGGTTTTCACCCGCCAGCAGCTGCTCACCGAGGTGTGGGGCTATGACTACTACGGAGGCACCCGCACAGTGGACGTCCACGTCAGGCGACTGCGGGCCAAGCTGGGCGCGGACCACGAAAACCTGATCAGCACGGTCCGCAACGTCGGCTACCGCCTGACCCTGGTGCGCCAGCCCGAGGAAGAGCTGACGGAGGCGTAGCCGGCCCGCACGACTGCAGGCCGGGTAACGGCCGCCCCGCACAATGTTGGAAACGACGAAGCCCCGGACCACTGGTCCGGGGCTTCTTGTTGGGCTTTTACGCCGATGGTGGAGGACATACGGGTCGAACGTATCGAGGCCACCCCAGTGGTGGATCCCCCTCAAATCCCGCTTCAGGAAGCCGGAACAGGTAATGACTATACGTGCCGGATCCCGCGGCATCAAATCGGCACCCAATTCCTCCGCCAGCCAGACGGGCCGTATAGCCTTTACTCCATGAGTCCTGCGCATCCCGAAAACTGGCCCGTGCTCGTCGTCAAAGGCGAAGTGGATGAGGAACTGCTGAGGGATTTCACCGCCCTCGCTGCAGCCGCCGAAGAGTCGGACGGCAACCCGCCGCTGTCCGAACAGACCTTTGTGACGCTCCGTGCCGGCGAGTCAGGCAGCCATTCGCTGCTGGCCCTGGCCCTCTACGCGCCGGACGAGGATTCGGACCCTGCCACTGCCCAGGACCTTGCCGGATTTGCGGTGGTGATTGAGGAAGCGGACGGCACCGGCGTGCTCGAGGTGGCAGTTCACCCCAGCTACCGGAACCAGGGGGTGGCGGACAGGCTCGTGGCCACACTCAAGGCATCCCGCGGCTTCGCCGGGCTCAAGGCCTGGTCCCACGGAAACCATGAGGCCGCGGCAGACCTCGCAGCCAAGTACGGGTACGGCCCCATCCGGGAACTGTGGAAGATGCGGCTCACTGCTTCTGACGCGGAGCTCCCCGACGCCGCCCTCCCTGCCGGCGTCACCCTGCGCGCCTTCGTGCCCGGCCAGGATGAAGAGGCCTGGCTTGCAGCCAACAAGGCCGCCTTCTCCCACCACCCCGAGCAGGGAAACATGACACGGCAGGACCTCTCGGCACGGATGGCCGAGGACTGGTTCGATCCGGCCGGCTTCCTCCTGGCCGTCGACCCGTCCGGGCGGATCCTCGGGTTCCACTGGACCAAGGTGCACCCCCGTCACGGCAGCCACCCGGCGATGGGCGAGGTGTACGTGGTAGGCGTGGCCCCCGAGGCCCAGGGCATGGGACTCGGCAAAGCCCTCACTGTGGCAGGCATCAAATACCTCCAGGACAAGGGCCTCCACGCGGTCATGCTGTACACGGATGCCGACAACGCTCCGGCCGTTTCGCTCTACCGCAGGCTCGGCTTCACACGATGGGATGCGGACGTTATGTATGGACCCTTAAATGCCGGTTAATCCAATCGGCTGACGCATGCGGGACGGTTCAGGAAATCTACATATCCCCCGAATCGAATGCTTGTAAGGTTGAAGGTAAACCGCGCCAGTAAAAGGAGAGACCATGCAACCGGAATCAGCCGGGACAGCCACGTCTGGAGCTAAGGTGCGGCCAGCGCGCGCCCGCTTCGGGTCCTCCGAGGTACCGGCCTCCCGTGCCACGCAGGACCGGATCGACATCCCCGAGTTCGCTCCCAACCTTGAGCCGGAAGGCGACATCAGCCCGGACCGGTTCCTGGACCGTGAGCTCAGCTGGCTGGCCTTCAATTCGCGTGTGCTGGAACTTGCCGAGGACCCGAACCTCTATCTCCTGGAGCGGGTCAGTTTCCTGTCCATCTTTGCCTCCAACCTGGACGAGTTCTTCATGGTCCGAGTTGCCGGCCTGAAGCGCCGCATCGCCACAGGACTGGCTGTACCGTCCCCGGCCGGCCTGAGCCCCATGCAGGTTCTGGACCAGATCGGCGAAGCCGCCCACCGGCTCCAGCAGCGCCACGCGCGGGTCTACGCCGAACAGATCCGGCCCGCCCTCGCCTACGAGCACATCCACCTCATGCACTGGGACGAACTGGATGACCAGGCCAAGGACCAGCTCAGCGCCATGTTCGCGGAGAAGGTCTTCCCCATCCTGACGCCCCTCGCGGTGGACCCCGCACACCCGTTCCCCTACATCTCGGGGCTGTCCCTGAACCTGGCCGTGGTGGTGCGCAACCCGGTCAGCGACAAGGAGCTGTTCGCCCGAGTCAAGGTTCCGGACCAGTTGCCGCGCCTCATCTCCATCGACGGCCCGCGTGCCGGATCCGTGCCCGGCCGGGTGGCCCGGTTCATCGCACTGGAAGAGGTCATCGCAGTCCACCTGGACCAGCTGTTCGCCGGCATGGAGGTCCTGGAGCACCACACCTTCCGCGTCACCCGAAACGAGGACGTCGAGGTCGAAGAGGACGACGCCGAGAACCTGCTGCAGGCGCTCGAGAAGGAACTGCTGCGCCGCCGGTTCGGCCCGCCCGTGCGCCTCGAGGTCACCAACGACATCAATCCGAACATCCGGGCCCTGCTGATCCGCGAACTGGGCGTGGAGGAGTCCGAGGTCTACTCCGTTCCTGCCCCGCTGGACCTCCGCGGATTGTCCGTCATTGCCGGGATCGACCGCGCGGACCTGCACTACCCCAAGCATGTGCCGCACACCTCGCGGTACCTGAATGAATCGGAAACGTCCAAGGCGGCGAACGTGTTTGCCGCCATGCGCCGTCGGGACATCCTCCTGCACCACCCTTACGATTCCTTCTCCACCTCCGTCCAGGCTTTCCTGGAACAGGCCGCGGCGGACCCGAAGGTGCAGGCCATCAAGCAGACCCTGTACCGCACCTCGGGCGACTCCCCCATCGTCGACGCCCTCATCGACGCCGCGGAGGCAGGCAAGCAGGTGCTGGCCCTGGTGGAGATCAAGGCCCGGTTCGACGAACAGGCCAACATTTCCTGGGCCCGGAAACTGGAGCAGGCCGGCGTGCACGTTGTGTATGGCATCGTGGGCCTGAAGACCCACTGCAAGCTGTCCCTCGTGGTCCGCCAGGAAGTGGATGGCCTGCGGCGCTACTGCCACATCGGCACAGGCAACTACCACCCGCGCACGGCGCGCTACTACGAGGACCTCGGGCTGCTGACCTCCAACGAGCAGGTGGGCGAGGACCTTTCCAAGCTCTTCAACCAGCTCTCCGGCTATGCCCCGAAGTCCACCTTCAAGCGGCTCCTTGTGGCGCCCCGTTCCGTGCGTTCGGGACTTATCGACCGCATCGAGAAGGAAATCCGCAACGCCAAGGCCGGCATCTCCGCCAGGGTACAGATCAAGGTCAACTCCATGGTGGACGAGGCGATCATCGACTCGCTCTACCGCGCATCCCAGGCCGGTGTGAACGTTGACGTGATCGTCCGCGGTATCTGTTCCCTGCGCCCGGGCATCCCGGGACTTAGCGAAAACATCACGGTACGCTCCGTACTGGGACGGTTCCTGGAGCACTCGCGGGTCTTCGCGTTCGCCAACGGCGGCGACCCCGTGGTCTATATCGGTTCCGCCGACATGATGCACCGCAACCTGGACCGGCGCGTGGAAGCCCTCGTCCAGCTCACCAGCGGCGACGACACCGCCTATGTGCTGGACATGCTCCGCCGCTACATGGACCCGGAAACCGCCAGCTGGCACCTGGACAGCCAAGGCGAATGGACCAGGCACCACCTCGGCGACGACGGCCGGCTCCTGGAAGACGTCCAGTCATGGCTGCTCGCATCGCGCTCCCGCCAGCGCCCGACGGTAAGGCGGTAGGACCCTGGCCTTGAAGAGTGACGAGACAAGCGCCGTCAGCAACGACACGGCAAACGATTCGCTCGTTGCCGACCAGACCGACCATCCCGGCGAACCCATTGCCGTGGTTGCGGCGGGCGCTTTGCCGTGGCGCGTCAACAAGGACAAACTGGAAGTCCTGCTGATTCACCGTCCAAGCTATGACGACTGGTCGTGGCCCAAGGGCAAGATCGACGCCGGCGAGACCATCCCTGAGTGCGCCGTCCGCGAGATCGAAGAGGAGATCGGGCTCAAGGCAACTTTGGGCATTCCCCTTCCGCCCATTCACTACCATGTGTCTGCCGGCCTGAAGGTAGTGCATTACTGGGCCGTGGACGTGGACGGAGCCGTGCTTCGTCCGGACGGCAAGGAAGTGGACAGCGTGATGTGGTGTTCGCCGGAAAAGGCGGCCGCCCTGCTGAGCAACCCCGGTGATGTGGCGCCGCTCGAGCGGCTGGTGGCAGCCCACGACCGCAACGAACTGGATACCTGGCCGCTGCTGGTGGTCCGCCATGCCAAGGCCAAGCCGCGCTCTTCCTGGACCAAGGCGGAAGGCGACCGCCCGCTCGCGGCCACCGGATTGCGCCAGGCACAGGCCGTTCGCCGGCTGCTGCATGTGTGGAAGCCGATGCGCGTGCACTCGAGCCCGTGGCAGCGCTGCGTGGCCACGATTGCACCGTACGCCAAGTCCGCCGAAGCCAAGGTGAAACTGCACGATGCCCTGACGGAGCACCGCCACGCCCGTAACCCCAAGAAGACCGCTGGTGTCGTCGAATCACTCTTCGATAAACAGCGCGCCATTGCCCTGTGCACCCACCGCCCCGCACTGCCTACGGTCATCAAGCAGCTCGGCGAGCACATGAACGGCCGGCTGCGGGCGCTCCTGCCGTCCTCCGACCCCTACCTGGCTCCGGGTGAGATCATCGTGTGCCACGTGGCCCGCGGCAGCAACCACAAAATCGTCGCAGTGGAACAGTTCAGGCCCTTCGACGATTAGCGGGGCGTTCCGGCGCCCGCCCGCCACGCCAAGTAGTGCGTAGGTTTGACCCCCAGGTCTTTGTATCAAATACTCAGTACATTGATGCAAAAATCTGGGGGGATTATGCCGGTCCGATTCGAACTGCCACCGATGCTGCTGCTGGGACCGCTGGTCGCCGCCGTCGTTCTCTATCTCATCCTGAGGTGGGTGGTGTGGGAGCCCAGGATGGGCGCATCACCCGAAACGGTTTCCCAGCACGCGCTGTGGGTCGGGGTCATCGGCTGGATGGCCAGTTCACTGCAGGGTGCCATGAACATCGGCATCATCCCGGCCGGCAGAACTAACAGCCCCGTCATCGGACCTTTCCTGGTGACACCGGAGACAATCATCCCGGCACTGGCCTGGCCCATCCTTGGCGTCCTCGGGATCCATGCCATCGGCCAGGTCAGCTATCCGCGCCCCAAGCGCCTCCGCCGCAAGGCAAGCCTCCACGTGCGGAAGATCCGCGATTTCCTTCCGCGGCCGCTGGCGTGGACAACCCTGGCCATCTTCACGGCTGCGGCGCTTTTCATCGCCTGGACGGCCACGCTTCCAGCGTACGCACCGATGCCCTACGGGTCAGCCCAGGAGGATGCGGAAGGATTCAGGACCATCGGCGGCGACGGGCGGATCGCCGGCATCGAATTGGCCACCTGGCTGGGAGCGGCGCTGGTTGTCCTGGCCGCGGGCACGTGCGTGGTGCTGCTGCTGATCTCCCACCGCAGGCAGCTCGAGCCGCTGACGGACCACGACAACTCATTGCTCCGGACGATTGCCATGAACCGGCTCCTGCGCACGGTGGCAACCGTGGCATCGGGCCTGGCAGTCATCGCCGGCAACTTTGCCGCCCGGCCGGACCCCGCCATCGGCAGCACGTCGTGGACCAACGTCGCAGGTCTTGTGGGTATGGCAGTCCTGCTGGCCATGTTGGTCTGGGCACCGCCGAAACTGGCCGGGCCCACAGGCCAGCAGGCGAAGCTTGCGACGCCGGCCGGAAGGTCGCACCCCGCTGCCCGGCTGGTCTCCTCGGTCGGCGCCGCCCTCGGTGTCGCCGCGGCCCTGCCGCTCCTCGCCGGAGTCTTCCTCGTACCCGCGATAATGGCCGCGCCTGCCGGCTACGGGCCACCCGCATTCGTTTCCCTGGTGACCGCGCTGATACTTTTGGTCCTCGCCGCGGGTGAACTCCTGCTGCAGCGCAACTACGCCGGCACGGATCAGCCCCGCACCTGGCCCCGGCAGCCGGTGCCTCCGGCCTTGTTCGCTACCGCGATCCTGGCAGTGCTCGTGTTCGTGACAACGCTCGTTGTATCAGCGTCCGGAAACTCCCTCATTGGCCGCGACGGGGGGTGGCTGCCCCCCGCAGTCCTCAGCGCCGCCGGGGTGATCCTGGCGCTCCCGGCTTTCTTCGCCACGCGACGCCGGCACGGAATACCGGACGCTCCCCCGGGCCTGGACGCCGCCCTGCGGGCCATCACTGTCTACCGGATTGTCCGGATACTTTCGGCCATGTTCATGGCGCAGGCGGCCATGGTTTTACTCATGAACAGCCAAGCGTGGGCCGCTGCGTTCGGCGTGGCGTTTATGCCGACCACCCCCTGGTGGCCCGCTTCCCTCGCCGGTGCCGTCCTGGCCTGTGCTGCGATTGTGACGGCACTCGTGCCGGTGCGTGCCCTCGCGGGATCCGGCTCCCGGCCCGCTCCCCTGCCCGACAGGGAAGCCATCACATGACGGCGGGCATTTCCGTGGACCTCGGCTCGGCAACGCCGCCTTACGAGCAGATCCGCACCCAGATCTCTTCGCTGATAGCCGTGGGCTCGCTGACCGCCGGAACCCGGCTGCCCACAGTGCGCAGCCTTGCCGCGGACCTGGGCATCGCGGCGGGCACAGTGGCACGGGCCTACAAGGAACTCGAGCAGGCCGGCCTGCTCGAGACGCGGCGGCGGAACGGCACCGTCATCGTCGGAATGCCCGACGACGGTCTGCCGCCCGGTGGCGCCGTCAACGCGGACGTCGTGGCCGCCGTCGACCGTTACATCACGGAAGGCCGCGCGGCGGGCCTTGATGACGGCACGCTCCAGGGCATTCTGCGCGTGCGGCTCGGCCATCAGTAGACTGGGACGGTGAGCATTCCAACGCCCTATGAAGACCTCCTGCGTGACGTCCTTGCCAACGGCACGCACAAATCAGACCGCACCGGCACCGGCACGCTCAGCGTGTTTGGACGCCAGATGCGCTTTGACCTGAGCCAAAGCTTCCCGCTGGTCACCACCAAGCGGGTGCATTTCAAGTCCGTGGCCGTCGAGTTGCTGTGGTTCCTGCGCGGCGAGACCAACGTGAAGTGGATGCAGGACCAGGGTGTCACCATCTGGAACGAATGGGCAGATGCCGACGGCGAACTCGGCCCCGTTTACGGTGTCCAGTGGCGCAGCTGGCCGACGCCCGACGGCGGCCACATCGACCAGATCGCCGAACTGGTGGAGAACCTGAAGTCCAACCCGGACTCGCGCCGGCACATCGTCTCCGCATGGAATGTCGCCGAGCTCCAGGACATGGCACTGCCCCCGTGCCACGCCTTCTTCCAGTTCTACGTTGCGGACGGCAAGCTGTCCTGCCAGCTGTACCAGCGCTCCGCGGACACGTTCCTGGGCGTCCCGTTTAACATCGCCTCCTATGCGCTGCTGACATGCATGCTGGCGCAGCAGGTGGGCCTGGAGCCGGGTGAGTTCGTCTGGACCGGCGGGGACGTGCACATCTACGACAACCACATGGACCAGGTCCTCAAGCAGCTGAAGCGGGAGCCGTACGAGTACCCGCAGCTGAAGATCCTGCGCAAGCCGGACACGATTTTCGACTACACGCTGGAAGACTTCGAAGTCGTCGGCTACCAGCACCACCCTACGATTAAGGCGCCGATCGCAGTATGAGCACCGACAACGCCATGGATCCCCTGGCCTTCACTGAAAAAATTGCCGACGACACCACCGGAGTGGGGCTTGTCTGGGCCCAGACCACGGCAGGCGTAATCGGCAAGGACGGCGACATGCCGTGGCACCTGCCCGAGGACATGAAGCATTTCACCCGGCTCACCAACGGGCACCCGGTGATCATGGGCCGCAAGACCTGGCTGTCCTTCCCGGACAAGTACCGTCCCCTGCCGGGGCGCACCAACATTGTGGTGACGCGGCAGGAAGGCTGGGGCGATACCGCCGAGGCGGAGGGCGCCCTCGCGGTGAAGTCGCTCGACGACGCCCTGCTGGAGTCGCAGTTCGCTCCCGGCCATGAAACGGTGTGGGTGCTGGGCGGCGGGGAAATCTTTGCGCAGACCCTGGACATCGCCAACGTCGCGGTAGTGACGTTCATCGATTCCGAGACCGAGGGCGACACTTATGCGCCCGACCTCGGCTTCGAGTGGAAGCTGGCCGCGAGCGAACCGGCCACCGGCTGGCTGACGTCCACCAGCGGTACACGGTACCGGTTCACCATGTGGCGCCGGACTGAGGGCTAGGAGCATGCTGAAGAAGCCGGAAACACTCTTTGTCCTGGGCTACATGCTGCTCCCGCTGCTGGCTCTGCTCTCCGCGATCGTGGGGCTCACCATGATCCTGGGCGGCAACAAGATCGCCGGCGCCATCGTGCTGGTGGTGGTCACCCAGGCGTTCGCGTTCGGGGCCGTCTACGCGCTGCGCCTCCGCAAGGCAGCGGTGCTGGAGCAGCACGACGCCGAGTAGCGGCAAAGGCGGCGGGTTGCCTTCACCATGGGGAGAGCAGCCCATCGCGGGCACTGCCGTTTAGCCACTAGAGTCATGCGAGCAGCTTGACGATTATCCGCAGCTCAGAACTTTTGGGGGGATGCCTTGTGGCAGGAAACTTGTGGGGCGCGGATGTTGCCCAGCTGCGAACTCTGGCGCAGCAGTTCGGCAAAACATCCGACAGCCTGCTTCAGCAGTCAACACAGCTGAGCAACCAGATCAACAACAACCCCGCGTGGAAGGGTCAGGACGCAGTCACCTTCCGGTCCGACTGGAACAGCAGCCACCGTGCCCTCATTCAGAGAACAGCGTTGGCCCTCAAGCAGGAGTCGAAGAAGCTGCTGACCCAGGCCGAGGAGCAGGAGAAGGCCAGCAACGGCGGCGACGGCGACAGGCCGGGCACAGGAGGCGCCGGTTCGGGCGGCGCTACCGGTGGCGATATCAAACCGTTCCGGTTGGGCCCGGACTGGCTTGCTGACAGTGATGACTCGCCTTCCCCCTTCCGCGGAGGCTGGGACACGTACAACCTAATCAAGGCCTTCCCCAACATTCGCGCCGGCGTCTTCGACGCCGCCGCGATTATGGGCGAGGCCGGCTTCCGCCAATCCTTCACGAAAGCTGCCTGGGACACTTTCCAGGAGTCCAACGCCATCAGCAGATATTTCAACATGTCGTCGGATCTGTTCGACGGGAAATTCCATAACGTGCTGAATCTGGCACCGGACTCTTCTGCGTTTAAGGTTCTTGGAGGCTTCGGTCATGCGCTTGGTGGCCTGGGTGTGGGCCTTGACACCCTCGATGCAGTGAATAAGTGGCAAGCGGGGGACACAGGAGGCGCGTACTACTCCGGGGCGAAGGCCGCTCTCGGAGTAGTATCTTTCTTCCCGCCACCCGTCGGAACAGCGGCCATGGTCGCTAGCGGCGCACTTGCCATTTATGACAACGTCCCCGCAGTCAAGAACTTCGTCAACGGAGTGGGTGGACACATAGCTGAGGGATGGAATGCCGCGGGACACGCAATCGAACAGAGTACCGAAGCGGCCGGAGAAGCCATTGCCGATGCCGGCGAGGCCGTGAGTGACGCCGTGGGCGACGGAGCAAAGGCCGTATCGAAATTCTTTGGATTCTAGAAAAGGGAAAGCCAAATGACTGACACCATCTCCGAAGCAACTGGTTCAACCGACCGACAGTACCCGGACTCGATCGGCTTCGGCTACGCCGAGATCGTGGCGCTCCTCAACCTGAACAAGGGAAACGAAGCCAACAACAGCGCCCGCGCTTTGCGCCTTGAGAATGAGCTGGACGACATCAAGATGATTTCCGCCGGCGCCTCGTCCCTTGTCGCCCGCGGCCTTGCCATCGTTGAGCAGGACGGAGAGCTGTCCGTCTCGGGCCCGGTAGCCGCGGTCACTTCGGCCCTTACCTCTGCCGTGCGACGCATGGAGATCTCCCTGCTGACGGCTGACGGAGGAGACAGTGTCTTATCGGTTGAGTCCGAGGACTACCAAATCCTCATGCAGCCTCGGGCGTATCTGACGTGGTTTGCAATGGCGCAAAACCCCGAGATCTCCGCCGCAGAAGGAAACTTCTACATCATGCGCAAACACCTGTCGGACAACCCGGCCGGAGGCGCCACGATCCTGCGCCGCGAAGACCCGCACAAGCGCCGGCTTCTTCTCAAGCGCGGAACTGCTGGCTGGACGGTCGGGTATATCAGCCAAGGGGAGGACGAGGTGGAGGAAATCTCTGGACTCTCCGACGCACAGGTCCTCGAGAAAATCAGGGAACTCAGGAACGAAAAATAATGTTCAACAACAACCCCGAGCGGGCTGCACGCGACGAAGAGATGTGGCAGTGGCACAAGCAGGCCCTGGCTGCCGGCCAGCGAAGGGTCCTCTCCCGGACCATGAGCGGCGAGCTGTACAGCTATGCGAAGGACGAGATCGGCTTTCGGCGAAATGGGCCGGGAAATGGCGTCTCCACGCTGAGGGGCCTCATCGTGGTGACCGCTGTGATGGCTGCTTTCGGCATCCTGACCGCCGTTATGGCCGTCGGTGTATGGTCACCGGACGGAGAACCGGCGTGGGGTTTCCTTGTCCTCACACTTTTTGCGGCAGCAATGGTCTGGTGGGGAGTCCGTTGCGCCATCTCAGAGATCAAAGCGAAGAAGATCAGGGAACAGCGCGGAGTCCCCACTCCGAGCGGAGCGCCTCTTTGAACAAACACCTGAGCGTCAACCTCAATTCCGGGAATGACAGCCCGCGGGGCCGCATCCGCGCTACCCGCGGCGAAGGCACGACATGAGCCAGCCGGACGACCAAGTCCGCGCCAACCACGAACAGGCGCTGGCACGAGGTGAAAAAAGGGTCCTGTTCCGCACAGTGGACGGCAGGCTTCACAGCTACGCCAAGGATGAGCTCGGAGTGGTCACCGCCAGTTCCCAGCCTCAGGTGCGTTCCGCAGTCGGCTTCCTTATGATGGCGGTTGCCTTCGCTGCCGTTGCAGTCTTCTCCATCTTTCTGGTGGCCGGCCCCACCAGCAGGGGCCAAGACGCCATGTGGAGCGCGCTGTTCCTGACCGCGGCCGGACTGGGTGGCGCCCTGTACGCCATCCGGATGGCGAAGGTAGCTTCGAGAGCCAAACGCCTGAGGGCGGAACGGGGAATCCCCGAACCCACTTCCCGGCAATTCGACTGAGCCGGTCACGGCGAAAAGGCCAGAGCCGTTAACCGACGCTGGTTGCGGGAACAATCAGCGGCCAGAACTGACCATGGTATTTGACCAATAGCGTGAGCGGCGCAACGATGCCGTGGCCGCGGAGAACAAAGCGTTGGCCAGCGGTGAGAAGCGCGGGCATCGCGATCTACGAAAAGGCACGGCATGAGCCAGCCGGACAACCAGCCCCAACGGGGTGGCAGGAAGGCCTACTACGCCCGTCAGGTGGAGGCCGAGGCAGAGCGCCAGGGCCTCACCGTCGAGGAGTACGGAGTGTACAAGGGCGACGTCGGCAGCGCCGTCAAACCCATTAACTCGGCGGGCGGGCTGCTCTTCCTCAGCATCCTGATCACACTGATCATGACCGTGGTGGCCGTGCTCATCGTCAAGCTGTTTACCGACGGCACGGAGGAGCCCAATTGGAGCCAGCTTGGGTTCGCTGCTGCCTTCGGCCTCTGGATTGTTCCCACAACCTGGGCCTACTACTTCAAAGAGCGCAAGGCAGCGCGCCTCCGCAAGCAGAATGGCAAAACCATCGAGTTGCCCACTAGGCGGAACTCTGCGAGGGACTGAGTCCGCCTCACCGCTTCGGGGAGGGCCGCCGTCGTGCGTTGGGTGCGTGACGTAACCGACTGCGCCGTGCCGGTTCCAAAGTCTAAACTGGACGAATGACTACAGCAGCTACCCCCTCCGTCGGCCTGGTCGGATGGCGCGGCATGGTCGGCTCCGTCCTGATGCAGCGCATGCAGGACGAAGGCGACTTCGCCAACATCAACCCGGTGTTCTTCTCCACGTCAAACGCCGGAGGTGCCGCCCCGTCGTTTGCCGATGGGTCCGGCAAGCTCGAGGACGCGTTCGACGTCGACACGCTGGCTAAGCTGCCGATTATCGTCACCGCCCAGGGCGGCGACTACACCAAGCGGGTCCACGGCGAGCTGCGCAGCCGCGGCTGGGACGGCCTCTGGATCGATGCCGCTTCCACCCTGCGCATGAACGATGACTCGATCATCGTGCTGGACCCCATCAACCGCGACGTCATCGACAAGGGCCTGGTCAACGGCACCAAGGACTTCATCGGCGGCAACTGCACCGTGTCGTGCATGCTGATGGGCCTCGGTGGCCTGTTCAAGAACGGCCTCGTCGAGTGGGGCACGTCCATGACCTACCAGGCTGCCTCCGGCGGCGGCGCCCGGCACATGCGCGAGCTGCTCAGCCAGTTCGGCACGCTCAACGCCGAGGTCAGCTCCGAACTGGACGACCCGGCGTCGGCCATCCTGGAAATCGACCGCAAGGTCCTGGCGCACCAGCGCACCGACATCGACGCGACGCAGTTCGGCGTCCCGCTGGCCGGCTCGCTGATCCCCTGGATCGACGCGGACCTGGGCAACGGCCAGTCCAAGGAAGAGTGGAAGGCGGGCGTCGAGACCAACAAGATCCTCGGCACGTCCGGCGAGAACCACATCGTCATGGACGGCCTGTGCATCCGGATCGGCGCCATGCGTTCGCACTCCCAGGCGCTGACGCTCAAGCTCCGCGAAGACCTCTCCGTGGCTGAGATCGAAAGCATCCTGGCCGCGGACAACGAGTGGGCCAAGGTGGTGCCGAACACCAAGGAGGACTCCATGGCGAGCCTCACCCCGGTGGCCGCGTCCGGCACGCTGGACATCCCCGTGGGCCGTATCCGCAAGCTCGAGATGGGCCCGGAATACATCAGCGCCTTCACCGTGGGCGACCAGCTCCTGTGGGGCGCTGCCGAGCCGCTGCGCCGCATGCTCAACATCGCCACCGGCACCCTCTAGGCGCCTCCCCCGGTCCCCGGCACGAGGTTCCCGGCACGGGGTGCTACGGTGCCTGGCCGAGGAACTTCAGGTACCTCGCGGCCTGCAGCTCAAATGACCTTTGGGCTGCGGGCCGCAGTCCGTTAACCGTGTCGAACGGTTCAGGCACGACGGCGGCTGTCCGCCCGGTGCCTTTCCGCGCCCAGGTGCCGATCACTTCGCCGCCGGAGACAATGGTCTTCTTGAATACCCCGTTGCCGCCGGGAACAACCTTCTGGGAATGCTGCGCCGGGAGTACCAGCGACCGGTCCGTGTAGCCCAGCAGGAATTCATCGAACCCGGGCAGTGCCAGCAGGGCGCGCTGGCCGGGAACACCGTCGTCGAGCAGCGCCGCGGTGGCCGGCGACATCCAGTAGCTGGCTCCTTCGAACTCCAGCTCCACCAGCTGGTCCTTCACCAAAACCAGGCCGCTGCGGACCTCCGTCACCGGAGTGTTGGACCACCAAGCGAAGTCCCGTTCCGTGGCCGGGCCGTGACTGAACATGTACCGCAGCAGCAGTTCTGCGATGCCCTCGGTACGGTCCAGCTCCCGGGATTTCGGGATCCACTCATCGAACGCCTTGATCAGCTGCTGGTTCCCGACGAGTGGTCCCTGCACCAGCCAGGCCCGCTGGCACAGGACGCCCAGCAGGTGGATGCCGCGCTGGCCAACCGTAGACTGGCCCGCTGCTTCGAAGGCCTCAAAGAGCTGTTGGCGCGTGGCCGATCCGCCCGAGACCAGTTCCAACGCCGCCTCACGGGCAACGTCCACGTCGCGGGCATCAATCCCGAGCTCCCGGTGGCGGGTGCCCATGCCCCGGAGCAGGCGGTCGGCCGTGATGTCCAGGATCCAGCGCAGGTCCTCCGGAGCAAGCAGGTGGAGCGTCCCGCGCATCGGCCACGAGCGGACAACCGTCCCGTCGTCCAGCGCCGAGCGGACCGTGTCGACGCCTGAGTTCCGCACCCTCAGGCCGACCGCCCACAGCGCGGCCTGCATGTCCTGCGCCTGCATGGCCGTCATCCAGCGCACGGCCTCCGGCACTGAGTCGAAGTCCGGCGCCAGCAGCCCCTGCGCGGCAAGGCGTAGCCTTCCGATGACTTGCCGGGTGACCCTGGTCCGCGTGCCTGCTCCCATGCCCCCCATCGTAGGTCCAGCCGCGGACAATTCACGTCCGCATTTCCGGAATCTCCCGGCCTGTAGCGGGGCACGGGCAGTACCCCGCCTCCTCCCAGCCCGTTTACAGCAGAGGTCCCTACGCTGGATGCATGACTATCGGAGACCTCTGGCCGCACCTGCGGCCCCTTTGCCGGGCACTGGCCCTGCTGGGCTGGGTCACGAGCGCCGCCGGCATGGCCGCCGGACTGTCCATCGCGATTGCCGGCGGAACCAGCCTCTCCCCCACCGTCCAGGCCCTGCAGCTGGTCTCCACGATAAGCATGGGGGTGGCGGTCATCAGTTTCATCGCAGCCTCCCTGCTGCAGCCCCAGCACCGCGGCTGGCGCGCTGGTGAACAGGAGCACGGCGCCGTGGCCCACGAACAGGCCGGCGAGATGCCGCCAACCATCAGGAGTTTCCTGCTGGCTGCCCTTGCTTTGCTGACGGGCGCAGTGGTGTTCGCCGGTGCAGGGCTGGTCCTCCGCAACGGCCCCAGCGCGCAGTCCGTGGCATTCTGCCAGGTCTTCCTGCTGGGCGCAGCGGCGTCCGGGTTCACGTTCATGCTGTTCAGCAAGGTAGCCCCGCGCCATAGCCGGAACTGAGTCGCTGTTCCCTAAAGCTCGACGCCGATCAGCAGCGGCTCGGGGTGCAGTTCGATGCCAAAGCGTTCGACGACGCCGCGGCGCACCTCGCGGGCGACGGCGACCATGTCCGCCGCGCTGGCGGAACCCCGGTTGGTGATGGCCAGGGTGTGCTTGGTGGACAGGGATGCACGGCCGCCGGAGACGCTGCCGGCCTCCAGCGCGAAGCCCTTCCCGAATCCTGCATGGTCAATCAGCCAGGCTGCGGACAGCTTCACCAGCCCGTCCGCTCCGGCCGGATAGCGGGGAGCGCCTTCGGGCAGCGCCTCCGCCGCGTCTGCCGGGACGATGGGATTGGTGAAGAAGGAACCGGTGGAATAGGTGTCGCGGTCGGCCGGGTCCAGGACCATGCCCTTGGAGGCCCTCAGCCGCAGGACCTCCCGGCGCACGTCGTTGGAGTATGCCCTCTTGCCGGGCTCAACGCCCAGGGACTTCGCGAGCTCGGCATACCGGATCGGAGCACTCATCCTGCCCAGCGGCAACTGGAACTCGACCGTCAGGACCACGTAGCGCGGGGACCCCTGGACGGTGGTCTGCTTGAGGATCGAGTCCCGGTATCCGAACTTCAGCTCGGAACTCGTGAAGGTGCGGACTGCGTTCTGTTCCCGGTCCCACGTCCGGACCGCGGCAATGGTTTGGGAGACGTCGGAGCCGTAGGCACCCACGTTCTGAACGGGCGTGGCACCGGTGGACCCGGGAATGCCGGACAGGGCTTCGATTCCCGACCATGCATGGCGCACCGCATGCTCCACCAGGGCATCCCAGTTATGCCCCGCATGGACCACCACAGCCACCCCGCCACAGGAATCCTCCGCGTTGACGGTGAACCCCTCGGAGGCAATCCTGAGCACGGTGCCGGGGTACCCGTCGTCGGAAATCAACAGGTTCGACCCGCCGGCGATGATCAGCAGCTGCTCGCCGGCGGCGTCCGCAGAGCGGACGGCGTCGATGATCTCCCGCTCCGTGCGCGCTTCGATGTAGGTGCCGGCGGGACCGCCGACGGCGGCAGTGGTCAGGTCGGAAAGCAAAGTCTGGGTCACCTGTCCAGCCTAGCGGTCATTGGGGCGGCACCGGGATTCAGGGGAGCTTCCGGGCCACCGGGGACAGCAGGAAGCTGACCACCAGCATCACCATCACGGCGAGCAGCGAGTGGAGGATGCCCACGTGTTCGGCCAGCAGCCCCAGCAGCGGAGGCCCGCAGAGAAACGCGCCGTAGCCGATGGTGGACACCACTGAGACGCGGGCCGCGGCCTTGACCGGATCATCGGCCGCCGCGGACATGCCAACCGGGAAGCCCAGCGATGCTCCAAGGCCCCAGACTGCCAGCGCCACGAACGCCATCCACGGCACGGGGGCGAACACGAACAGACCCAGGCCGGCGACGGCCAGGGCGGCGCACCAGCGCATCACGGGCACCCTGCCAAACCGGTCCAGGACCAGTGTGCCAGTGAAGCGGCCGATGGTCATGAAGGTGACGAACAGCCCGTAGCCCGCCGCACCGGCAGCGTCGCTTTGGCCATGGCCGTCGGCGAGGGCCAGGGCCACCCAGTCGCCGGCCGCCCCCTCGGCGAGGGCGAGGCCCAGGACCAGCACGCCCAGCAGCAGCGTGCGCTTGTCGCGCCAGGCCTGGGCAATCTGGCGTTTATTGTCCAGTGGCTGTTCCGGGACCGCGTCCGTCTGGCGGACGATCGGGATGGGCCCGGTGGAGGGATCCTCGAACGTGTCCGTCCCGGACGCCTTGAACGGGCGCTCCCCCTGGACCGGCGTGATGTCCGCCCGGAACCAGGCGGCTCCCGTTGCCACCGAGACGGCCACAACGAGCCCGCCGGCAGCCAGGTGCCAGAACACGGGAACGCCGGCCCCGGCAGCCCAGGCACCCAGCCCGGCGCCAGCCACCGTTCCGAGGCTGAAGGAGCCGTGCAGCCGGGGCATGATGTGCCGCCGGACGGCGCGTTCCACCGCGGCGCCTTCGACATTGGAGGCGGTGTTCCAGCTGGCGGTGCCCAGCCCGATGATGGCCAGTCCCGCGGCAACCGCCACGGGGCTGGCGAGCACGGACGTGCCGAAGCCTGCCAGCACCAGCCCGAAGCCCACCATGATGCTGCCGATCCGGATGGTCCGCTTGGAGCCCAGCCGGAGGACGATCAGCCCCGAGGCGGACACGGAAACAAACGAACCGGCAGTCATGCAGAGCAGGAGCAGGCCGATGGTGCCGGGGGTCAGGTCCAGGCCATCGCGGATGGCCGGCAGCCGGGACACCCAGGTGGAAAACGCGAGTCCGCTGGCCCCGTAGGCCACCACCACGGCGTTGCGCCAGTGGGTGATCTCGGCAGCCGGAACGAAGGCTTCCCTGGTCAAGGCAGCCTTTCTGTTACGCAAGCCTGACGACTGCCTGTGCCTTCATCAGGACCTTCTGGCCGGCGAAGACCACGGTGAGGTCCACGCGCGCGGTGCCGGCGTCGGCGTCGAGCGCGCCAATGGCGCCGCTGACTTCGATGACGGCCCCCGGATCCTCTGTGCCGGTGGTGTCCGTGACGAGGACCGGTTTGGTGAAGCGTGTCTGGAAATCGACGACGGCGGCCGGGTCGCCGGCCCAGTCGGTGACGAGCTGGACTGCCGCGCCCATGGTGAACATGCCGTGGGCAATGACGCCGGGCAGGCCCACGCCGGTGGCGAAGGCTTCATTCCAGTGGATCGGGTTGAAGTCGCCGGACGCGCCGGCGTACTTCACCAGGTCCTGGCGGCTGACGGTGATGCTGCGGCTGCCGAGGTCCTGGCCGACCGCGAGTTCAGTGAAAACGGGGGTGATGGCTGCAGTGCTCATGGGTTACTGTCCCTCTCCGCGGACCAGAATGGACGAGGTGGTGGTGGAGACGGCCTCCCGGGAAGCGCCCGGGTCGTTGCCGTCTGCTGCACCTTCACCGCTGAGCGCGAAGATTTCTGCGCGCGTGGTGATCATCGCGCCGCCGCCCATGGCACGGACACCGTCCACGTGCAGCTCTGCCACCAGCCGGTCCCCGGCGAAAATGGGTCGGTGGTGGACAAAGCGCTGGTCCGCGTGGACCACGCGGGAGAAGTCGATGCCGGACTCCGGGTCCTCGATCAGCTGGGCGTCGGCGCGCTGGGCAATGATGATGGCGAAGGTGGGCGGCGCCACAAGGTCGCGGTGGCCAAGGGCTTTGGCCGCGTCCAGGTCAAAGTGCGCGGGGTGGGTTGCCTTGACGGCCCTGGCGAACTCGCGGATTTTCTCGCGGCCGACGTCGTACACCTCTGCGGCAGGGTAGCTACGGCCCTGCAGATCCGGATTGATAGTCATGGCCTCAAGCCTATCGTTCCGCCGCCGCGGGACACCGAAGAGGTGGGCGGGCTCACGGCCTGTTACTTGCAGAGGGTCTGGCGCCATTCCTCCACTGGGTCGTACGCCGGCTACCTCTTGTAGGTCTTGCGGATCTGCTGGCCGCGGACCACGATCCCCGCCACATGCAGGACCAGGCCCAGCCCGATCACCGGCAGCGAGGCCACGGCGAGGCCCTGGTTGTTGGAGGTGTTGCCCACCAGGTTGAGGATGATGCCTGCGGCGATCAGGCCCATGGCGCTGAAAACGAGCACCTTGTAGGCGGTGGATGCGGTGGCCCAGAATTCGTTCAGCACCGTGCCATTCTACGGGCCGCCGTTCAGAACAAGGACTCCTGCACTGCCGGAACCTCTGATCCGTAGTGGTCCCCGAGTTCCACGGTGCGTGCCTTCAGCTGGCTGAGGTTCACCACGAACTCCAGCTCGGCGCCATCCAGGGCGGCAACGGCGATGCTCCCGCTCACCGCGCCAATCCGGAATCCGTGTGTGCCGGTGCTGAGGTCATGCGGGTAGGAATGCCTGGCGGCCGGCGTGCACGCCCCGTCCGCGAGGCCGGGCCGCGCCCAGCTCTCGTCCACCACGTCAAAGCCTTCGCCGCCGGCGCGTGTCAGCAGTGAGCGGGCCTCCGCTGCCAGCCGCCCGTTCAGGGCGTCCAGTTCGACGGCGGGTGCCGGCGCCACCAGGGCCGCAGCCTTGGCCGCTGACCGGACCTGCTGCGGGAGCCCTGCATCACGGGTGAGCATGTCCTCGAGGATCCGGACGACCTTGCCGTCGTCCGCGCGCGCCACATACCGGGCCACCACGGCGCCCTGCTCGGCCAGCCGGTTCCATTTCCGCAGGTCCGAGGCCGTGCCCACCTTGCTGGCCCCGTTGGCGAATGTGGCCACGTACAACCAGTGCTGCTGCATCAGGTACGCGCGCAGGCCCGGAGGAACGCCACCGCCGCGGTGAAAGTCGTGGATGAGCCGGGAATCGTCCACCACGAAGCAGCGCTCGCACTGGCTGCCCCTGACTGCCGGCGCCTTGGCCGGGCAGAGCACATGGTCCCGGTCGGCCGGGCCATGCACCCTGTGATGCCCCAGGCATAACTTACCCTCCGCGGCCACCCGGAAGCCCAGCCGGCTGCCGGCGTCGAGCGTCAGCTCCCTGAACCCGCCGGCCGGGTCCTGGAGCCGCATGACCGGAGTCCCGGCGTCGTTCCTCCCGGACGGACTGTTCTGCGCGGAACCGGGCGGCGCCCCATCCCAAAAGACCCCGTGGACCAGATAACGGATATCGGTCACGGGGTCTCCTTGGACTGCCGGGGGACGCTAGAGCGCCGGCTGCACGCCAAAGGCTACGGCGAGTTTCATGATCTTTTCGGCGCGGCCCAGGCGGGGCAGGTCGGAGCCGTCGCGGATGACGCGGCCGTTGGCTTCGAAGTCGGCCATGAAGTCCGTGGCCCACGCGACGTCGGACGGCGTGGGGCTGATGACCTCGTTGATGACGTTGGTCTGGTCGATGGCCAGGCACAGCTTGCCGGTCATGCCCATCATCACGGTGATGCCGGTCTGCTCGCGCAGGATGGGGTGGTTGGTTCCCACC
>NZ_JBFUKK010000010.1:0-159959 GCF_056400885.1 Arthrobacter sp. P4_H3
ATCGCGAAGTTCCAGCGTGAACTCGGCGCCATGGGCTTCACGTTCCAGTTCATCACCCTGGCCGGCTTCCACGCCCTGAACTACTCGATGTTCGACCTCGCCCACGGTTACGCCCGTGAAGGCATGAGCGCCTACGTCGAGCTCCAGGAAAAGGAATTCGCCTCCGAGTCCCGCGGCTACACCGCGACCAAGCACCAGCGCGAAGTCGGCACCGGCTACTTCGACGACATCGCAACTGCGCTCAACCCGAACGCATCCACCCTCGCACTGGTCGGATCGACCGAAGAGGGCCAGTTCCACTAAAAACTCATCCGGCTGAACAGCTGCAGGTTACTCTTCCGCGTCACCTGATTGCTCTTCAGCTGTACCCTGCAGCAGGAGAAGTCCGATGAACAGCATTACTGACATTTTGGCCACCCATGGCATTTCTTTGACGGCCCAGCCGATTTGCCGGCAGGACGAGGTGCTGACTCCGGACGCGCTCGAGTTCGTTGCCAAGCTGCACCGGGCCACGGCCGAGCGCCGGGAGGAACTGCTGCAGGCACGCCGGGCCAGGCGTGCCGACATTGCCGGCGGGCAGGACCCCCGGTTCCTGCGGGAGACCGAGCACATCCGCAACGATCCGTCCTGGCGGGTCGCTCCCCCGGCACCCGGACTAGAGGACCGCCGCGTGGAGATCACCGGCCCGGTGGACAAAAAGATGACCATCAACGCCCTGAACTCCGGCGCCAAAGTGTGGCTCGCGGACATGGAAGACTCCTCCACACCGTCATGGCGGAACGTCATCCAGGGCCAGCTGAACCTCACCGACGCCCTGGAACGCCGGATCGATTTCACCTCCCCCGAGGGCAAGGACTACAAACTCCGCCCGGCCGGCGAACTGCCCACCATCGTGGTCCGCCCCCGCGGCTGGCACCTGCCCGAAAAGCACATGCTCATCAACGCGACGCCGATCGCCGGCGGCATCGTGGACTTCGGCCTGTACTTCTTCCACAACGCCCGCCGCCTGCTCGCCCAGGGCAAAGGCCCGTACTTCTACCTGCCCAAGATCGAAAACCACCTCGAGGCCCGGCTCTGGAACGACATCTTCATCCTCGCCCAGGACCTGCTCGGCATCCCGCAGGGCACCATCCGCGCCACCGTCCTGATCGAAACCATCACCGCAGCCTTCGAGATGGAAGAGATCCTCTACGAACTCCGCGACCACGCCTCCGGCCTGAACGCCGGCCGCTGGGACTACATCTTCTCCCTCATCAAGAACTTCCGCACCCGCGGACCCCGCTTCGTCCTCCCGGACCGCGGCCAGGTCACCATGACCCAGCCCTTTATGCGCGCCTACACCGAACAACTCGTCCGCGCCTGCCACAAGCGCGGCGCCATGGCCATCGGCGGCATGGCCGCAGCCGTCCCCAACCGCAAGGACGAGGCAGCCAACGCCAACGCCTTCGAAAAGGTCCGTGCCGACAAAACCCGCGAAGCCAACGACGGCTTCGACGGCTCCTGGGTGGCCCACCCCGACCTCGTGCCGGTCTGCCGCGAGGTATTCGACTCCATCCTGGGCACCAAGCCCAACCAGCTGGACCGCACCCGCGAGGACGTCACCCCGGACGACCGCGCCCTGATCAACGTGGCCGCCACCCAGGGCACCATCACCGAGCAGGGCATCCGGAACAACATCGAAGTCGGGATCCGCTACATCGAATCCTGGCTCCGCGGCAACGGCGCCGTCGCCATCCACAACCTCATGGAAGACGCCGCCACCGCCGAAATCTCCCGCGCCCAGCTCTGGCAGTGGATCTACGCCCGGGCCATCACCGACCACGGCGAAATCATCACCAACCACTGGATCGAAGAGCTGCTGGACGAGGAGTTCGCCCGGCTTGAACGCAACCCGGGGGATCTCTTCGAAGACGCCCGCGACATCTTCGAAGAAGTCACCCTCGGCCACGACTTCCCGTCCTTCCTCACCCTCCCCGCCTACGCCCGCTACCTCACCAAAGCTCCCAACGGGCGGGATGCGCTTTCACAGGCTTAGTCAAACGTCGGCCAGTCCAGCAATCCCATCGCAACAGGAATCCCGAAAGTCGGGTGCTGGGAGTGTCTGAATAACGGTGGATCCGGGGTTGGCCTGACACGCCGGGCGGTGCCTGGCGGGGAGGACTGATCATGAGCGGAACCATGGATCCCATGGCGACTGAAGTGGATCAGCAAGAGTTAGCACAGCAGCTCCTGGCCCAGGCCAGAGAGCAGGGCATCGAGCTCGTCGGCCCGGACGGGCTGTTGAACCGGCTGACGAAGAACGTCCTGGAGACCGCTCTGGAAGCGGAAATGGACGAACACCTCGGATACGAAAGGCACGACGTGTCCGGGCGCGGGAGCGGGAACTCCCGCAACGGCACTCGCACGAAGACCGTGCTGACCGAGATCGGGCCGGTGGAGATCGACGTGCCGCGGGACACCGGCTCGACGTTCGACCCGCAAACCGTGAAGAAGCGGCAGCGGCGGCTGACCGGCGTGGATGAGATCGTGTTGTCGCTGAGCGCGAAGGGCCTCACGACCGGAGAAATCGCAGCCCACTTCGCCGACGTGTTCGGCGCAAGGGTCTCCAAAGACACGATCTCGAGGATCACCGAGAAAGTCATCGGCGAGATGACCGAGTGGCAGAACCGGCCGCTGGACCGGGTCTACCCGGTGGTGTTCATTGACGCGATCCACGTCAAGGTCCGCGACGGGCAGGTCACGAACCGGCCGGTCTATGTCGCAATCGGTGTCAGTGTCAACGGTGAACGGGACATCCTCGGGCTGTGGGCCGGGGACGGCGGCGAGGGCGCGAAGTTCTGGCTCTCGGTGCTGACCGAAATCAAGAACCGGGGCGTCGAGGACGTCTGCATCACGGTCTGCGACGGGCTCAAGGGCCTGCCCGAGGCCATCAACACCGTGTGGGAACTGGCCGTGGTCCAGACCTGCATCGTGCACCTGATCCGCAACACCTTCCGTTATGCCGCCCGCCAGTACTGGGACGAGATGTCGCGGGATCTGCGCCCGGTCTACACGGCACCGTCCGAGGCCGCGGCCAAGGAACGGTTCGTGGAGTTCTCGACCAAATGGGGCCGGCAGTACCCGGCGATCACCCGGCTGTGGGAGAACGCCTGGAGCGAGTTCGTGCCGTTCCTGGACTACGAGGTGGAAATCCGGCGGGTCATCTGCAGCACGAACGCGATCGAATCCCTCAACGCCCGTTACCGGCGCGCGGTCAGGGCCAGGGGCCATTTCCCCACCGAGCAGGCGGCCCTGAAATGCCTTTATCTGGCGACCCGGGCACTGGACCCGACCGGCAAAGGCAGGGCACGATGGGCCTCACGGTGGAAGCCGGCTCTGAATGCCTTCGCCATCAGCTTCGACGGAAGAATCAACTAAATGCCAACCGTGGATCCACCGTTAAACGGACACTCCCCGGGTGCTGGGCTGACTGCGATAGGTGATGCCTACTGCTTACAGTTCCCGGGTAAGAGGCGTCGTCATAGCTCCGCGTACCGTTCCATAGCGGTACGCGGAGTGGCGGTGCTAATGATTCCTTAATTGGCCGCAGGGTGGGATCACAGCCCTTGTTTTGTGCAGAAGCTCGGAGGCCGGCGGGAACGCGTCGTCAGCAGAAGCCATGATGGGTAAAGGCTTTAGGCAATTCCTTATCTCGCAAGTCCTTGTGGTCGCCAGGTGATGGCGATCGCGTCTCAGACATCGCGGGTATAAGAGGGGACGGCGGGGAAACGAACATGATATGTGGAGGCTGTGCTCTGATCGGGTGGCAGGTAGGAGACCAGGCTGGTATTCACACGTCAACGACCCGAGGATCGTCGCATATTTCAACGGCGTATCGTGGGGCTTGATGACAGATGGTTTACTGCTCCCGTCGCAAATGCAGGACACTATTACTGCACTGGAGTTGCTGCACCCTTCGAGTCGCAGACATCTGTTGGCAGGTTTATAAACGCTGGATGGTGGTGGTGCATCGCAGCGCCACAACTGTCTGAACGCAAGCAATAGCATCTCCCGGACAGCGTGCTCTATCTGGAATCCGGCGTTTCCGCAGTTCAACCAACCGCTACGGCGATAACTGCATTCAGACGCAGGCGTTGGGCCTTCCGTATCAAAGGCGCCCGGTGGATTTAGATGACTACCTGGTCGGACTCCGTTTCCGTGAGAAGCCGATTAGTCTGAGTACGTGGCGTTCGTACAGCATTACCGTGGCGATGTGCGCCTACCAGCTTTGGTCCGCGGCACGCACGAAGACTTCATTGACCGCGACTCGACGTTTGCTGGTGACCACGTAAGCGATGGCATCAGCAATATCCTCGGGTACAAGCCTTTCGATGGAAGATATTTGCGCCTGCACTCCTGTGCGCAAGCCCTCCCGGGTGTGCGAGGCAAGCTCTGTGTCAACATTGCCGGGTTCGATAACGCTGACCCGTACCCGCTGGGGCTGCATTTCCTGGCGTAGTGCCTCGCTGAAACCATTCACGCCGAACTTAGTCAAGTTGTATACAGCGGCGTCTGCACGGGCGACCCTGCCGGCCGAGGAGCTGATGTTGACTAAATCCGAGGTGCGTCGCGGTTCCTCTGCCGCAGCCTTGATCAAATGCGGCAAAGCGGCCCTCGAGACATAGAGGAGACCAAGCACATTCACGTCGATCATTCGCTCCCATTCACCCTCCGGTGCTTCCGCGAACGGGCCGACAAGCATTGCCCCGGCATTATTGACGACGATATCCAGCCGTCCGTACTTGCCCACGGCCTGCTCGATAGCAGACTCTGCGCCAGCCCGGGATGTTATGTCAGCAGTAATTGCCTGCGCCTTGCCACCCTCACCCCGAATAATTTGTGCCACCTGCTCAAGACGTTCAGCCCGTCTGGCCACCAGCGCCACCTGTGCGCCCTCCCTCGCAAGGCGTCGGGCCGTTGCTGCCCCGATCCCGCTGCTAGCGCCTGTAATGAGTGCAACCGTTCCTTCAAGCTCATACACCACAATTACCCCTCATCTCCCGGACCCCTCTTGGAGTCGTCTTCACCTACCCTTGCATTCTTGCACCGTTTTTGACTACGATTCCAATAGTGAAGGGTTAAAGCCCGTTTGTTCTGTTTACGAACGTCTTCTGTGGTCGTGGGCGTGAGGCGGATCATGAGAAGAAACTCACAGGAGAGTCATGGGAATGCTCAAGAAAAAGGATGCCTTGGTTGCTGGATCACGAAGGGCTACTGATGCCTACGGTAAGCAGGACTCTTTCTTCATTGGCGGGGCTCGGCGCGCCGCCAAGCCCGACCGATCCCTCTGATGTGATCTCCCCGCGTTCGAAAGAGCAGACTGGACGTGTCGCTTCTGCGTCGCGGAAAGACAGTGACGATGCAGTCGCCGCGCTCCGAAGGGTCCTTCGACGAGGGCCCTTCGGAGCAAGCGGAGTACCTGAGTCGTATCGCTACGGGGATAAAGTAGCGCCAGCACGAACTGGCGCCGTCGATCACCGAAGAACTCGGTTGTTCTCTGCCCCTTTCGCAGTATTACATGGTCGTAGCGCCGGTGATGAGCTTCAACTACTTCGCCGAAGTGGGGCGCGCGCTGGGGTGAAGCCGAACGGGATGTTGGGGCTGAGTGCGACCGTGTACTTGAAGTCCACCCTGGTGACGAGAAGGCCCCAGTTCGTGGCCTTCTCACGCAGTACTGCACTGGCGTGCTCCAGTTCGGGTCTCCCGAGGCGACGTCCTCGACTTTGGATAACGATAAGGTGAACAATCCCTCACCCTCCGACGGTAGAACCTGCTCCAGCCGAAAGCGACAGATGCCGCGCTCCAACGCCTTTACTCCGAAACGCCCATCCGCCTCCGCTATCACCGCAGTACTGGCCCTCAGTGGCACCGTCGTTGCGCTGATGCAAACATTGGTGGTTCCGCTCCTCCCGGAATTCCCCGAAATCTTGGAAGTCAGTGCCGACGACGCGTCTTGGCTCGTCACATCAACCTTGCTCGCCAGCGCCGTGGCGACTCCGATCGTCTCGCGCAGCGCGGACATGTACGGCAAACGCAAGATGATGGTGGTGTGCCTGGCCATCATGGTGGCAGGTTCGGTTTCGGCGGCTTTGGGCGGTTCGTTTGTGTGGCTGATCATCGGGCGGACCCTTCAAGGCTTCGCCACTGCTCTGATTCCCGTGGGAATCAGCGTCATGCGCGATGAACTGCCTAAGGAGAAGCTGGGCTCGGCAGTCGCGTTGATGAGCGCAACCATGGGTATTGGCATGGCTATGGGCCTGCCCCTTGCTGGAGTCCTGTATGAGAGCCTGGGATGGGCATCGATATTCTGGGCCTCCGCTGCCGCAGGCACTTTGCTGCTCTTTGCCGTAGTGCTGGTAGTCCCTGAGTCCAGGATCCGTACGCCTGGTCGCTTTGACTTTGCTGGCGCGTTGGTGCTGTCTGCAGCCTTGGCTGCCTTGTTGTTGGCCATATCCAAGGGCGGTTCCTGGGGCTGGGGTTCCGAGCAGGTTCTCCTGCTGTTCACAGCTGCCGTGATACTTCTTTCCGTATGGGTGCCCTATGAACTTAGGGTCAGCCAGCCGATGGTGGACTTGAGGACCTCGGTGCGCCGCCCGGTGCTGATGACCAACGTGGCGTCGTTGCTTATCGGCTTCGCTATGTTCGCCAACATGCTCCTCACCACGCAGCAGCTGCAGCTGCCAGCCTCCACCGGCTACGGTTTCGAGTTGAGCGTGATCAGCGCCGGCTTGTGCATGGTCCCGTCCGGGCTCGCAATGGTGTTGTTTGCACCCCTTTCGGGGCGGATCATCCGGGTCTTCGGCGGGAAGACTGCGCTGCTGGCCGGGGCAGTCGTCATGATTGTGGGCTATGTGGGCCGCGTCTTTTTCTACGATTCCATCGCTTGGGTGATCATCGGTTCAACGGTGGTGAGTGTGGGAACGGCGATAGCGTTCGCCTCAATGCCGACCCTGATTATGGGTGCGGTGCCCATCACTGAAACTGCGTCCGCGAACGGGCTGAACAGCCTGGTGCGGTCCATTGGCACCTCAACGTCGAGCGCTGCGGTTGCCGCCGTTCTCACCTCTGTCACCATGACGATCGGAGCTGAGCGCTTCCCCGCCTTCGATGCATTCAAAGACGTGTTCTGGATGGCAGCCCTTGCCTCGGCCGCGTCCATGTTGGCCGCGGTCTTCATCCCACGCGCTACTGCACAACAGCAGCCACCCGCCCCCGTTGTCCCTGCTGGTGAGCTCGTTGTACGAGGACGTGTCCTGGCCGCCGACAGGAGGCCCCTCACCCCCGCCGTAGTTACGGTCCTTGACATTGGCGGGGACCCGGTGGACTGGAGCCGCGTGAATGCCGAGGGAAACTATTCCGTGGCCCTGCCCGGCGCTGGGAAGTACCTCATGGTGGCCAACACGGCCGGTTGGGCGCCGATGGCCGAGGTCTTCGAATTCGATGGCCGCACCCTGGAGCATAACTTCGAGCTTCGGAACCGGCTGATGATCAGTGGCGCAGCCAGCGCGGGCAGCAACGCGCTTGCGGGAGCGGTAGTGACCCTGCTCGAGGCCGGCGGCGGCTATGTGGCCACCACGCAGACGAACGACGATGGCGTGTATGCCTTTCCGCTGCCCCCTGCGGGCCGCTACGTCGTGACCGTGCTCCATCCGCTGACGGAGCAGGCAATGGCGCAGAAGCTTGCGGTGGACAACCGTTCGGTCAGCCTGGACTTCGCCGTGCCAGCTGTGGAGCAAAGTTCTGAAGAGCCGGTGGGAGCATAAGCGGCACGAGCCGCGATGCGATCCTCCAATCCGCATCGCACCTTTTCGGGGAATGCGGTATCGTGCCGTCACCGTGCGTGACATTGCCGGGAAGGAGCGTATTCACCCAAGTGTCAGGAAGTCCGGAAGTCAAGCCCACTTCGGCGGTTTCCACCCCCGAGGCGGACGAGAATGGCCACCTCAGCAGCCCTATGGGAAAAATCAAAGAATTTCCAGTGCTTGTCTGTAGAGTGCCACTCCGCAGCGGTAGGCGTCACGCCTGTAGGAATCCGTTCAATGAGGGTGTTCGGATTTCACGTTAGAACTGACGGATTTGCCGGGTCAGCGCCGGCTGGGAAATCTTTAACGCCTCCGCGGCCCGGGTCACCGAGCCTTGACGATATGTCGCGGAGAGTAATTCAGCTGTTGTATCTCCATGCCCCAGAAGCGGAGCACTCCCATAACTCTAGGGTATACCGGGGCGGCTCAAACGGTATTGGAAGTTAAAGTCTCCAGCGCATCTAATTGTGACTGGAGACACAACTAGTGCCTTCCAGACAAACTGCCTGCCATCACCTAAGGAATTACGGTCAATGACGACTACTCCCCAAGCTCCACAACAGCCATACCACTCCTCACGCACTTGTTCTGCTGGGCATCTTCACCATGACTTCAGTTGACGGAGCCATGTGGCGCCCCGCCCGCTGATTCAGTCGATATGGGGCTCGGTGTGGTGCGGGTCGGTGGGATTACTTTCGCCGAAATCCATGGCGCTCTCTGTCTGAACGAGATCATAGACGCAGTACATATTGGCATAGCGGGCGCCGGAATCACGCGGTTTGAAACCGTGCCAGGTTGACGGCAGCCCGCCTGCCATCTCCGAGTAATAATCTCGACTGTCGTCCACGAGCGTGAGCTTCACGGTCCCGGTCTGGGCACGTCCGCCACCGAATGCGTGACGGAGTCTACTTAGCGATCGCGACCATTCTGTATTCCAATATTTGAAACATCAGAGGAGAACTATGACTAATGTGCTTGAGCAGGAAGGCCCGATGCTTGACGCTCGTCTGGACCGACTACCTATAACTAGACGGCACATCGTTTGGACATCGATCCTAGGACTGGTGTTTCTTGTTGAGGTCTTCGACAATGTGGTGTTCGCTTCGTTGGCCCCGGCGATCCGCAACGAATGGGGCCTCACAATAGGCGAGATCGGCGTACTGGCGTCGTCTGTGTTCATCGGCATGTTCATCGGCGCTGTGGTTGGCGGACGTCTGTCAGACCGGTTTGGGCGGCGACCCGTGCTGGTAACGGCATGTTTCGTCTTCTCGCTGGGCTCACTGGGTTCCGCGTTGGCTCCCTCGTGGGAGTGGCTGCTGGCCTGCCGAGTCATCACAGGCATCGGAGTGCAGGCAGCCGTCGGCGTGCTCCTGGTCGTGGTGAGCGAGATGTTCCCCAGCGCGAAGCGTGGGCGCATCTTCACGGTGCTTACGTTCATCGGGTTCGCCGGCGTACCGATCACAGCATTTACTGCTCTCACGATCGTTCCATCCGGGCCTAGCGCGTGGCGATGGGTTTTTGCCCTGGGCGGCGTCGGCATCCTTGTCGCTCTTCTCGTGCTCCGCTTCGTCCCCGAAACTGTGCGATGGCAGGTGGCACACAGCCGCAATGAGGCAGCGACTCGCACGGTGTTGTTCCTCGAGAAGGCTGCTCAAGAGCGAGGACAGGTGTTGCCAGAACCCCAGCCTCTGACCCCGATTCAAACACGGCAGAAACTACGCGATCTATTTCGCGGGCAAGTGCTCCAGCGCCTGATCGTCATGTCTACAGCGTTCGGCATCTACCTCTTCTGCCTGGTCAGCTTCCAAGCATGGATCCCGACGATCCTCACCTCTCGCGGGATGACACAAACGGCGGCCTTGCAGTTCGCAAGTGTTGTCGCGCTGGCGACGCTCGTGGGCCCAGTAATTATCTATTTCTTCGCCGATAAGGTCGAGCGCAAGGTGATCCTTTTCGTTGCCTCCGTGATCGCAGCGGCTGCGTTGCTCCTCTTTGCATTCGTCAGTGACCCCGTGGTGAGCCTCATCGCCGCTTTTGTGGCGAGCATGGCCGGGACCAGCATGACCGTGTCCTTTTACACGTACATTCCCGAAGTTTTCCCCACGGCGCTTCGCGGTGTGGGCGTCGGCGCAGTCAACGGTGCAGCGCGAGTCACTGGTTTTCTCTCGGGAATCTCAGTTGCAGCGATATACACAGCATGGGGATTTCAGTGGCTGTACACCATCCTGGCGTGTCTGTTCCTCGTGGCCGGAACGATCATCTTGGTCTTCGGCATCCGAACCACAAACCGGTCGCTTGAGGTCGTCAACGAGCTCGCGGTCGTCAACGAGGTAGTGAAGCGTTGAATGGCATTCGGGAGTAAGACTGAGTGAGCTTCCTGTGACGCGCCAGCACTTACCCTCGATGGGCAAGTGTGAAGTCGCGGGCGTACTCCCTCAATCAGAAGTCACGTCCCGGTGAGCCGACTACGCCAGATGATGATTGCTCGAAGAATGACGCCTCCGCGATCGGTGAGTGCGTTGATCCACGCCGTTTACGATGAGCGATTTGATCGGATCGCTGTGAGATGACCGCCCTAATGCCGCGTTCGCGAAGGTGCGTGCGGATTGCTCTGGTGAGCCGAGAGGGGCTACTCGCGGGCCGTGCTGCTGCGAGTTCGAAGTAATTGGTGCCCGCTAGGCGGCTTGCGAGCGTCAAGACGACCCGGCCGAAGCGTTGGACCAGTGGTTGCGGGCTATGAAGGAGTACTTCGGCGGCTTCATTGGGCTGCCGGATCCGTTCATGCCCGAGGCCCACGCGCTGGATCCAGAGAACGGAGCAGTTCTTGCGTGCCACGCAGAGCGGCGGGCAAGCACGCCTGTCGGTTCGAGACTTCGACCCGTCCTCGCGGTTTGTTCCATCGCCTGGAATCGCCTGGACTAGAAGCAACGGGCTCGAAGAGGATTCGCTGAGTCGTCGGCGCTTGCTCATCGCGAGTGGCTACCGCGAGCGGGGCGAGAAAGCATCAACCGTTGGACACCCCTGGCTCACATAGTTTTAATCCGCCGGCGCCCTGTACTCCAATTTTCATCGTCAGTTCAGTTTCATCAAGGAGGAAATATATGGATTCGCCAAGAGTGTTGCCCGCCGACGCTCGCCGTATCGTGGCGCAGGGTGATCTCGGATATCTCGAGGCTGCTCGCTGGCATCGTGGAGCGCTGTGGTTTTCGGACATGAGCCGGCGTATGATCTGTCGCCTTTCCCCTGGCGGTCTGCCCGAGGATGTCGTTGATGTGCCCGGACGGCCGTCAGGTCTGGGCTTTGACCCTGACGGGGCACCTTTGGTAGTTTCCATGGAGGATGGACGGCTGCTGCGTGTGGACAGTGGTGGGTTGGAGGAACTAGCCAACCTCGCTCCGGTCGCATTTCATCCCAACGACATGGCCGTGGACCGAGAGGGTCGCGCATATATCGGTCCGCAGGGCTACCCCTTCGGAAGCGATCCCGTCGGTGTGGGCTTGATCATCCGCCATCCCGACGGGCGAATTGACACCGGCGGCCAGGATCTCATATTCCCCAACGGCATCGCCATCTCCGGTGACGGGCGAACCCTCGTCGTCGCAGAGTCGTTCCGGGCACCACGTGCGCGACTCACCGCGTTCGATGTAGCGGACGACGGGACTTTGCTGAACCAGCGTGTGTTCGCTGAGTTCGGCTCACCGGACACAGAGACCGTGGATGGTATCGGTATCGACAGTGAGGGCGCGGTATGGGCTGCCTTTCCATGGATCGGAGAATTTCGGCGTGTCCGTGAAGGCGGCGAGGTCACAGACGTCATCCGGATTGAGCCGGACACCGTCGCATATCCCGACGGCGGAGCTTTCGCTGTTGATGCCGTGCTCGGTGGACCGGAAATGCGGACCCTTTACCTGCTCATCTCGGATACAAGTCCAGAGCGACTCGTCAATGGCTTCGATGCTACGGGTCGCATCGAAGCCATCGAGGTCGATGTGGCAGGAATTCGGGACTGACGGGACCTTCTGGGGCGCTGTCATACTGAACCACACCCAAAACTGACGGGACCCAATGTGTCTTGACTCCTCTGGGACGGGTTAGAACCCAACCTGACAGGATGAGGGTTGGAGGCGCCGGTGACTGGACAGCGATCGGGACACCGCGGTGGTGCACAGCATGGACTGGCTCGCTCGCAAGGGGTGCGTGTGGACTTCGATAAGGAAAGTCTGGTCTTCACGGGCGAGGACTCCCCCACGGTCACTCTCATGCTCTCCGTCATGGGCGCCTTCGCTGAGTTCGAACGCTCCCTCATCAGGAACCGGCAGCGGCAAGGCATCGCCCTGGCTAAGCAGCGCGGCGCCTACAAAGGTCAGGAAGAAGACCCTGACGCCGGAGCGGGCGGCCGAGCTGGTCCAGCGCGCCGGCAACGGTGTTCGGAAAGCCGCTCTTACTCGTGATTACGGGATCAGCACGGAGACGGTTTGCCAGTACCTGCGACACACCGACCTGGAGTGAACCGCTGCCCTGCCGGCGCCGTCCTTCTGCCTGTGGAGTTGATCGATCAGTGGCGGTGTTCTGCGACCGCTCCGTGGCGTTTAGTTCCCGAAGACGAGGTGACGGCGGCCGCCTCCGCGGCGTCCAAAGGCGCCGTCCGCGCGCTCACGAAGCACGCAGCGAACTACTTCGCGGGCGACAGTATTCGCGTGAAGTAGGTCCACCGGGTCCTATCTACACGGCTCTGATCCAGAACTACGGCACCACGAAGGAAGAGGCCGCTGACCCGGCCAACTCGATACTTCCTCCTCATATCGGAGATGCCTCCGATATTGCCTACGGAATCCTTTACCTCTCCTCGGACGAAGCGAAGTTTGTCAAGGGGGAAGAGCTGATCATCGATGGCGGTTACGCCGCGCACCAGCCTCTCCGATCAACTTCAGCACCGGCGACTGTGGGACGGGAGAAATAAGGCATTGACCCACGCGTCATGGGGTGAGCCTCTGTGCCAGCTTGACAAAGAACGCGGTCGCTGGAACCCGCGGATCTGTTCGAGCAAACTACCTGCCGGCGCGTCGAGCGCCGACCGGGGATCGCTGATCCATGGATAACTGGACTCTCCCTCGGGTGTGAATATCCAGCTACCGTCGCATCAGCGGTCCGAAACGGGACGGCTACGACGAAGGAGCTTCACCCATGAACATCACCGGAAACACAATCCTCATTACCGGCGGCACCTCGGGCATCGGCCTGGGCCTTGCGTTGCGTTTGCACGAGGCTGGCAACACCGTAGTCGTCGCCGGACGTCGAACGGGACTTTTGGATACGATCACGGCAGAACACCCCGGTATCGCTGCCATTGAACTCGACGTCACCGACCCCGATTCCATCGCCCGGGCCCGGGCCAGCCTTGAGAACACTCACCCTGAGCTGAACATCCTCGTGAACAACGCCGGGATCCAGCTCAAAGAGAACCCCCTCGATCCATCCGATGTCCGTCTCGCAGAGCAGCACATCTCGACCAACCTCCTCGGACCAATCCGGACGGCTTACGCCTTCACGCCCCTTCTCGCAGGCAAGGAGGGAGCGGCTATCGTCAACGTCACTTCGGCACTCGCCTTCGTGCCCTTCCCCACAACGCCCACCTACAGCGCGACGAAGGCCGCCCTGCACTCCTTCACCGAAAGCCAGCGCATCCGACTCGCCGAGACCGGCATCCAGGTCGTCGAGATCGTGCCGCCGGGAGTCCGCACCGAACTGATGGGCCAGCAGGACGCCGAACATGCCATGCCGCTTGACGAGTTCCTCGACCAGGTCCTCTCTCTGTGGCAAGAAAACCCGGACGCCCAGGAGCTGGTCGTAGAGAACGCCAAAGGAATCCGGGGCGCCGTCGCCGACGGCTCCTACGGGCAGCTCCTGACCATGTTCAGCAGCTTCTGAGCCAACCGCCCGCCGTTGCATGGCCGATCCGCATGAGACGGGACCCGCGTGCTCGACGACATCGCTCTCGAACACGCGGTCCCAATCAATAGCGGGGGACAACCGATCCCTGGCTAAGCTCCAGCGACCGCCCCATGATGGATACATGGATAAACGCCTTCTCGCCGAGTTTCTACGATCCCGTCGCGAACTTCTGCGACCACGCGACGTAGGGCTCTCGGAAGGACCGCGAAGACGAGCCCCAGGGCTCCGCCGCGAGGAGGTCGCTCAGCTGGCCAGCATGTCAACGGACTACTACGCCCGACTCGAGCAGCAGCGAGCTCCCACACCGTCGACGCAAATCGCAGCATCACTGGCACGGGCCCTCCGTCTGACCCTCGATGAGCGCGACCACTTATTCGCCCTCATCGGCCACAACGCGCCAGGCCGCTTTGACCGCACCGAACACGTGAGCCCCGCGCTCATGAGTGTGCTCGACGGCCTGGCCGACATCCCGTGCCTCGTCCAGAACGATCTCCACGACACCCTGGCGATGAACCCACTCGCGGTAGCGCTCATCGGAGACGAGACAAACTTCACCGGTCTTGCCCGGAGCGGGTTCTACCGCTGGTTCACCGACCCCAACGAGCGTCGTCTCTACCCTCCCGAGGCGCACGAGATCCACGGGAGGTTCCTCGTCGCCCGCCTACGGATGGCCACCACCACGGGCAGCGACACCGCAAGGGCCGAACATCTCGCGGCCGAACTCTCCAACCTCAGCGCCGAGTTCGTCCGCCTATGGAACTTTCACGAAGTTGCCCTCAGATATGACGACTGCAAAGTCCTCATCCACCCCGAGCTCGGACGAATCGACATCGATGCCCAGATGCTCTTCACCGAAAACCGATCCCAGACCCTCCTCCTGCTCAACCCGGGCGCAGGCGGAGACAATCGCAGCAAACTCGATCTCCTCAAAGTCATCGGACGCCAGGGCCTCGGACTCCCCATCGCTACAGACTGACCAAGGCCGGGCAATCGATCCCCACTCCGTCACAACGGAGTGGCGGTCAGCCCCAATGTCGTAGCAGCCCCGAGCTGAACGTCATCGGCCGCGGAAAACACCTAAAGGGGATGCCAATGCAAAGAACCGACCTCGATACAAGAAGGACAAATCATGCATATTCCATGCAGCACATCCAAAGAGATCACCACACCTGAAGGCACAATTTGGAAAAACGTGTTGAACGAGGAAGTAGGTATCTCCTACCAAACCTTGGCCACCAGCAGTCCAAAGTCCGGTCGACACCGGACTGGCCGCCTGGCTGGACCTCACCTGGCGGTCCAGGCTGCAGCCGGGCCAGAATGTGCTGGTGCTCGGTGCAACCGGCGCACTGGGTTCCATCGCCGTCCAACTCGCCAAATCCCTCGGCGCGGCAACGGTGGTAGCTGCCGACCGTGACACGGGCCGCCTCGCCCTGTCCCGGGAATGCGGCGCCGCTGCCACCGTGACATTCAGCCCGGACACCGACCTTGTGGCCGCCTTCCGCAGCACAGTCGGTGACAGCGGATTCGACGTCATTAATGATCCCGTTTGGGGCGGACCCGCCCTTGCTGCCATGCACGTAGCGGCCCGTGGCGCCCGCCACATCCAGATCGGCCAGTCCGCAGGGGCAACCCTTGAACTGCCTGCCGGCACCGTCCGCGTAGCCCGCCTGGAGCTCCTCGAATTCGCCCACATGGACCCGCCGGCACAAGTCCGGCGCGAGGCCTACTTGCAGCTGACGGGACTGGCAGCGACCGGAGCTTTGGCCGTCGATATGATGACCCTTCCGCTCGCCGACTGTCAAAGGGCGTGGGAGCTTCAGCAGCAGGGCGCACCCCGCAAACTGGTCCTGACCCCCTAACCAACTAACGATGACAGCAACACATACCGGACCCTGCCCTGAGTCATATCAAGGCCAAGGAAAAGAACGCCATGACCAACCAAGGGATTCCCTCCGCGGTGCAGGTCAGGATCAGCCACCGCAACGAACTCGAAAAGCACCTCGACCGAGCCGTTGAAGACGCGATCCGAGAAGCCCAAACCACCCCGGGCCACGGCATCCTAGTAACACGCCATGACCACAAAACATTCACTGTGGAGCTCTCCCACGACGTTCCCCACGGGACTATCAGCGAATTAGTCATCTATCCGTAGGCCTACAACCAGTTCCGGTTGGTGTTACGACGTTCGTGAGAAACCGTCATTCGCCAACCGGCAGCATCTGAAGATCCGGTCATGAGACGACCACGGCATCAGCGTCCAGCTCTTTTCACGGTGAACAGCTCTGCATTAGCTGGACCAAGCAACAGTTGGGCTGGAGCACACCCCAGCCTGACGTCAGGCAGGTGGCCAAGGGCCGTCAGAGTAGGGTTAGGTTCTTCTTTTCTGACGATGGGTCGAGAAAACTCTTAGATCGCAACCTGACGTGCCCCAGACGGCGGCGCGACATATGGCTCAATATCGGCGTTCCAAAATTCCCCGGAAACCCGTGGCAGAAGCGTCCATGCCAGCCGTTTCGGCGGCCTATCCTTTGGGAGCCTGCTTTAGCCTTTTGGCTCTGGGTTTGGAAGATGCGGTCGCTGAGGTCTTTGCGGGCATCAGAACCGCCCGCGGAGCGGTCAAGCGCATCGATCAGTTGCCGCCCCAGGTGCCCCTTCCGCCCAGTTGCGACGTCTCCTCGAGTTCTTCCGCCGTCAGTCCGGCCAGCGCCGCATTGATTTCAGCCATGACGCACCTTCCCCAGTTGTGCAGGCGCATGTGCTCGCGCCTTGTCAGCTCGGCCCCGTTGTTAGCACCTGAGCGAGCCTGAGGCGGACAGTCCCATATGGCGTCACTCCGCCACTGCAATCGCGAAGCCACCCCACGCGCGCTTCCTCTTGGTCCCGCAACCGAGCTCATGTGGTTCGAGGAGCGCCCGCAGGATCGGAGAAGTTCGGGTTCAGCTCCCGCTCGAGGCACCTACCTCTATGACGGCAGAGCTCACTGAGTACCGGCTTCCAAGACGTCATGCCGCCCCACTCCCCCACCTCCATGAACCACCAGAAGCAACTTCGCTGTTTGTCGTTCTGATCCCAATCATCGCTGGGCGGGTCCTCCACGCAACCAGGGCGCTCCGCGCCGCTCACGATTCAAAGTTTCGGTCGGCGCTCCTCCGTCGCTTATTTCCTCACGAAACTTTGCATCGCTCCCGGTTCCCCAAGTTGCACTCCGGACCCTCACACCCAGCGGTGACTCCGTGTATCAGAACGACGCACAAAATCTGACAGACACATCCGGTGCCCGCCAGTAGCTGAAGGAGAAGGACCATGGAACCGCTCACCATCAAAACCCCGGCCGACGTCCTCAGTTTCGTTGGGCACACCCTCGGGTTCTGGCCGCACGAGAGCCTCGTGTGCATCACCTTGGACGCCAACCGCGTCGGCGCAACCCTCAGGGTTGACCTTCCCACCCGCGAGGGCGGACTCAGCTACGCGCGCACAGTGGCCGACTACCTTGCCCACGACACCAGCGCCGCGAGCGTGCTCTTCGCCGTCTACACCTCCGAGCCCCAAAAACCCGGGCAGCCCAAGCCGCACGCGGCAACCATCGCAGCACTGACCTGCGCACTGGCCGAACGCGGAATGTCCATCCGTGACGGGCTCCTCGTCGGAGACAACACTGTATCCCCGTACGACGGCGATCCCCAGGACGGGCAGACACTGCCGCTGAAGGCGACCCAGTCCAGCCAGATCAACGCCGAATTCGTCTACCGCGGCAGCACCATCGCACCGACAAACCACATCACCCTGCCGGCCTCGACCAAAGAAGGCCGCACCGCGGACGCCGTCGACGACCGCGTGAAAGCAATCCACAGGATGAACGCGGGCGAGGCCCTCGAACAAGCCAGAACGCTCTGGGACGGCATGCTGGACGCGATCTCCTACCCCAACGACCACCAGACCATCAATCTGATTGCCAACTTCCAGGTCCCCGCCATCCGCGACCAGCTTATGGCCGACATCCCGGGAATCGACGAACCGATGGACCGGGTTCTCCTGGCCCAAACACACGGCGGGCCCCAGTGGTCCCGGGTCGAATGGGCACAACAGCTGCTGCTCCACGCGTACACCCACAGCAGCACCAAACACTCGGCCCCCATCCTCACCGCCATCGCTTTCGTCAACTGGTGGGAAGGTCGAGGCAGCAAAGCACACCAGTTCCTCCAACTCGCCCTCGAAGCAGACCCCGCCTACCGTTTGGCCAGGCTCAGCGACCTCATGATCGGCTCCGGAATGGTGGCCGGCTGGAACATGGACAAGGACCGGGCCTTCCGGCCCTGGGGCCTCGAAGCGTCATAGGCCCACAGTTATAGGGATACGGACGACGACGTCGGGACGTTCCGGAGCCAGTTCTCCACCGCCGCGTCCCATCCGTCCGGATCGGAATTCCACTCCTGCGTGTGCTCCGCGGAAGGGAAAGTGAGCAGCGTTGCCAGCCCGGGGCGCCGGCTGACGAACTCGCGCGAAATGGCAAAGGGTGTCGAGCGGTCCCCTTCATTGTGGATAACAAGGATGGGAACACTAAGTTCATCCGCCCGTGCCAAAAGGTCCAGGGTAGGAAAGTTCAAGGGAGCGTCCAAGCCCGTGATCCAGCGCATTCTGGATGAACCCAGCATCTGCAGTCCAAGCCCGGCAACCCAACTAGGAAGCCCACTGGACCGGGCGTTGGCCACCAGCGTGCTGCTCCAGTCAACGACGGGGGCATTGAGAACGAGCCGGGAGATGAGGTCCCGAAACTCCGAAGATGCCGCTAGTTGAAGGGCGATCGAGGCACCGAGGGACCAGCCGAAAAGCACTATCTGGCGTGCACCTTGCCCCACGGCATACGACACCGCTGCTTCAACGTCGTGCCATTCGGTCTGCCCCAGGTGATACCTGCCGTCCGACGATGCAGGCGCATCCCGGTCGTTCCGGAGTGAAACAACCAGGGATGCGTATCCCAGCCGATCCGCAACAGGCACGCCGCGGAGTGCGCCGGCTTTCGATCCGCCCAGGCCATGGATATGGATGGCCCAAGTGGAAGAATCCCCAGACGCCTGCGTCGGTGTGAACTTCCAGGCGGGCGCCAACCCGTTCTCGACCGGAATCTGAACGTCAGAGTACGTGAGCCCCAACGGTCCCGGCGTCGGATAGACATATCCGCTCCAAATGCCGGCCTTGGCAGTCCTGAGATCGCCGGAGTCAACCCGTTCAACGCGGCGGGTTACCGTCCCCGCCGCATCGTCAGCGGACACGATCTCTCCAATGCAGGCATGGCCTGTGCCGTTGGCAAACCAGATGCTGTAACGGCCTAGCGCCGTGGTGCGTGCCGATGCAGCCAACTCGACCATGAGCGTTTCGTCGGCGCCGCGGAACACACGACGGATTTGCAGATCTTCCCGCCGCATCGTCTTGGGCACCACGACCTGCCGGGCAAAGTAGACCGCTGCAAGGAAGGCGGTGACGCCGGCAATGCCACAACCGATGGCGACAGCTGCAGCGGCCCTACGCATCGGCGTCGTCCTCGGGAGCTGTCAGGCGTTCGTCTATGGCCTTGCGTAGGCGCAGTAGTGTCTCCGGAGATATCCCCTGCAGTTGTCTTGCAGCGAAGTTTCTCACCCGGTTTTCGCGCAGGGTGCGCAATAGTTCGAGCTGTGCATCCACCAAGTCGGGTACCTCGCCGTCGTCGTCCAACAGGTACCTGGGGTCAACGCCGAAGAATTCGGCGAGGTTCCTCAAAAGCTGCGGATCCGTGGCCATGGAACTGTCGCCGGCACGCATGTAGGCCCAGCGGGAGCGAGACAAGGGCGTTCCGCGGTCCGACATGTGCTTGCTTATCTGTGGATACGTCAGGGGCGATGATCCCTGGGCCTCAAAAAGATCCAGGAGGAGATTCAGTTTCCGCGCGAGTTTCGCCTGCGGCTGTTCGGGGATCCCGTCGTCGCTGTCGGTCACGGAGTCGCGTCCCCTTTCCGTGACAAACCTGGTCGTCGATGTCCGGATCCTGCAAACCGGGCTCCGAGATGCTGCTCCGCTTCTATGAGTACATCCAGATCATCTTGACTCAGCAATTGGGCAAGGTGCGGGTCCACGAACAGTGCGTCCTGGATCTCCACCAACATCCGATGCAGCCGGCGCCTGGGTGCATCATGGCGGTCGATCGCAGTTTGAGCCAAATCCAGTCGGATCTCGGATCGCTCAGACGTGATTCGGTCCCAAGGCCCAGCCAGTCGCTCGACAAGGACAGCTGCTGCCCGGGCATCAGATTTACGCTCTAGCCGACGAGCGACGGGCGGCAAGGCCAGACCCATGCAGAGAAAGACCATGGCTCCCACTTCGGCCGCGTCGTAGACGAAGGAGAGACGAGTCATTGCCTCGAGCTCCCCCATGAGATGAAGAACGTCCATCCCCAGCACGGCAAGGACCAACACCACAGCCAGGGCGCAGCCGAGGCCGATGAACATGAAGGCGACGCGAAAGTACGGCTTTGCCATCTCGCCGCGGAACCTGAAACATGTAAGGCCGGTGATGGCCACCACCGCGCCGATGTAGAGGAACTGAACACTCGAGTACACGGCCGCAGGCGACTGGCTTCCAAAATCCCTCATGAAGGCAGTGGAAGTCCGCGGAGCGTCAACCAGGCTGAAGCTAACAACCAAGGCCACGACGACGAGCCCGAGCACCGAAAGCCCTGCTCTGTTGTGAATGTCCACCGTCTCGCTGACATCGGCGGCGCGCAGGATCGCACGGGACAGGAAGTAGATACCGACAACCATGAAGATATTGGCTATGAGGTCCAGGAAATTGCGGTTTCCGAGTAGCTGGTCCCCCGCGAGGTAGATTCGGTCAACGTTGAGCGTGAGTGCGGTGGCGATGGTTACGGCCGCCACCAGGATGCTCTGGTCTTTGCGCCGCTTCAGATCGGGCAGGAGGCACAACGCCAGACACCAGATCACGGCTGCTGAAATGTCCTGAATCATCCGAAAATCCGTTCAAACGACCGCGGCTCGAGGCTGCTGTCCCGGATTGCAGCGGCAAAGAGATCCGCCAAGGTTTCGGCAGCGGCCTCGATATGGTCCAGGAAGTCACTTCGTCCCAGGATCCGAGACACCTTCTCGCCGGACAGGTTGGGGAACAACGTCTCCGCATAGTTTGAGGTCACCACCAGCTCATCGTGTCGGAGCACCATGTGACCCAGTTCGTGGAGGATGAACTGCTGCCTATGTAGTGCCGACGGCGTCGGCGCGTGCAGGATTATCTCCGTACTGTCCGTGGACAACCACAGCCCGCAGACCGATCCTCCGTTCAGGGACTCGGAAACATCGACCTCAATCCGCCGACGCCGGAGGTTCGCCACAATCGATATCAGCCGCTCCAACGAAAGACGGCTCGGAAGATTGAGTGCGAGGAAGCCTTCTGCAGCGCATCGCGCCGGCGAATATTTGGCGGAAGCTGTGCCGTCCATCGGAACCCCCATCCTGCGGCCGCCGGCATATGCCGCCCAGTCGCCGTTTGATCCAACGGCCCCGTCTTCCTAGGACCGTCAAGAATCGCCTCAGTTCCATTGAACGCCCATGCTCTGGACATGTCCAGAGTCGATCAAAACCCATCAACTCCCGGCATGCTGTCCCTGGCGACTCAAGCCTCGGTTGGCAGCTAGCGGCCAAGAACCTCACACCTCTGGCATCCAAGGCATTCACCGTGAGCGCGGACTCACGGCAAGTCATGTCGTTAGCAGAGCTCTCAAAGATGAACCAACGTGAGCGGGAACATTTGCGGGGAATGTGGCGAGAGCTTCGCGCCGTCGCGCACGTCGCAGCGCTTCTGTTCTACTCGCTGCGCCAACAGACAACGCGATCGACGACGGCGACTCCTAGCGTCAGCGTCGGGCCCGAATCCCGCCACGACCGTTCAACTCCGGGATACCGTTGCCGAGTCCGGCCCGGTCGTCGCCCACTGCAAGTCGAGGACCAAGCTGGCTGCCGCTCTCGCTGGCTGCGTGCAACACCAAGAACCCCTCCGCAACCAACTCCGGGCTCAAGCTGTAGACATCGACCGACTCGAAGCCGAGAACACCGAGCAGCGTGACGTCATCAGGAATCTCCGTGCCGACCTGGCACGACTCCAAAATATCCAGCAGACCGATTCCCACGACCTGGTCCACCTCGGCGGCAGGCTGCTTGCCCTGACTCAGGCCACCGGCTTCGAGCTCCACAGCAGCACCAAGGCGCTTTTCCGACGCCGAGGCTGGACGGCCACCAAACGGAACCCAGAAGCCCAAAGCCAATGACCATGTCCATCGCCCGGCTCTCCGCCCAGTCGGGCCTGAAGTACCTCTTTAAGACCACCATGATGGACGATCTGACAATCACCCCCGCCGACGCGACCACGTACTACATGAAAGCCGGAACACCGCAGGGCCACTGGCTCGGGTCCGGCGTGCTAGGCATCAACCGGACCGCCGGAGACGTCGTCACGGAATCGGACGCCAAGGCAATCTTCGATCACGCCACCCACCCGGACTCCGGCGCAACTCTGGGCCGCCCCCACGGCCAACCCACCATCGTGCAAAACAGTCAGGGCCGCACAGAGACGCGGCACGCCGTCGTCGGTTTTGACCTGACTTTCAGCGTCCCCAAATCCGTCTCCGTCCTCTGGGCGCTGAGCCCCCGCAAACTCCAAGACCAAATCCTCGAGACCCACCACCAGGCGGTCAACGCCACCCTTGAGTGGCTCGAAACTTACGTCATCCACACGAGGGCCGGCCGCAACGGTGTCGCCCACCTCGGCACACGTGGAGCTATCGCTGCCGCCTTCGACCACTGGGAGTCGCGAGCCGGGGATCCACAGCTCCATACGCACATGGTCATAGCCAACCGCATCCAGCGCATCACTGACGGCGCATGGGTCACGCTCGACTCACGGACTTTGTACAAGGCTGCGGTAGCTGCAAGCGAGCACTACAACGGTCTCCTCTTCGACGCCCTCCACCGGAACCTCGGCACCGACACTGACGTCCGCGTGCCGGCTGCGAACACGCACAACCCCAGCCAGCAGCTGACCGGCGTCGACGATGCGCTAATCCGCGAATTCTCCAACCGCTCGCGTCTGATCGATCTCGAAACCGACCGGCTCGTCGCCGAATGGACCGCCAGTCACGGCACTCCCCCAACCGCGACAACCACCATCAAGCTCCGCCAGCAGGCAACACTTTCCACCCGAACCGCCAAGCCGGAAACAGCCATCCCTCTGCGCCAGCTCTCCGCCCAGTGGTGCGCGCGGGCGGCCGCCAAGGGCTTCGAGCCCCGAGACGTTCTCGCCAACACCATTAGGCGCTCCCGGACAGCGCCCTTCCGCACCTGCGACTTCACGCCAGGCTGGGTGGACGCGGTGGGCTCCCTGACCCGCGAGCGCGTCGCCACGAAGCGCGCCACCTGGAATCGATGGAACCTCCTGGCGGAAGCCGAACGTGTGTGCGCCGAAATCCGCTGCCACTCACCGGCGGACCGTCACACTCTGATCGACATCGTAGCCAGCGCCGCCGAAGCCCAGTCCGTCCCACTGAATGCGTACCGGTACACCCTCCCTGCGAACGCCCAGGCCGATCTCCGCTTCGCAGACCACAGCATCTTCGATTTCCACGGCACCCGTCTCTACACGGACGCCGCCACCCTCGCCAACGAGGACGTCGTCCTGGGAGCAAGGAACGACGACGGCGGCCCGGCGGTGAGCGCGGCCGTCGCCATGGAATCACTGGCTAGCTACAAACACCGTGGCCAGCTCGATCTGCACTCCGACCAACGGGCGGCAGCAGCCAACGTCCTGCTCAGCGGCAACCGGCTCGACGCCGTCGTCGGTCCTGCCGGAACCGGCAAGACGACCACCCTCGGCGCGGTCAAGGCAGCCTGGGAAGCTGCTTTTGGCGCCGGTACCGTGGTCGGTTTGGCGCCCGCGGCTGCGAGCGCCGAGGTCCTTGGGCGGGAGCTTGCCCTGACCACGGAGAATGTCGCGAAGTGGCTCTACGAATCTGTCGGTCAGGGCGCCGGCAACCGGGCTGCGCAGTTCTTCGACACTGAGGAGCAGCTGGCGAATCACGTGGCTAACAGAGGCCCGCAGGCGACACTCCTCGCCCAGAAAGCCACCCGGCTTGCTGCCGAACAGGACAGGTGGCGTTTTCATCCCAACCAGCTGGTCGTCATCGATGAGGCCTCCATGGTGTCCACCCTGCAGCTCTCTGCACTGGTACAGCAGGCCCGGGATGCCGGGGCCAAGGTGCTCCTGGTGGGAGACCCAGGGCAATTGGACGCCATCGACGCCGGCGGTGTCCTCGGCTGGCTGGACCGGCAAGGCAAAACAGTGCGGCTCAGCACGATTTGGCGGTTCAAGGAGGCCTGGGAGCAGGACGCCTCGCTGAAGCTCCGTGCCGGGGACTTCGGTGCCATTGCTGACTACCACAGCCACGGGCGCATTCAACACGGGGTGCACCTCGACATGGTCGACCAGGCGTACCGCAGATGGCAGGCCGACATACTCTCTGGCAAGTCATCCATTCTCATCGCCGCGGACAATGACACGGTTGGCATGCTCAACCAGCGCGCCCAGGCCGATCGTGTGGTCCAGGGCGCCGTGGATGCGGAAAACTCGGTTCCGCTCAGCGACGGACTTCATGCGGGTACTGGCGACACTGTCATTGCCCGCCAGAATGACCGGGCCATTACCGATAGCCGCGGTGACTTCATCCGCAACGGAACCATGCTCGACGTCGTCCGTACGGGCCGGCGAGACGGCTCGCTGAGCGCGATTCGCAGGGATACCGGAGCAACGATTAACTTGAGCCGCGACTACGTCGAGGCTTCAGTTGAGCTGGGATATGCGACGACGGCCCACCGCTCGCAGGGCATCACCGTGGACACGGGCCACACCGTGGTGACACAAGGCAGGCTGACCCGTGAGCTGTTGTACGTCAGCATGACGCGGGGACGCGCAGGCAACCACGCGTACGTTAGCGAGAATGATCCCTTGGATGATGAGCCTATGGATCCCACTATGCAGCCCTCGTGGCGGCAGATCCTGGGCGAGGTCCTTGCTGCCGAAGGCGCCGAACGGACGGCTCACGAAGTCCGCGATGCCGAGCAGTCGAAAGCGGACAGCTTGGAGCACCTCGGTGCTGAGTACGACTACCTCGCACAACTGGCAGCGGCTGAGGATTTGAGGGACTTCCTGGACGCGCATTCACCGGGCAGTGTCTCCGAGCTTCAGCGATCTCCCTCGTGGGGCGCCGCTGTCGCTTCGTGGCGCAGATCAGTTGGAGTCAGCCGACCGAGCACACAGCGTGTTGTTGCTACCGCACTGGATACAAGCGCGTTGGCTCGAGATGCGGCGGCAGTGGTGCATTCCCGGCTCCGGCAGTTCCTGACCACGATGCCCGCCGCAGGCATTGATACCTTGACCGAGGAACTCCGCACCGTTCGTCCCGACCTTGCCAACATGATCACTCAGGTACGGGAGCGGATGCGGCAGAGGATGGACCACGTCACCATGGCCGCGATGGTGGGTGACGCCGACTGGAAACGGAACCTCCTTGAGGCATTGGGGCCCTTGGTCGCTCAAGTACAGGCCACCAGTTTGCTTCGCCGAATTGCCATTTATAGGGACCGGTGGGGCATACACGATTCGCCCCTTCCTCTGGGGCCAATACCTGCGGCTTACGAGTGGGAGCAAAGGGAGCAGCGAGTAACTATCGATCGACTCGTTGAGGAAGCAGGCGTCTCCTCCCCGAGCCTTGTGGACTCTCCGAGGTGGACTGATGACCCGACGACTTGGGTAGACCGCCTTATCAATGTCGGCTGGCAACTCTAAACTGGTCGGAAGGTAATCCATGGATGCGAACCCAGTCCTGAAGCCGAAGCTTGCGACACCTGCTTTGATTCTGAGCAGCGTGGCAATCGCTGCGTGCGTCGCATATCTCGTCGGAGCCGCGGCCGCCGATTGGCCGGATAACTTGTTCCTGCTACTCACCGCGGCCATTACACTCCTCGCGGCCGCAGTCGCCGGGGCGGTCTGGTTGACCCGAGCCCGCCGGCGACGTTCATGGATGGCTGGCGCAAACGAAAAGTGGAATCACTTCAACGACATGAAGCGAAGCAGTGGCACGACGGCAGATCTCACAGTACTGAGCGTTGACGCCCTCGAGCCCACAGGGTCGTGGATCACCATCAAATGGAACCGCTTCGACCACGTTCAGCCCGCATGGATCGAAGCTCTGCCGGAACCGATCTGGCCTGGATCGGTTCTGCTTGTCTCACCGGATCCGGCACAAGTCAGGCCTGGGGCACCCTGGCCGGCAACTTATTACATCCGGGCTTCAGATTCCCTGGCCTGGGCGCCCGGCCCCGAGGCTTGATCACGGACGAGTTCCACCCTCGGGTCGGGCAACGGCTTAAGCCGTCTGGATTCTCCTCGTGCTCCGGCTAAGGCTAAGGGCTGGGGGTCCCGGCTAGCCAAACGCACTGGATTCATGGGTCAGGATATGTGAGAGCGGCCGGCAGCGGGTGAGTGCAGACTTTGGTGTCGCCATCATGGATAGTGCAATCATGACGTGTACTTCAAGCGCGGATTGTACTTGCCGTCTATGTTGGAGATTGGCCCCGGTATCAGTTCGCCCACCAACGCAGCTGGGAGACGCCGCCCTCTGATCTGGTTACGAATGAAACCAGATTAAGCCTTTCGAGTCCATGCTGAGAGGTGTTGCCCGGGTAACACCTAAACCGGTCAGAAGGAAAGTGAGACCGTCTCTGGATATTCTGGGGCCTGTTGCTCAACAGAGGGGAAGCGTCATGCCAAGCAGGGCCAAACAAAATGTCAGCGGCGACCTGGGGGAGCTTGATGTCATCAGGGACTTCGTGAGGATGGGGCACGCGGTCAACTCCCTCTCGCAGTCCGACTACGGATGGGACGCGCACGTCCACACCACGACGGACGTCCTGGACCCCGATAAGCTGCCTGGCTCGTGGAAGATGTCCGGCCTGACTGCCCATCTCCAGGTGAAGAACTCGCAGTCAGGAACTGCTGCACAGGTAAAGGTCGGCTCGCTCCGGGCCTGGCTCGCCGGGTCCAAAGTCGGTACCCCTACATTCTTCTTCTTCATCGATAAGGAGTCGCCCAGATATGCATCGCCCAAGATGCTCCAGCAGATACTCCAGGTCCACGAGTTCGCCGACGATGTCAAAGAGATAACCATGGGCAGTGTTCAAACCCGCCCGGCTGACTACTCGATCTTCAACCATCTCCTCAGGCTGTGGACGCGCTATCCGCGGGTACTGCTGCACAAATACATCAGGGTCGACGAATGGCACAGCATGTCACCTGAGGACCTCGCCGAGGAACACGAGCATTTTGTCGGGCACGTGTTTCTGGCCTGGCTCAGAGCCAACATGCCGGAGATTGGTGTCCCCCCGAAAGGCCTCTACGGGCTGATCGGGAACCAGATCATCTGGGCTGCCGCCGACGAACTCTCCGGCCTGGACGGAGGCGGGACCATCCTGAATCGGAAGAACGCGACTGCCCATCGCCAGGGACTGGAAGAAAAAATCATGGACCGGCTGGTGGAGTACTCTCAGGTCGCCGAGAGCGCATCCGAGGCACGGAAGAAGCGGGGGCCCTTATGGCCCGAGGCTTCGCTTGCCACCTCATACGCTCTGGCCACAAGCCCTGAGGCAGCGTGCGAAGAGGCGAAGCGGCTGGTTCGCGACGTCATGGCCTACTACAGTCTCTGCCTGGCAAGAGCGGAAGCCGAAAGTCAGCTGGCCGCGGCGGAACCCGCTCAGTAGGCGGGGTACTCGAACGCGCCGAAGGGCAGGCTGTGATCTTGAAGCTGGCCTGCAGCTGCACGCCTGGGACGGAGCGGCCCGGGGCGAGCTCAAAATGAATCGTGGTGACGTCCTGGATTACTTCGAGGCGGGTGACCTTGCCGATCTCATTCAGGTCGGCGTCGCGGAGTGCCGAGCTTGAGCGGACACTGGCCTGCTTCATGTAGCTGACGAACTGCGCGGGCAGGACGAACACGGCGACGTTGCCGTGGGTGTCTGGCCGGCACTCGGTATTTCACGGCAGGAAGGATCCCGTTCAAGCCGTCATCGGTCATCATGATCCTCTTCGTTCTCACGTCGGTTTCGCTGTCTTGCCCCAACAGAAGAGGCTGCCCCTCTTTCCAGCACTGCACTGTCCAGCACAACACTCCGAAGGCAACCTCGCCGGCCATACTACGTTCGTGACCGTCGAGGTGCGAATCGCCCCCTACGATTACTGGCAGGACCCAACATCGAGGAGACGACCAATGTCAAGGATGGCTGTCCCGGTGAAACACTTTGGAGAGACCCTTCGAGCCAGCAAGTACAGTCAGCGGGTCGCCAGGGACGAGTACGCGCTGGTCAACAAGAAGAATATTCCAGGGCCGAACTTACTTCGCGACAGTCGATGAGGCGAAGACCTGGATGGGATCTGCGGAACACCGGGACGTGGAAGAGATGATCGCCTCGATCCGCGTTCCTTGATACCCCACGCCCTGTCGGTAGACAGGCGAGGGTCCGCGGCACTTGTCCTCCGGTTGGTAGAGTCAGCCTCGGCGGATCAGAACCGCCCGAGACCGTAGGGGGCGCTGTGGGGTTCGGAAGCTGGCTGCGACAGGCACTGCAAGGGGGTCCGGCCGCGGCGCCGGTTCTTGATGCCCCACAGGATCAAGCCCCCGACCATCCGGCACCCTCGATCCGGGTCTCCCTGCAATTCAGCTCCTGCCTGGAAGTGGCCGGCACAACGACCTTTGCCAAGGATGCCGTGGCCGCCCTGGCCGACAGGAAAGGCCTCGGTGAGCGCGGCTACTACGAGGGCCAGGCCCAGCTGCAGCGGGAGCCGGAGAATCCTGTCGATCCGCAAGCCGTGGCACTCCTGGTGGACGGTGAAAAGGTCGGCTCCCTTCCGTCATATGCCGCCAAGGAGCTCACGCTGCCTGCGGGCGCCAGCGAATCGGTCAGCTACCAGCTGCACGTCCTTCGCGAAACGAAGCTGTTGGCCAAGGCGTACGTCTGGCTGGGTGACGGGGATCCGGAGTGGGCCCACACCCGGGAGAACCCGCCGGCGCTGACGTCCGGGGAACGGATCAACAGCTCCCATACGGAAAAATCAGCGATGGTTCGGGAGGCGCTGCAGGGCGGCGGGCAGCGTGCGGCCCAGTTCAAGCGGGGCATGGTCGATGGCGTCCACTACCTTGAACTCATTGAGCCGATCAAGCAGCTCAAACGCGAAGGCCGGCTCGAAGAAGCCCTCGTCCTCTGCTATAGAGCCATCGAAGGCGCCGAAGATGACGCCGGACGTGGAGCGCCCGCGCCGGGGTACACGGAGCAGGCGGCCATCATCCACCGCAAGCTTTCCCAGAAGGACGAAGAGATCGCGGTGCTGAAGAGGTGGCTGGCCCGCTGCCCGAAGGCCCACCGCGCCGGCAGTCGCGTCGGTGAGCGCCTGGCCACGCTGGAGGCGAAGTAAATCCCTCCGGATCCAAAGGACCTGCCGGGCTGCAATCCAGGGCTTGGGGCGAGGCAATCAAAGCCCATATGGGCCGACAAAGGCTGTCAGGGAAAGTGCTCGCCGCGAAGGCCGGAGTTTCCCAGAACTACCTCGCCAAGCGGCTCCGGACCCCCGGTAAACGACCATCCTGATCCCTTGTGAGTAATCGACTCAGCGCAAGACAACGCGCCTATCTCAGGACTGATCCACCTAGAAAGCTGTGGACAAACGGAGTCAGGTGAAGCGGGCGCGTGGAAGCGCCAATCAGCGTCTAAGGCGGTCCTTGGCGGCTCGTTCAACCAAGACCGGCACATAATTCCGAATCGGTCAAGTCGTTGGCGAAGCTGGCCAACAAGTGGGCGAAGAACAACCCCGGCTTCAGCGGTGTCTGCCACTGGGACTCGGGACCCTCATGGAAGACGTCACCCGCCGCTACGGGCGCGGCTCCATCGGCCTCGGCCACGCAGGCATCCGCGGCGGACCGGACTGGACCATGAAACGGGACATGCTCTCCCCCCGCTACACCACCCACTGGGACGAACTCCCCTCGTCAAAGCCGCCTAACCCCACCAGCACGACCGCACCGGTACGTCAGCAGCACGAAAGAACGAACTCATGACCATCACCCACGAAGCCCCCACACAGACCTACGACGTCCAGGTCCGGCTCGACCTCTCAGGAAACCCCTTGGCCATCCGTCACGACGGACGGATCTGGCTGGTGGACCCTGACACAGATTCCCAGCACTGGTTCGGACGGGACTCCTGGTGGGATACCCGGCGCACTGCAGCCAAGGGCAGCGGCGACCTGGTGAGCGTCGAATTCTGGCGCATTCAGGCTCGGGTCCCCGGCGCCGACTCACCGCTGAGGACGTTTACGCTGCGCCGCCAGCCCCTCGCCACGCAGTGGCTGCTGGATTCCATCGACGACGGCAGCTGATGCCCTCCGTTATCATCGGCAGGCCCGTGTCCGACCAGGTCTGGGAGTCCATCAGGGCCGAGTTCACCCTGCCCACCCTGGAGCAGGTCCGGCGGCGGCTCGCCGAACTCATGGAAGAACCTGACCCGGTGATGCGGCAGCTTGTCCGGGTCCTCGTCCGCGAAGACACCTATTGCCCGGGCTTCCAGTTCCTCCCGGGCGGCCAGCTCCATCCGACGGTGGTGAAGCTTTTTCAGCGAGCCATGGCGCTGAAAATCCCGCACAACTACTTCTCCGTCTGGGTGATCACACCCTTCGGCGCCCTTCATGGATGCCGCCCCGTTGACCTCCTGGACAGCAGACCCTCAACTTTGCTTCGTGCCCTTGAAAACTTCAGCCGGGGATAGGTGTCCACCCGTTGAGCAGGCTACGGTGCGGGGCTCAATGGTTTACATTCGGGTCAGACCAACCCAGCTATGCAGCGGATACAGCCTTTCGAAGCCGTTCAAAGGAATCCAAGCCGAGGTAACGCCAGCTCTGCGGCGGCTCCAGCCCATGTTCGGCTCTCAGATCAGCCAGGGAAACCTGTCGGGCACCCTCTGAGATGCACTCCAGCGGGATTGCGTAGGCCCACTCAGCTCCCGCAAAGTAGAGGTCGTATTCGGCCCTCGATAGGCCTGTCTCTGTACCGACGAGCTCCCATAAGCTGTCGGGATCTGCGGTCAAGATCTCTCCGATCACCGCATGGCCTCGAACGGCCATGTCTCGGCCGGATGAGTAGACAACAATAGGAGTTCCTTCAGCTACTTTGGGGGCATGCCTACGAAGTTCTACCGTCTTCTTCCCTGCAAATATGGCCTCAACGAACGTGGATCGAATCGAGATCAGAACGGCGCCATGGGAGGCCGTCTTAGCCAACTGCTGCTGCGTCATATCGGGTTGGTTCCTTCTCTATACATCTGATCAAATAGCGCAGCTGGCACAGGCCGGGCGCCCGGAAGGGTTCCTAGGGGGATCCCCGCCCTCGCCGCCATATCTAGCGCTCGACGATAGCTGATCGGCCTTTCGAAGATTTCGGTGTCAGCAAATATCAATGCTGCTGCAAGGCCCTGGGCGTCAGCGGACCTTTGCACGTCTTGAATATTCCACACCCCGTAGGGCTTGTACCTTGCAAAGAGGTTGGAGGGCGTCCCTACACGTGTGCTGACCAACCGGGAAGAGCCCAGGATGAGCTTGTCCGAGCTCACATACCAAAGGATCCGGCCCGGAGCCTTCGGAACGTAGTTTCTGGATTTGTAGTATACGTGGCGCCTACTCAGGCCAAGGTCAGTGGGGCGGTCAAACAACGTCAGATCATGACCAAGGAGTTGGCTTGCCGCGTGAGGTCGGATCGGAACTATGTAAGTAGGCAAAGCGCCGTCTGCCACCTTTGCCGGCCATAACAGTCGCTCCACCTCAGCAGCGGCTTGGGGGTTACTTGTCACGTCCGTCTTAAGCATCTCGATAAAGGGGACGGAGCCGACCTGTGCCCTGGTTGCGGCAGCCAACGCTGTCCGCTGAAGTTCGTTCCAGGGCCCACAAGATTCAATCGCAAGCATCGACCAGCCATTGGGCGTTCGCCAAAGACCGTCCCTCTTGAACGACTCTTCTACTCGCGGATCCGGCCCGATGGCGGGGTCGGTGATCTGGACGTGAGGGAGCTTCATTTCTCGGGCCTCCGAGCGAAGGAGGTAGAGGAGCTGAAGCGCCAAAGCTTGCGTCATTGTTCCTCGAGCGACCCGGAACATCGACACCTCCAGGGTTCCCGATGACTCATGACTTCTGGTGGCCAAGACTGCAGCCGGCTGACCGGAATCCCCAACATAGATCACTCTTCGCCGTCGAGTTGGGTCCTCGTCCGTCCGTACGCTTTCGGATATTCGGCGCCGAAACGCTGAACGCTTTTCTCCTGCAGCGGTGTTGAGCAGCTCGTCCAGTGCATCTACCGATCCGGCTCCAGCCTCGGATATACTCACGAACGTTTGTTGGATTTGAACAGGGGCGTAGAAAACCGAGCGTTGCAGCTCGTCCACGTGCACAACCAGCTCAGTTGGAGACAGCACTCGAGTGCCCAAGGAGGCAGCCAGCGGATCAAAGATGCGTGCTGCCCTCAAGTCCCTGGTGACAAAGACATCAGCCCCGGCTATGGCAGCCTCCGCGACGAGCCTGCAGTCCTTTTTGAGACTGGGGTCCTGCGCCATGTCGGAAGATGGAATTCCGGCGATCCACTCGTCGTATTTCGCCCTCACCAGAGCTTCATGGTCGATCCGGGACAGGTTCGCATAGTTGCCGACGGTGGAAAGGATCCGTTTCCTATCACCCTGGTTCGGCACCTGGTTAGCTTCGTTGTGAACTCCGTTGGTCGTGCAGAAAAGCACTTCGCCTGAGAGCCAGGGAGCCTCTAAAACTTGGCTTTCTTCCCCGCCGGCCCTTTGAAGCCTAAGGTCCAGGATGATGTTCGTGTCGAGGACGACTTTCAGGGCAGTCGAATCTTCGATTTGGGCCGAAAATAGGTCATCATGGCCGAAATTCAAGCGCCAAGATGTTAGCTCGGATCCGCTGGCCGCCCTCCCTTTAACCGATGCGGTTGGAACGAACCCCAAATGTGACCACATAGTGTTCGCGTCCCAGTCCGGACGACACCGGACGACGATCCCTTGCAGATCGGAGTGTTTCTTTCGGATGGCCGCCACCAGTAATGCTGCGAGGCCGTTCCCTCTGTGTTCCTCGTCGACAACGAGGTGAGCCAAGCGGATTTCGCGCCGAGGCAAGGCAAAGAGGGCATAAGCGCACAGCACGTCATTGAGATATGCCCCGAAAACAGTTCCGGCTTGAAGGTACTCCCGGTAGGCCTCGTAGCGCATGAGGCCCAAAGAAGCCTTGTACTTATCTCCAAGTGCTACAACGTCCTCAAATTCGCCGGCTGTGCAGGCCCGGACCGAATACTGCGACTGGATCCTCGGCGAGAACCCGCTCACTGCTGAACTTCAACGTAGAAACCATGCATTCGCGTGACTTTCTTGCTTAGTGCACGCCCCGAATTGATGGCGATGCGTAACGCATTTTTCGGCTCCATGGGATTTCCCGAGTCAGGAACCCTAATGCCGTTAGTGTTCATATTACGAGTCGCCCGCTGCGATAATGCGTTGTTAACCTTCGGCGCGGCCCAGCCAGGAAACCCGGCGCACATCGCAACCTGCCTCCGACCGTTCACAAATTCCAGCGTTCCAGTGACGTATGAGCGAGCCCGCAAGCTGAGTTCCACCCGGGGGCATTGCGCCACCCTTCGAGCAGCACTGGTAAGGTGCTTCCACCAAGCCGTTGCCATGACCGCACTGCTGGCCCGGGCGGGAACGACCGCCTCTCATAGCTACTGCGGTGCAATCAGCCGTGTTCTATTCAAGTCCTGATGCTGGGCCTGGGCGTGTTTAATAAAAGGGCATTGATAGCCAGACTTGGGTGATAAGGCACCATCGTCGAATCCGTATACAACCGAACCGTCCCTGGAAAGCTGATGCCGTCTCCGAAGTCTTGGCCGTCGTGTTGCTGAGCACCGGATATTTCAACTTGCTCGTCACGATATGTGGCTGTGAGTGTCCAGTCGTCGGCGGCACTCCCGGTGAAGTCGAGATGAAGCACATCACCATCGACATCCACTGTGACCTCCGTGTCTTCCCAGAAGCCTTCGGCCCACTCGAATTCAGCCAGTCCAGGGACATTTGTTATGTTTTCCAGGATCGGCAACGGTCCGTCGTCATCACCAGTTTCTTCCTCCGTCTCATTGACCGAAGCAAATCGCACGGCACCCGTGCTCACACTTGTTGCCGAGCCCTTTTCCACCGAGAAAGTTACGTCCACGTACAGGGCGGCATCCGGATAATTCCTACTTTGGTTGCCGGGTAACTGGAGCCCCTCCCCATACAGGTCGTAGGTAAATTCGGATGCCAGCACGTTGGTGACAACACAGGCTTCAGCCGTAACGAGTTGCGATTTCTTGTCCAGCTTTAGACGAGACAAGCCTGCGAGTAACTTGCTCCCGATTGCTGCAAAGGACGCGATCCGTTCTTCAGAGGTCCATCCGCCGAGATTTGTCCGGGCCTCGAAAGATGTCAGGTCGATCTGGTCCAAGTTCTTACGCAAGAAAGCGACGCACTCTCCCACAAGTTCCCCGGGAGCCTGGATCATCCGGAAAATCTCGTCGTTCAGGCGATCACGCTCCTTAAAAATCCGCACCTGAAGGCCCCAGGCTTTGTGGGCCCGGGGAACATCGCTATCGGCAGAGAGGATTACGTAGCTGTCACCATCGCCATTGGCTTGGTAGTGGTAAGCACGATAGATCGCACTATCCGCGGCTCCCGTCTTCAATCGTTTGCCGTTGGCTGTCGCTCCGGTGGTTCCATTCTTATAAACACGTTCACCCGGGGCTCGGACAAGGACCTGATCCTTCAAGGCTTTGTGGGCGACTGGCTGGATCGAAATCACCTTGACGTGATCACCGAGCCTTGCAATCGCCGTTTCAACAAAGTCCAGCGCGTCCTCGATCTCAGAAGGCTGGGGCCCGATTTCGATCCCCGCATCCTTCAGGCTCTTGCGCTGAGCGTTGAACTTTGTTCGGACTTCATGCAGGTGTTCGGCCCATTCCCACATAACGGGCTCTGCAATCCAGAGTTCCAAACCCCCGTGCTGCTTCGCCTGCCGCGCGAGCTCCTTCAACTGAGCGCCGTTGTAACCGCCTTTGCCAACGGCGTTCGTGTCGATGCCGATTGCACGAACCTTAGACACCCATTCCGGCAGCGGCTCCAGTGGCGCTTGTGAACTTTCCGTCGTCATACCGCCCATCGTTCTTGAGCCTCGGCGGTTTTGCAATTTACTCACGCAATCGGGCGTCCCTTGGAACCTTTGATCGGGACAACGTCGCTTCCACCTCCTCCTACATGCCCAATATGCCTCCCAATGGCGTCCGCCAGTGGCCAGGTCAAACTTCCGCGGGAGGCAGAGAACCCCGATCCCCGGCTCCGACTCCCCGCTGAGGACCTTCACACTGCACCGTCAGCCCCTCTCCACGCAGTGGCTGCTTGAGTCCACCGACGACGGCAGCTGATGCCCTCCCCCATCATTGGCAGACCCGTGCCCGACCACGTCTGGGAGTCCATCAGGGCCGGGTTCACCCTGCCCACGGAACAGGTCCGGCGCCGGCTAGCCGAACTCGTGGAAGACACTGGCCCGGTGATGCGGCAGCTCGTCAGTGTCTTCTCATCGGTGAGTGCACGTACTGCCCGGGCTTCCAATTACTTCTAGCGCGTACTTTCTCAAACGAGCTGCCAAGGCGCTCCGGCGCTCGTTACGCGGAGAAGCGGGTTGGTTTGCTCACCAACCCGCTTCGGCAACGCCTCACCTCCGAAATGCGGACGGCCCCTACAGCACTTAGAAACTCATTTCATTCCCCGCCGTCGCCCCGAAAGGGGGCACCACCACCGGACTTTTCGAACTGACGTTGTACGCCGGCGTAGCCGCCTCTGCCGCGACGGGCGCGTCAAGGTCCGCACGCACTCCAGCATCCGGCGCTGCCACTGTCCCATGCGACATGCGCTGGTACACCGCGGTCCCGAAACGGAGATCCGGTCCAATGGTGTCGGCGACGATGCGTCGGGCTTCACGGCGTTCGCCGTCCTTCTCGTACGAGCGGAATTCCAGCTCGCCCGCCACGGTGACCGGGTCGCCCTTTCGCAGTGAACTCGCCGAGTTCTCGGCCAGCGCACGGAATGCAGAGACATTGTGGAAGACGGGCTCTCCGTCCTGCCAAGTGCCGTCCGCGCCCTGGATTCGCTGGTTGACGGCGACGCGGAGCTTGGCGTGAGCCACTCCGCTTTCGCCGACGCTGAGCTCGGGATCGGCAACCAGGTTGCCGACGATGCTGATCGGTATTTTAGTGCCCATGCTTCTGTCCTTTCCAAAGCCGGCGGGAGTCTCCCGCCGGACAAATTGTTGCCAGTCGTGCTCACGGCCCGGCCATTACTGGTCCGTCAACCGACCGCAAAGCTTGTTCCAGTCCCGCGTAGGACGCTGCCGGCCTCAACCGTGGGTCCGCGTCGACAGCGCTGATCTTGCCGCCGAATCCCGGCGGGTGTGTGATTTCGAGAATTCCCTTGCTAGCAGCAGTGACCCGTCCTAGTACTGACTTCGCAATATCCGCACGGGACGCTGGGAGCCTACTGCCGGCGTCGTGAGCCATCGCGTCTTTCTCCGCGTCAATGACGGCGTCAGCCCATCCGGCGAGATAGGTCGCGGATTGAGGTCCGCGGTCGATCCCGTGGGCCTTCAGCACCGTGTAAGCCACGGATTCGGCTTCCACCTCAGCAAGTCCGCGATGATCTGCGCTGCTGCCATACAGCCTGCCGACCGCATCGTCGGGGCCATGAAGCAGCACATGCCCAAGTTCGTGTGCCAGGACAGCTGCACGATCTTCTGGGCTGAGCCAGGCGCCGACCTGAACCCGGCGGTGGGTGAAATCCGTAAAGCCGCTCGTCAGCCCATACTGGGCGTCTGTCACATCGACATTGAAGCCATGGCTGCCCGCCACCGTGGTCAGAGATCCCAACAGCTCAGCTACGTCCAACACAGACTCGGCACCGCCGCGCGGAACGAGCAGCGGTGTGCCCTGCGTTTGTGAGACGTCGAAGACTGCCTGACCGCGCCAGCCTGTGATGACCGTCTTCTTTCCATCGTCGACGGCACCATGGGGCACATGCTCACCCGCAGGGATGCGCTGCCGAGTACCGTCAGGAAGCGTGACTTGCTGGACTCGGGCTGTGCGAGGTGCGATCACCCAGAGCGCGTGTTCACCCCGCGTCACCGTACGGCCGTGGCGGGCCCATTCCTTGTACCCTGCCACCAGCGTGGGCTGTTCGGTCCCTCGCTGGGCCATCTGCATCATGAGTAGGGCAACATTGCCGCCGGAGTAACGCCATAGCGTTGCCGACGCATCCAACAGCACTTGCCACTGCGACGGAGATTCAACCGCCTTTTCCAGAATTCTGTGGAGGCCCTCCGTCAAGGCAGAGATACGCTCCTCAGGCGTCATGCGGGAATCGCCCGCACTTCCGCCCGTCGCTGCATCTGCCGGCACGGCGCTCGATACGTCTTTAGGTTCAGGGGCCACGACAGCCGCCTCCATGCTTCTTAGGATCCCGCCGGGAGCATCCTGCGGATACTTGTTCATGTCCTCAGAGAGGCCAACAGCATGACGTCAGAAATCGTCCCCGCCCTGGTGTGAATCCGCCTGCCACTCAACGAAGCCAGGCGCGTCGAGCCGGAGGGTTCTCACTGCGGACTCCTTGTGTGCCTGCAGGCCGACACACCCGGCCGTCCGGGTGTGGATCCGGAGACGCTCGACGGCGTGTGGCAGTCGTTCGTGAAATGCAAGCGGCCCGAAACCGGGATCGTCGCTCGCGTACGAGGCCAGCTCCGCCCGCTGCAGAGCATAGAGCTCGGCCACGATCTCGGAATGACGCCACCAGCAGTCCGGGACCACCGACGTCGTCAGTTGGTACGTGGCAACAAGCCATCGGACCCAGGCTGCCAAAGAACGCCACACGCTTCCGGCCTGCTCAGCTGTCATTTCCCGCCAACGGTAGGTCACGCCGGATGCACGCCCCGGTGGCCGGAATGCAGAGCGGAAGAGCTCCGCCGTCAGCTCGTCATCGTCCGCTCCGGCTGAAGGGATCTCAAAGCGCTCCACCTCGTCATGGCTGGCCATCAACCGGCTCCTCAGTGGCTGCCTGTTTCAGACGGTGCCCATCAGCCAAGGTCCGTTCAAGCTCGAGCTTTGACCGACCGAGCTCGGCAGCGTCTTTTCGTTTGTGCCATTCACGCAGGTCCAAAAGGATGGGCCGGGTTCGACGTCCCAGCATGAGGGCTGTGCCTGCGGGCAAGCGCCTGATCTCATGAAGCGGCAGGACCGGGCTCTCCCGGATCTGTTCGCCGTCCTGCCGACCCTGCGCAGACCAGGAACGGGTGTTCAGGGTCAGGCTCCGCTCCCCCAGCAGCCCAGCCAGCGAGCGCAGGTCACGTTCGTCGGAGCCTCCGCCGAAGATCACCTTGATGATGGCCGAGTCCCAAATAGTGGCTGCCTCATCGATGGACCAACCAGTACGTGCCTGGGACAGAGATTGCAGCACCACGAGAGTGGAGATGCCGATGCCGCCTCCGTCAGAGAGGGCGATGGGCAAGCCCGGCCATGGGGCCAGATTGGCAATCTCGTCCAGGACGAGGGACAACGGCGGATCCAGCCTTCCGCCCGGCGAGACAAACGCCATTTCGCGCGCGGCGTTGTCGATGTCGTCAATCAGAGCCGAAAGATACGGCCCTGCCGCAGCAGCTCCCGCGCGGGTGCCGATCAGATACAGGGTCCCGCAGTCCCGGATGAACCTCTTGGGGTCAAATTCTTCAGACTCATCCCGGGGGTCCAGGGCGGCGAGCACTTTCGGTGACGACAGCGGTGCGACAGCAGCCGAGACACCAATCCAGGAGTTGGACGTGTTCCGAGGGTCATCCTCGAGTATGCCCATCAGATCGGCCTGCCATCCCAGCGCTGCCGCCGGTTGGCTCAGGACCTCCAACGCCTCACGTGCCAAGACCGGGCTCGAAGACCAGCGCCGAAACGCACGCACGCCCTCGCCGGACAAAGCCGCAGCATGAAGGAGGCACTGCAGGATGATCAGCGAGCGCTTTTGCCATGCAGCGTTCTCTCCCTTCATCTCCGTGTCCGCAGTGATAACGAGAGCGCGGCGCGTGGCGATATCCGGGTCCTCGCAGCCACGAACGGGAGACCAGCGAAGCGTCGAGGGCAGTCCGGACATGCCTTGTGGGTCGAACACCGTGACCGGCCTGCCGCGTGTAGCGCGGGCATTCATGGTCACTACCAAGTTGTCGGCGCGGGTGGACGTCGTGACCACAGCGCCCGGCGCGTCGAGGATGGCATTGATGACCACGTAGAGGCCCTTACCGGATCGCGGAGCACCCTGGATAACCATCGATTCCTCCGTGGATACGTGGATCGTGACTCCGCGGGAACGACCCAATGTCCAGGCCACGTCCTGGATCCGCGGTTTGGCGAGGCCCGGCCGCGTGAACTTGCCGCGTCTCAGGACCGCCCTTGCACCGAAATCCTGGAGGATCTCGGTACGGCGCGCGATGCCCTCGCGGCTCAGGATGTCCTGGCGCAGCCAGGCGCCCGATTGCTTCCACCTTCGCCAGGCCAAAACTGACCCGACGGCGAGCGCAGCTGCCACAAAGAGGACCGGGCCAACGATCCACCAGATACTGCGGGTCCCGACGTCGCATCCCTGCGGCACGCGGACGATCCATTCGATCCGGCCGATGAAAAGTCCGACGGCGGCGGCCGGGTTGAACGGCGACGGCAGACTGCCGCCGCAGCGCCAGACCATCACGACGTTAGCCGCCCCCTGGACCAGGAAACTCAGACCGACATACCCGGCCACGGCGATAAGCCCGGCCGAAACCAACGGGCTGTCGGTGCCTCGCCGCGAACTCATCTGTGGCATTCAGATCATCCGGTCGTCGGTGCCGAAAACTTCAAGCTCATCGGTCGTGACCCGGTTCGCCACGATAAAGGAACGGTTCCCGACTTTCCAGAGACCAACGCCTTTGGGGAGGTTCTCTACGTGCTCGCATTCGGCCTCCGACAGGCCCAGGGCTTCTTTAGTCAGTCGCATGGCGTCGTGCTTTTGCCGGTAGATGATCCTTGTGTCAGCCTCGGTCAGCAGGCCGAGTGCCTTTTGCCGGTGCCCGCTGGAGCTGTCTCCGATTTCGTTGAGGTCGGCGACTTTATGCATGATGAGCAGATTCGCGATGCCATAGGTGCGGGCCAACCGCCACTGCTCGCTCATTTTGGCGAGCATGTACGGGTCGGCCAGCATGCGCCAGCCTTCGTCGTAAACCACCAGCCGTTTGCCGCCGTCGGGATTGGTGACGGCTGCCTCCAGCCAAGTGGCACCGCACGCGGCGGCAAGGGACAACGCTTGCTCCGTGGCGCCGATCAGCGCAGAAGTGTCCATCACCATCATCGGCGCATCGGCGTCGAAAGCGACCGTGGACGGGGCGTCAAACATGCCTTCCAGGTCACCGGAGACCGTCCGCCTCAGGGAGTGGCTGACCGCCAGTCCCCCTTCCTTGCCCACCAGCCCGATCGTTTCCTTCGACGGGTTCAACAAATGGTCCAGAACCATCGGCAGCGTCGGATTCGAGTTCTCGGCTACCGTCTCCATTAGGGCCATGTCCAGGGCAGTGTGCTCCACCGGACGGAGGGGCATGCCCTGCCGCATAAGGGAAACCAGTGCCACCAACAGATAGCGACGGCGCTGGCGCACCACGGCCTGCCACTGCGCCTCACTCAAGGCGCTGGACCGTGGCCCCGCGTCGAGTGGATTTACGCGGGCAGCGCGGCCGGGGCCCACGGAAATGACCTTGCCGCCAACGGCATTGGCGACGGCGACCCATTCACCTTTGGGATCGGAGGCGACGGCGGCCTTCCGCCCCAGCGTTATGGACCTGGCCACCAGGGACTTTCCGCACATGGATTTCCCGGTCCCCACGGTGCCGATGACAACGATCGAGGGTCCGCTGATGACGCCCTTGTCATAGAGAATCCACGGATCGTAAGAGAACGCTCCCGAGCCGAAGACGTCTGTGCCGATATATGTGCCTTCGTGGCCGAGCCCCGATTCTGTGATGAATGGATACGCCGCGGCGAAGGTCAGGGTGGACGCGCGGTGTGGTGCCGGCCGCAGGCGGTGCGGGCCACGTAGCGAGGCGGGCTCCCGGCTCCCCCAGTCTCCGCCGTGCTCGGCGGTCTCCAGCCGGGTGCCGAACATCTCGCCAGCCCGGTCTAGAGCGGCCGCCCACGGTTGGCTGTCAGCGGCAGCCGCCCGCCCCCGTCGTTCCTTCCGCTCCTTGCGGTTCCCGCCCGACGGCACGTATTCAACCGACTGGTTTGTCCGCGTCATCGCAGCCCCCTACCGAACGGGAGTGCGCCGGCGACGAATGCTGCCCATTGCTGCCCGGCAAGTACGCGCAACTCGACGAAGGCTCCCGCGGCGGCCGATTCCAGTTCCTGCCGGTGCCGGGCAAGGTCCTCCAGGGTCCCTGCAGTAACGGTCACGTAGGCAGCGGGCCTTACGTCTCCGTGTCCGGCAACGATCTCCTCCTCGCGCTGGGCGACCTCTTCTTCCTCAGCCCGTTGCTCGCGGGTCAGCGGCCTGTCGAAGCGGGTATTGATGCGGCGCCTGGTTTCATGGGCCTCCTGGGCGGAACGGATGTCCCGCAGCGCCTCGGTTGTGGGCACTGCCCGAATCACCTCCGTCACCGTGTGCCGGAAGTCGCCCACATAAATCAGCGGATGGAGGAAACCCGGAAATACCTTCTGGCGTGGCCACTCAGCGATCCAGAACGTTTGATGAAATCCTGAATCCGTTCGTACGTATGTCCAGTGCTCTTCCACGGCCATGGGCCCCGCGTGCGGGTTTGGCGACGCGGAGTCTTGCGGTTGCGATTTCTTGTTGGTCGGCTGCCCTGCCCCGCGTGCCACGGCGGCAGGATCGAAGGCGCCCCGAACGACGCCGAGGATCCCGTCCTCCGGCAGCCATTCCTCCACCTTGACGCTGTGGGTCCCCAGCGCGGTGGTCATGGCCTCGACCTCCAGACGAAGGACCTGTTCGAGTCCGGCCAGTCCCCCGCCTGACTCTCTGATCCGGCGTCGGGCCTTGGCCGTATCCACCACAAGTGCGATCAGGAGATCGTGGCTCATCGTGGATCCGGCCGCCGAAATCAGATCCTCGTACGCGCGCTGACCCCAAGTGAGTTCGCTTGCGTCGCCTGCCGGCCGTGGGGACGCGATTTCGTAGAAGTCCCGCAGGGCGGTGGACGGAAACGGAACCGTAAAGTCCTGCACGGCGATTCTCGCGAGACCTGTTCGCTGGGCCATGCCCGCCTGTACGCGGGACCAGGCCTGCACCGCCCATGCTTTGTCGTCGCTGTCTAACAGCGCGAAGGACCGGGTGCTGCAACGAAGTACTGCTATCGCCTCCCGGCCGCGGGCGTCCACGATGAAACACTCCCCTCGCGAGGTCCTACGCAATTCCAGGTTCCCCAGTCCTCCCGGAAGTGCCAACCGTCCGGCCAGGACTGCTCGTTCGGGCCTGGTTAGGAACCGCGTTTGGCGGGCCATCGATCGGTAGAAGAACAGGGCGGCATGGCTGGCCCAGACCGGGTACGGAATCCGTGAATGCTGCAGCAAGCCGAGGAGCAATAGCACCAGCCACAACGGTCCCGACGCGAACAAGCCGATGGGTCCCTGAGATGCCGACGCCAGACTCGCCACGACGACACCGGTCGCCAGCAACAGCAATTGGTACCACTTCAGTCCCATGAACAAGCCGCGGCGCTCGTAGCGGGGGAATTTGACTGCCTCGAGGGTGCGTGACGTTTCAGACATGGAAATCACCGTCCGTTGGGGGCTGAATGACTCGTGGCTGGTGGATGGGAGGCTTTGCCGTCGGGGTGCTCGGCGGCGGGTCTTTCGGTAGCCTCGACGACGACGGCCTTGGGGGCTCGCTGGGGGTCTGGCCCCGACGTCTGCTTCCCGATGCCGATGCGCCCGGGACCGGGTGCGGCTGTGCACTGCTTCCCGGTGGCGAGGCCGGGCTGGCGGCCGAGGTGCCGGCGTCGAGCATCAACGCACCAGCGTTGCCAGCTGGCGTGGATGACGGCGTTGCACCCGTTGGCCTTCCCGGAAGAGGGGCACCGGTCGGCAGCGTGCGGGTGGGAAATTGGTGACGACTCGACTGGATCGGGCGGGTCATCGACGAACGGCCAGCCACCCCTGCCAGAGTGAATCGGCCACCGGTCTGCCGGCTGATCTGCCGGGCGGTGAAGCTGGAGGTTCGAGTCAGGACGTGTCCACCACCGGCAGTTTGCGCAGCCGCGGCCAGCTCGCCTCCGGCGAAACTCACGAGCCGCAATGCCATCAGAGGCGCACCGCAGGCCAAAGCCATACCCACGACACCAGCGGCCAGCCCGGCGAATGACTTCGACTCGGCAAAGAGCCTAATAGCCACGGCCAGCACCGTTGCGGCAAGCGGTTTGGCGAGCAGCAAGGCAACGACGATCTCGCACCACCGACGGGCCCAGGTTTTCGTCTTCTCCCATGGCATCAGCATGAGAGCGACCGGAGCGACGGCGGCGAGCACGATGAGCGCGAAGGACCGAAAGATCATTGAACACATCAGGATGAACGCCAGGATCCACACGACGATCACGGCCATCACCGTGACTACGACCGCCCCGGCCGCGCCGCCGGTAGTTCCCGGAGCCAACGACACGACGTTCCATTCCCGGCCGGAGTCCGCCGGGGCCCGTTCGAAGCCAAAGAGCCGCATGAACACCAGGTAGGGATCCGTCCCCATGGATTCAAGCAGTGCCGTGGCTGCGGAATCGCCCACTTTGGTTAGCTGGCGGACAAGGTAAACGGCACCGGCCACCAGGGGAATGGCTGCGGCACCTCCAACTAGGGCGCGCACCAACCGGCGGGGCTGTTGGCTGATCAAGCCGGACAGCAGTTGGAGGATCATGGCGACGACCAGCGGCGTCATCATAATGACAACCCACCAACTCGTCAGTCCTTCGACGGCCGTCCATTGAGAATCATCGACGTCAGAGACACTAAACGCACCAGTGATGAAGGACCAGATCCAGGAAGCGGTGCTCTGGAGAATGTTCGCGAAGAACGACGTGATGGAACCTTGGACACCTTCGTTCGCTTGCGAGACCAGACCGCAACCGGGCGGCCACCATCCGTCCAGGTCGCACTGAACTGGCATGACTGACTGGACCTAAAATCCGAGATTGAACGCCGACTGGGACCACAGGATGTAGCCATTGATCCCTCCAAGTATCGCGGCCACCGGTCCAGTCCACAGCAGGATCATGCCTCCGCCCGAGGCGAGCCTCGATGACTGGCTGAGCTTGCCTGCCAGGAGCATCGCGGCTCCGACGATCGCCACTATCGCGATCACAATGAAGGCTCCGACCAGGACGCCTCCGCCGATCTGCTTGAGCGATTCGAGAAAGGGGAAGTTCGTGTTTGGGGTGATGCCAGGATCCACTGCTGCCAGAAACATCGCGCGCTCCATCTGTCGTCTTCCAGGGGAATGAGGGGTTTGGGCTCACGACTTCATGGAGGTAGCGGAGTGGGGCGACATGACCTTCTGCATGCCCTGATACAGACCTGTGCAGCGTGTGCACGGATTCGCTGCGTGATCTGGCTACGCCCCCGCCGATCGGGACGCAGTTTCGGCCGAGCGGGGAATGACCAGCCCGCAGCTTTCGAGCGGTTTCCGAAGAGGCTTCGGGGTTTGCGAGTCCAGTTTCGGCCCGGTAAGGGTCTACCAAACAGCCGAGGCGCTGGCCCTGGCCATTCCAGCCTTTTTACGCATGAATATTCCGCTGGACCTCCCCCGGCGGCCGACAAACTGCATCACCTGCGAAGTCTCCCCTATGCTTGCCGGGTGAATCTTCGAACACGCATCACGGGTATAACGTCCAACGCAGGCGACCATGTCGAACTCTCAACGGCCGGAGTGACATGCTTGGTCGGCGGAAACAATGCAGGTAAATCCCAGACGTTGCGGGACATCGCTGCCCTAGTGCAGGGGCCTCATATGAACACAGTCGTCATAAACGAACTGGAGCTGGACAAACCGGCAGGGGCAACCCATGCGGAGGTTGAGGGTTTTTTGAAGTCGACCGCTGCACCGGAACCTCAGCAGCAAGTGATGTCCGGGGCTCACGTCCGGTATTCGCCCCTTCAGGGTGGCTTCCACAGCGGGGGCGGCCAGATGACAGTGGCCGACTTTCAGGCGATATTTCATGCAGATGAGCGAGGGCTCGGTGGTACTTCCCCCTTCTTCCTTCAGCACTGGACAGCCGGGTCATTGGTTCACTTTGCGAGCTCGGGATTGGGGCACTTTGGCGTAGGACAACCGGTTGGTTCACCCATGCAACGCCTTTATCGAGATGGGGACTTAGAGGAAGAGATTTCAAACCTGGCCTACCAAACATTCGAGCAACATCTAACTCTCGATCGGGCGAATCTTGATGTAAGGCTGCGCATGGGGCGCGTGGAGATCCCAGTGCCCCCCATTAGCCACCCCACTCAAGAATACGCGGACGCAGTGGCCGCCCTGCCTCCATTGGAGGTCCAGGGTGATGGTGTTAAGAGCTTCCTTGGGCTTGCGTTGGCCGTTGTTGCGGGCAAGTCGCAAATTATCCTCGTTGATGAGCCAGAATCCTTTCTTCACCCCGGGCAGGCTCGGGCCCTCGGCCGCTGGCTGTCGGATCAAGCCGGTCGCCGTGACATTCAGCTAATCGTTTCAACCCACAACCGTGACTTCGTTCTTGGTCTCGCCTCCGGGGGCAAGGCTTCCACTAGGTTTGTGAGGGTGGTCCGAGATGGAGAGGTCAACAGACTGCACGAACTGCCGCCGGGTGAAGTTTCATCCGCTTGGGAGGATCCCGTACTCCGCTACTCCAATCTCCTTCAAGGGCTTTTTCACCGGCGGGTTGCCATATGTGAATCCGACGCGGACTGTCGCTTCTACGGGGCGGTCCTTGACGAGCTCGCTTCAGCGACCAACCGCAGAGCGCAGGCCGACGACACCCTGCTTGTCCCGAGCGGAGGTAAACATCGCATAGCCGCATTGGGAAAAGCACTTCAGCGTCTCGACGTCGAAACCCACGCTTTCGTAGACTTCGATGCTCTACGGGAGAAAGCGACCATCCGAGGCATCGTTGAGTCCCTCGGAGGAGTCTGGACGAGCAGGCTAGAGGCAGACTTCATCTCGTTCGTCCAGCCCGTGCAGTCTCAGTCGCTATGGGGCGAGTTGAAGCGCCAGGGTATCGCCGGAGCACCGTCAGGGGCTACGTACAGCGCCGGGCTGAGGCTCCTAGAGAGCCTCGATAGGCTGAGAGTCCATGTCGTTCGAACGGGCGAAATGGAAGGTTTTGACCGGTCAATTGGTGAGCACGGATCAGCGTGGGTAACCGCTGCTCTAGAAAAAGGGGTGCATCGAAGTTCAGATAGCGCCAGGGCCGTTGTCGAGAAGCTACTCGGGGAGTCATAACTCCGGAGATCGGAGCAGAGCAAGATGGGCTGCACGATGGATGCCTGTCTTCTCGTGCCTGAGGTGCCTGGAACGCCTTGAACGGTCATGACAGCAAAGCCTAGACTCGCCTCAATCCACATGCGGAGTGCGATTTTCATTGGGTGAGCCCGTAGGTGGTTTCTGTCGCCCAGATTGTGGGCATGGGAAGTATTCGAACATATGTTCTATACTTTTACGGTGATCAAGCGTGGTACTCCCGACGACTCCGAGCGCATGTTTGCCCGGATCCAAGCCGAAGAGAGCCGACCGATTGATGACCCAGCTCCAATCCGAGAATTCCCAAAGTACGGCCGCCCTCTGGTCTACGTGAGAGGGATCTACGGCAAAGCTGTGGGATGGACGCACACCTACGGCTTGATTGAATGGCTGGACTCTTCAGGAAAGTACCACCTTGGCTGGGCACACTCATCGAGCATCAAGCGGGTGACACCGGAAGAGTGGAAGGGTGAGAGCGGACTGTAGTAGTCCTTGGAGACCGCTCACGCGGGCCCGAGTGCTGCACACGATGCTCCGGACCAATTATCAGGTCACTAGATCGAAATAGGCCGTATCTGAATTCCAGGCGATCGGATGCAGCAGCGTCCCCACAGAGGGGTTGAGCGCGCTGTACATCATCCCGTCGCCGGCGTAGATGCCAACATGACCCCAGTTATTTTGTCCCTGTGCGTTCTGGACGACTAGGTCCCCTGGCTGCGGGTTGTTCGTCCGCACCCCAACCCTCCATTGCTCCACCCTTGGGAGGTTGATTCCGGCTTGCCGATAGATCCACTGGACGAAGCCGGAGCAGTCCCACGCTTTGAAGGCCGTCCCGCCCCACACGTAGGACCCACCGACGCCGGTTTGGGTAAAGCGAAGGATTTCCTTGCGGATCTGGCTCAGATCCGCCGATGCTGTTGTCGGCGCTGAGCCGGTCGGCGTATCGACGCAAGGAGAAGGCGTCGTCCCGCCGTCGAGGGCATCAACGATGGCCGATGCTTCCGGCTCCCATCGCGCGTACAGCTCGGGAAAGGCCGACACCTGAACAGCCTGGGCAGCCTGGCCTTTGCTCATGGATTGCCATCCGGGGATGTCCAGAAGCCCGCGAGGGCTCCCCTGGTTGGGACCAGACGCTCCCCCATAGAAAGCCCGCACGTTATAGATGGGATCCATCAGCTCTCCGACACTCCCCCATCCAGCAGCTGGACGTTGTTGGGCCGTGCCAAGAGAATCGTGATCGCTTCCGGTACCGTCATGCGGATAGTTGAGAGATCCGGGGACGTTCACGTTGGCCAGCACTCTGAGGCTGGATTCCTGCAGAGCCATCATGATTGCGATGATCTGCCCATCTCGCGGCACGCCCAACTGCTTGCCGACTGAAATGTAGTCCCCCGCGAGGCTCAATTGCCGGGCCGTCAGGTTGACCGGCGCCTGGTTGCTATTTCCGATGTCCAAGGCACCACCCGCGTCGGCGCCTCGCTGACCACTCAACCCTTCCGAAGAGCAGATCGAGCCGGTGCTCGTCGCGTTGGCACCGAGCGCGGCAACGGTCGCGCAAAGCCCAAAGGCACCCGCCAGGATCACTGCCATGGCCGCCGCAACCGAGGCCCGCAGAATGGTCCGGCGCCTCACCAGGACAGCCAGCCTCAACGGAGTGGGCATCAGTAGACGATCCTGTTCGGCGCTGCATAAAAGCCGACCAAGATGCAATGATCCGCCGGGGCACTGGCGGCCGGCGGACAGTTGACCATGACGCTGACCGGGGCCGAATACGTGTTGCGGGTGGACATTGACTGATCCAAGACGCGAAGAGAGACCGTGCACACGTGGAGACCTGCCCAAGGCGCCGGTCGCTCTCGCACCTTGGCAAGCTCGCTGTCACACATCATGGATTCCGCAGTTGCCGAACGGTACGCCTGTTGCCCAGCCAGATACTGATAGGTTCCGGCATTGATCCCAGTCGACTCGAACTCCCGGACAAACACGGCCAGCGGATTGGATCCGTCAGGGAGCACATGCCACCAGTTGCGGAGGCCGGAGTACACCTCGGAGTACGACGCATCCCGAGTGTCCCATGTGTAAATCGCTGTCGCCGCCGCCGAAGCCAGCTTGCGGAAGTCAGTCGTGCGAGGCGGGCCATACCTGTCGGGTCCGTCGACAGCGGGGGGAGCCGTCGTCAGCGCTTCTGACTGCGGCCCAGCGGGGACAGCCGTCGAACTCTGGCGAGTCGGCGCCGTCGACGTCGCTGGGCCCGGCTCAGGTGCGGGCACCGGGGTGGGCTGTGTCAGCGCGAACAGCACGAACGCGACACCCAAGATCACGAACGTTAGGAACAACCATCGCCGTTGGCTGCTCGAGCCAGGCAATGCAATTCTCCGGGTCAACGACATTCCAGCCTCCTCGCCGGTTCATTGCAAAATGATCGGGTGAGGACATGACTTAGCGGGCAGGTCGCCTTCCACCCTGGAGAATCCGCCATGACGTTTGATACAGCCGCCGGGCGAATCCAATCTGCACGGCCACATAGCGCTCCGTGACTCCAAGCTCAGCGGCCAACGCCGCCAAAGCCCTGGCGCGGTCCGGCCCTCGCAAGTCGGGTCGAACAATGGTTGCCGCAGTTTGACGGAGCACCGGCGTGGGCAGGCATTCTGCCGCACGCTGGCAAACGTCCCCGATATGGCGCATTTCTTTCGGGTCAACCTCCAGTGCGTTTTGAACAGTCCTCGCCGTATGGCGCACTACCGTCGCCGCATGCCATCGGCGGCGGTCCTGTGGCGAAGGCGGACCGTACTGGCGTGGCCCAGTCAGACTGTCAACGGCAAGTACCCATACTCCGCCCGGCACGTTTGCCCGGGTCAGTTCGATGATTTTTCGTGCCCATTCCTGATCGATGATTTTCTCAGCACTTCGATCCACGCCGCCGATAACCAGCATCGCCAGAGCATCGAGCGACGCCGATCCGTCCGGATCCCCGGCTTCAATCAGCAACGGCAACGTCTGATGGCTCAGCTCTCTGCGGATGTGTGCGGCGCACACGTTGGCGCACACTCCCTGGACCCAGGCCCCGAAAGGGACTCCCGGTAGTTGGCGATAGTGTCCTCGACTCACTCCGTCCCACACCGCTACCCGGATGTCTTGCATAACGTCGTCCACGTCGCAGGCCCTGCCGATCCGGGACAGATGCGAAACGACATATCGGCGCACACCGTCAACGGCGACCATGATCTGATCCACCGGGACTGCCAGCACTGTCGGCGCTGGCGGCCTGCGCAAGGAAACATCAACGGTAACTGCACTTGGTTCGTCATGTTGGGCCTGATTTGCTTTGGCTTCGACTCGCACGGGTCTTCACCGCTTCGACTAAACGCTTCCAATAGGACCGGTGACGGCACGTCCGACACCTCGAGAATGGCCGCTAAACCACGGCCGACCACGAATGCAATAAGGCTATGCAAACTATTCTCAAGGATACTTAAAGTATCGTCAAGACGACGGGTCTTACTTTTATTCGACCTGTAGATGAGAATGGTTCCATGCCAAGGATTACCCAGCCTCACGACGACGCCTGGTCAGCCGAAGTCGAGGCCGCCGTCGCGACCTTTGGCAACCGTTCACGGAATGAGATCCTTCGCTACCTTTCGGCGCACGGGCCGGCCTCCCGTGGGGACATTGCAGCATCAGTCAGCGCCGGCGAACCTAGTGTGGCCAAGCACCTGCTGGCATTGGAGGAGTCCGGCGCCATCGTAGTCGATGTCGAACCAGGCCGTCGCCACGGCCGATCGCCGCGCTATTCAGCCAACCCGGCAAGGATCAAGGAACTGCTGGCGGCTCATCATGAATATCTTCTGGAGGGCTAGCCGCCGCCTTCTCCCCGCCCGGGTGGCGCCCAATATCCTTGTTGAGATATTCAGATATGGCCTGCAAGGTCTCCGGTGATACGTCCCCAAGGGTTCGGGCGGCGAAGGTCTTCACACGGGCCGCACGCAGGGACTTGACGAACTCAAGCTGGGAATCAATGCGTTGGGGCAAGGCTGCATCATCGCCAGTCAGATAGGACGGGTCTACCTTGAAGATGTCACAGAGGCCAGCCAGCAAAACCGGATCGCTGACCAGGCGGCCAGTCCCTTCTTTCATGTAGAACCAGCGCGCGCGGGACAATTTGATGCCCCTCCGGGCAAGGTCTGCTTGCACTTCCCTGAACGTCACCGGGTTCCCGCGCTCTGCAACTACAACGTCGAGCAGCAGATTCAAACGACGGGCGAGCTGGGCCTGAGGCGACAGCCCCGCACCGTGCCCTGTCTCGTCAATCCGCATAACCGCCCCTTGATCAGCCACTTCAACACCGGCAGTCCAGTCACGTACTGTCCCCGCCCTACCGCCCAGTATTCCGCGAGTCATGCGCGTCGGCAATCAGGGTCCCGGCGTCTTAGAAGATTCATGGGCAAAAACAAGCCCTTCCATCATGACCTCAGCAGGGGTAATCTGCTGCTGTAGACCCGTCTACAGCAACACGCTCCCTTCATTCCCTAGGTTCCGGTCTCCATGTCGAACATCCTGATGAACCGAACGCGAAGCCAAATTGTCCGCTTCTTACTCAAGAACGGTCCATCAACGTGCAGCGAAATCGGAGCCGGGCTGCAGGCCTCGCCGTCGACCATCCGTCGGCAGCTCAACTTCCTTGGTAACGCAGGCCTCGTGCAGCGCGCCTCGAGCCAGTTCACGGCTTCTCCGGAGCGAGTGCAGCGCCAGACCGATGACTTTGCAGCGACTTTCGGCAACGCGGTCATGCAGCCGGATGGCCCAGCTCCGATGAACTAGGGCAGGACTCAGCACGGAGCACTGCCGCAGCGAAATCACGAAAGGATCGAAGAAGCATGAAACTCGAATTCTTCGAGCCGGCCGAGGCTGCCTCGGTCCTCAAGTGCTCAGAGGCATGGCTCCGCGAAGGGGCCGCAAAGGGAGAGTTCCCGCATTCCGTCTGGGGCAAAGGAAAGATCGTCTTTACGTCTGTCCACTTGAAAGAGATTGCCCAGCTGCGCGAAGTCCGGTCAACGAGTACATCGCCGACCTCCGTCCGAATGATCGGAACCCGGGCGCAGGCACGCCAGAATTACTCATAGTTTGGGCGAGCACCGTTTGGGCGAGTGCCGGAGCTAGCCACGCCAGACAACGGCAGACCGCTCAACGGCATCCGCGGCATCTTGAAGGGCTTGTGGCATCAAGTGGCCGTACACCTGCTCCGTTGTCCGAGTGGACGCATGCCCCAGGCGCCTGGAGATAGTGAACAGAGAAACGCCGTCCTGGATCAACCAGGACGCGTGGGTGTGGCGCAGATCGTGAATCCGCGGCGACTTGGTCAGCCCACGGGCCTGCGCCGCTTTGACCGCCGGAACCCAATAGTGATGCCAATACAGCTTGTGAATGATCCGCTCACCCTTAGGCGTCGTAAACAAAAGATCCGAACCAGGCCGGCTGGCCACCAGCGGAATGAGCACCTCCACCAAATGCGGGTTCAAGGAAACCGTCCTCTTGCCGGCACCCGTCTTGGTCGCACCGATGTAGTACTCGGAGTCAGCGCCACGTTTCCACGCCTTATTGATCCTCATGGTGGCAGGCTTGGACATCAGGTCCACGTCTGCCACGGTCACGGCCGTTGCCTCGCCAAAGCGGGTTCCGGTCATGACCAGGAACTCAGTGAAAGCCCTGTACCGCTCCCCCATGCCCTCAAGGATCATGCCGAATTCAGCGTGCGTTAGGAACCGTGCCTCATCCTCAGCCTTTTCACCCGATGGGAGCTGAACGTGCCGGCAAGGATTGTCTTTCCGGTAGCGCAGCATGACGGCCGTCTCCATGGCCGCGAAGATCAGGCCATGGTTGTTCTTGATGGTCTTCGGAGACCTGCCCTTCTTCTGCATGGTCTTGATCCAGTAGGTCAGGTGCCGGTAGTCCAGCTTGTCCACGGGAATGTGGCCGATGACGTCCGCGATGTGCAGCTTCAACATCGTTTGGTACGTGTGGACCGTCCCGACGGACGGGCGCACCAACAGGTCGATGTGCTCCTGGATCACCGCAGCCACAGTCGGTGATTTGGTCTGGTTCTTGACCATCGCATGCTGGGCGATTTCGAAGGACTGATTGTTCGCGTCGAGGAGGCGCTTCAGCGTCTGGGCTTCAGCCGACGTAGCGAGGGTGATCCCCTCTTGTTTTCGCGTCTCGGGATTCCGCCAGCGGACCGTAAAGGACGTCGATCCATCCGATTTTTTTCGTTCCCAAACGCTGGCCATGCCCAAAATTCTAGGCTTCGTGTGCACAAAAAACGAGCTTTTGTGCACACTCTCGGGGTCTAAACCCCGCTGACCTGCGGAAACACTGTGCCCGAGGTGGGACTCGAACCCACACACCTTTCGATACCGCATTTTGAGTGCGGCGCGTCTGCCAATTCCGCCACTCGGGCGCGGATTACACCGAAGTAACAATCTTAAGCTCACAGCTCCGTTGTGAGCAACGCGATCGTCTCCAGTGCGCGAAATTACTCTACATGCAGATAGGCTGAATTCCAGAATCGCGCCAGTGCCGCCGCAACGAACCCAAGCAGTTCCAAGTACAACAGCGGGCACAACTAAGATGGACTAGTTCCCGCCGTACCTTTCAAGGAGTTCCCGTGTCAGAACAGACGGAGTCAAACCCCAACACCCAGCCGGCCCGCCGCGTGATTGTCGCCGAGGACGAAACCCTTATCCGCCTGGACATCATCGAAATCCTGCGGGGCGAAGGCTATGACGTCATCGGCGAAGCGGACAACGGCGAGAAGGCCGTCCAGCTCGCCGAGGAACTCAAGCCCGACCTCGTCCTGATGGACGTCAAGATGCCCGTCATGGACGGCATCACTGCCGCTGAAAAGATCGTCAAGGCGCGCATCGCCCCCGTCGTGCTCCTGACGGCGTTCAGCCAGAAGGAACTCGTGGAGCGTGCCCGTGACGCCGGCGCCATGGCCTACGTCGTCAAGCCCTTCACCCCCGCCGACCTGATCCCCGCCCTGGAGATCGCACTCTCGCGCCACGAAGAAATCAAGGCCCTCGAAAACGAGGTCTCGGACCTGCAGGAGCAGTTCGCCACGCGCAAGCTCGTGGAGCGCGCCAAGAGCCTGCTGACCACCAAGATGGGCCTCACCGAGCCCGAGGCCTTCCGCTGGATCCAGAAGACCTCCATGGACCGCCGCCTCAGCATGCGCGAGGTCGCCGAAACCATCATCAACCAGGTCAACTAACCACACCGGCCCGGCAGGCACCGCACGACGGCGGCCTGCCGCGTCGGCAGTCCGGCCCGCCGGCCGGTAGCAGAGACAAAAAGGAAGGATCCCCGCCAACTGGCGGGGATCCTTCCTTTTGTCTAGAAGACTAGGCCTTCTTCTTCTTTTCCGGCCACGGTCCGAGCTTTTCCTTGTTGCTGGCCACCTCGCCCACGAACGTGGTGTCGGCCAGGTCCCCAACCTTGTGGACCTTCAGGGAGTTCGTCGAACCGGCCCTTCCGGGAGGGGAACCGGCGGCGATGACCACCAGGTCACCGTCTTCCACCAGGTTCAGTTCCAGCAGGCTGCGGTCCACCTGTGCGGTCATTTCATCCGTGTGGTCCACCATGGGGACCAGGACCGGCTGAATGCCCCAGGTCAGCGCGAGCTGGTTCCAGACGTGCTCCACCGGGGTGAAGGCGAAGACCGGCTTGATCGGGCGCAGGCGCGAGAGCCGGCGCGCGGAGTCACCGGACTGCGTGAACGCACAGATGTACTTCGCGTCCAGCTGGTCGGCGATTTCGACGGCGGCGCGGGTGATGGCGCCGCCGCGGGTCTTGGGCTTGGTGCCCAGCGGAGGAACGCGCTCAAGGCCGTGGACTTCGGTGGACTCGATGATCCGGGCCATGACCTTGACGGTTTCGATCGGGTACTTGCCCACGCTCGTCTCGCCGGACAGCATAACTGCGTCGGCGCCGTCGAGCACCGCGTTGGCGCAGTCGGAGGCCTCAGCGCGGGTGGGGCGCGGGTTGTCGATCATGGACTCGAGCACCTGGGTGGCGACGATGACCGGCTTGGCCCAGCGGCGGGCCAGTTCGATGGCGCGCTTCTGGACGATCGGAACCTCTTCGAGGGGAAGCTCCACACCAAGGTCGCCACGGGCCACCATGATGGCGTCGAAGGCGTCGATGATCTCGTGCAGCTGCTCCACGGCCTGCGGCTTTTCGATCTTGGCGATCACCGGCACGCGGCTGCCTTCTTCGTCCATGATTTCGTGGACGCGCTTGATGTCCGAGGCGTCCCGGACGAAGGAGAGGGCAACCATGTCCACGCCGCGGCGCATGGCCCAACGGAGATCGTCCTCGTCCTTTTCGCTCAGGGCGGGAACGTTGACGGCAACGCCGGGCAGGTTGATGCCCTTGTTGTTGGAGACCATGCCACCGACGGTCACCTGGGCGACCACCTTGACGTCGTCGACCTCGATGGCGCGCAACGCCACCTTGCCGTCGTCGATCAGCAGCGCATCGCCGACATTGACGTCGTCGGTAAGGCTCTTGAGCGTGGTGGAGCAGATCTCCTTGGTGCCCGGCACATCTTCGGTGGTGATGGTGAAGATGTCGCCGACGAACAGTTCGTGCGGGCCGTCGACAAAGCGGCCAAGACGGATCTTGGGGCCCTGGAGGTCGGCCATGATGGCAACGGGCTTGCCCAGCTGCTTCGAGGCCTTACGGACGTTCTCGTAAGTGCCGTCATGCACGGAGTAGTCTCCGTGGCTCATGTTCATGCGGGCAACATCGACGCCGGCTTCAATAACTGCGAGGGTGTTCTCGAAGCTGGAAATGGCCGGTCCGAATGTTGCCACGATCTTAGCGCGTCTCATATACCTACCCTATTGGTGTGTTTCTGGTTTGGAGTTGTACCGCAGGTGAACTTCCGTGGTCCCCCGTTTGTGACTAGAGAACGGCGATCGCCCGGTCGGTTGGGGCAACCGGGGCAGGCAGGATCGTTGTTCCCATCAGGAACTTGTCAACAGCCGCCGCGCAGGCGCGGCCTTCGGCGATGGCCCACACAATGAGCGACTGCCCGCGGCCGGCGTCACCGGCAACGAACACACCCTCGGTGTTGGTCATGTAGTAGCCGTCGCGCGCCACGTTGCCGCGGCCGTCGAATTCGGCGTGGACCTGCTCGGTGATCCCGGCAGGCTCCGCACCGGTGAAGCCCAGGGACAGGAAGACGAGGTCTGCGGGAATGATCCGCTCGGTGCCGGCCTTGGGGAGCCGCTTGCCGTCCACGAATTCAGTCTCGGCAACCTTCACGCCGGTGAGCCTGCCGTTTTCGCCAACGAACTCCACGGTGGAGGCAAGGTACGTACGCTCGCCGCCTTCTTCGTGCGCACTCGCAACCTCGAAGAGGGTGGGGAACGTGGGCCAGGGCTGGTTCGGAGTGCGCTCCACGGACGGCTGCTTGCCGATCGCGAGAGTGGTCACGGAGGCGGCGCCGTGGCGGTGGGCGGTCCCGAGGCAGTCGGCCCCGGTGTCGCCGCCGCCCAGGATCACCACGTGCTTGCCCTTGGCGTGGATCTGGTTCTCCACCTGCTCCCCCGCTACTACGCGGTTTGCCGGAACGAGGTAATCCATGGCGTAGTGGACGCCTTCAAGCCCGCGGCCCGGGATGGGCAGGTCGCGCGGCACGGTTGAGCCGGTGGCAACAACCACGGCGTCGTAACGGCGGCGCAGCTGCTCCCAGGTCACGTCGGTGCCGACGGCGACTCCGGTCCGGAAGCGGGTGCCTTCGGCCTTCATCTGCTCGAGACGGCGGTCCACCTGCTCCTTTTCCATCTTGAAGTCGGGGATGCCGTACCGCAGGAGCCCGCCGATCTTGTCGTCGCGTTCGTAAACAGCGACGGTGTGGCCCACCCGGGTCAGCTGCTGGGCAACGGCCAGGCCCGCGGGTCCCGAGCCCACCACTGCCACGGTCTTGCCGGTCAGGCGGGTCGGCGGCAGCGGGTTGACCCAGCCGTTGTCGAAGGCTTCATCGATGATGGAGACCTCAACCTGCTTGATGGTCACCGCGGGCTGGTTGATCCCCAGCACGCAGGAGGCCTCACACGGAGCCGGGCACAGCCGGCCGGTGAATTCCGGGAAGTTGTTGGTGGCATGCAGCCGCTCAATCGCTTCCTCGCCCTTGTCCCGCCACACGAGGTCGTTCCACTCGGGAATCAGGTTGCCCAGCGGGCAGCCCTGGTGGCAGAACGGCACGCCGCAGTCCATGCAGCGGCCGGCCTGACTTTTCAGGACACCTTTTTCCTGGGCCTCGTACACTTCCTTCCAGTCCATGATGCGGACGGGAACGGGACGGCGCGGCTGGGTTTCACGCTGACGTACTTTCAGAAATCCGCGTGGATCAGCCACCGGTCACCTCCAGGATTCGAGACCATACTTCTTCGCCATCGGGGTCCAGGCCCTCTTCGATGGCGTCAAGACGGGTTTGCAATACGGCCGCGTAGTCGCGCGGCAGGACTTTGGTAATGCGGGCAGCGGTGTCGTCGAAGTTCTCGAGCAGCCGTGCCGCGAGCTGCGATTCGGTTTCCTCGACGTGCTTGACCAGCAGGCCGTGCACGATGTCGCGGTCTTCGGCATCCAGTTCGCGGAGCTGCAGTTCGCCGGACTCCAGCGCCTGCTTGTTCACGCGGGTGGTCCGCAGGTCCAGCACATAGGCCGTTCCGCCGGACATGCCCGCGCCGAAGTTGCGGCCCGTGCGGCCGATGATCAGGGTCTGGCCACCGGTCATGTATTCACAGCCATGGTCGCCGATGCCTTCGACAACCGCCGTGGCGCCGGAGTTGCGGACCAGGAAGCGTTCGCCCACCTGGCCGCGCAGGAACATCTCGCCGCTGGTGGCGCCGTAACCGATCACGTTGCCGGCGATCACGTTGCTCTCGGCCTGGAACACGTTGGTCCGGTCCGGGCGGACGATGATGCGGCCGCCGGAGAGGCCCTTGCCCACGTAGTCGTTGGAGTCGCCGTACATGCGCAGGGTGATGCCGGCGGGCAGGAAGGCGCCCAGCGACTGGCCTGCGGTGCCGGTCAGCGTGATGTCGATCGTGTCCGTGGCCAGCACGTCAGTGCCGAACGTCTTGGTGACAACGTGGCCCAGCATGGTGCCGACGGAGCGGTCCGTGTTGATGACGTCCACGGCAATCTTCACCGGGCTGCGGTCGGTCAGCGCCTCGGCGGCCATGGTGATGAGCCGCTGGTCGAAGTGCTTGTCCAGCTCGTGGTTCTGGCCGGTCAGGTTGCGCAGCGGGGCGTCGTCGTCGAACTCGAGTCCGTGCAGGATCGGGTCCAGGTCCAGCCCTTCGGCCTTCCAGTGGTTGATCGCCTCACGGGTGTCCAGCATTTCGGCGTGGCCGATGGCCTCTTCGATGCTGCGGAAACCGAGCTCCGACAGGATTTCGCGGACTTCCTCGGCCAGGAACTCGAAGAAGTTGACCACGAACTCCGGCTTGCCGCTGAAGCGGGCGCGCAGTTCGGGGTTCTGCGTCGCGACGCCCACGGGGCAGGTGTCCAGGTGGCAGACGCGCATCATGATGCAGCCTTCCACCACCAGCGGTGCCGTGGCGAAGCCGAATTCCTCGCCGCCGAGCAGCGCGGCAATAACCACGTCACGTCCGGTCTTGAGCTGGCCGTCCACCTGCACCACCACGCGGTCGCGCAGGCCGTTGAGCATCAGGGTCTGCTGGGTCTCTGCGAGACCCAGCTCCCACGGAACACCGGCGTGCTTGAGCGAGTTCAGCGGCGAGGCGCCGGTACCGCCGTCGTGACCTGAAACCAGTACGACGTCGGCCTTCGCCTTGGTGACACCGGCGGCAACCGTGCCGATTCCCACCTCGGAAACGAGCTTGACGTGCACCCGGGCCGAAGGATTGGCACGCTTCGCGTCATAAATGAGCTGGGCGAGGTCTTCGATCGAGTAGATGTCGTGGTGCGGGGGCGGGGAGATGAGTCCGACGCCGGGGGTCGAGTGGCGCGTCCGGGCAACCCAGGGGTACACCTTCTGCGCCATCAGCTGGCCGCCTTCGCCGGGCTTGGCGCCCTGCGCCATCTTGATCTGGATGTCGTCGGCGTTGGTCAGGTACAGGCTCGTGACGCCGAAGCGGCCCGAGGCGATCTGCTTGACAGCCGAGCGGCGCTCGGGATCCAGCAGGCGGTCCACGTCCTCGCCGCCTTCACCGGTATTGGACTTGCCGCCCAGCCGGTTCATGGCGATCGCCAGGGTTTCGTGGGCTTCCTTGGAGATGGATCCGTAGCTCATGGCGCCGGTGGAGAAGCGCTTCACGATGCTGGAGACGGGCTCCACTTCCTCAAGCGGCACCGCGGGACGCGCATCGGTCTTGAACTTCAGCAGCCCGCGGAGGGTCATGAGGTTCTCGGACTGGTCGTCCACGCCCCGGGTGTAGGACTTGAAGATGTCGTAGCGGCGTTCACGCGTGGCGTGCTGCAGCCGGAAGACCGTCTCCGGGTTGAACAGGTGGGGTTCGCCGTCACGGCGCCACTGGTACTCGCCGCCGCCGAGCAGCGGGCGGTGCGGCTGCTCGATGCCGCCTTCGGGGTAGGCCATCTGGTGCCGGGCGGACACTTCAGCGGCGATGACGTCGAGTCCGACGCCGCCGAGCTGGGAGTGGGTTCCGGCGAAGAATTCGTCCACCAGCTCCTGGCCGAGGCCAAGGGCTTCAAACGTCTGTGCACCGGTGTAGGAGGCAACCGTGGAGATGCCCATCTTGGACATGATCTTCAGGACGCCCTTGCCGAGGCCCTTGATCAGGTTGTAGACGCCGTCCTGGGCAGTCACGCCAACAACGTCGCCGCTGCTGATGAGCTGTTCCACGGATTCCATGGCCAGGTACGGGTTGACGGCGGATGCGCCGTAGCCGATCAGGACGGCCACGTGGTGCGTCTCGCGGACGTCGCCGGCCTCGACCACGAGGGCGGTCTTGGTCCGGTTGGCGCTGCGCAGCAGGTGGTGGTGCACGGCGCTGACCAGCAGCAACGACGGGATGGGCGCCCACTGGGCGTTCGAGTCGCGGTCCGAGAGCACCACGTACTGCACGCCGCGGTTGATGGCACCGGAAACCTGCTCGCAGATTTCGGTCAGGCGGGCACGCAGCGCGTTTTCGCCGCCTTCGGGGCGGTACAGGCCGCGGACCTTCATGGCGATCCTGTCGCCGTCCGGACTTTCGATGTTGGCGATCTTGGCAAGCTGGTCGTTGTTGATCACCGGGAACGGCAGCGAAACCTGCGGCTGCCGGACCTGCTTGGTGTCCAGCAGGTTGCCGTTCGGGCCGATGGCACACATCAGGGATGTGACCAGCTCTTCGCGGATGGCGTCCAGCGGCGGGTTGGTGACCTGCGCGAAGGACTGCACGAAGTAGTCGAAGAGCAGGCGGGGACGCTTGGACAGCACGGCCACCGGAGTATCGGACCCCATGGCGCCGAGGGGCTCGGCACCGGTGCGGGCCATCGGGCCCAGCAGGATCTTCAGTTCCTCGGTGGTGTAGCCGAAGGTCCGCTGGCGGATGTTCACGGACGCGGCGGTGTGCACCACGTGCTCGCGTTCCGGCAGCTCGTCGAGGTCGATCAGGTTGTCCTTGACCCACTCCGCCCACGGGTTGGCGGCGGCGACTTCGGCCTTGACCTCTTCGTCGTCGATGATCCGGCCGGCTTCGGTGTCCACCAGGAACATCTTGCCCGGGGAGACGCGGCCCTTTTTGACCACCTTGGAGGGTTCGACGTCGATGACGCCCACCTCGGACGCGAAGACCACCAGCCCGTCCTCGGTGATCCAGTACCGTCCCGGGCGCAGCCCGTTGCGGTCAAGGGTTGCGCCCACCAGGCTGCCGTCGGTGAAGGACACGGCGGCCGGGCCGTCCCACGGTTCCATCAGCAGGGAGTGGTATTCGTAGAAGGCCTTGCGGGCCGGATCCATCGTGGCGTGGTTTTCCCAGGCCTCGGGGATCATCATCATGATCGAGTGCGTGATGGGCCGGCCGGACAGCCAGAGCAGCTCGGCCACTTCGTCGAACGACGCAGAGTCGGAGGCACCCGGGGTGCAGATGGGGTACAGCTCCTCGGGGGAATCCCCCAGCAGCGGGTTGGCCAGCTGTGACTGGCGGGCACGCATCCAGTTCCGGTTGCCCTTGACGGTGTTGATTTCACCGTTGTGGGCGATGGTCCGGAACGGCTGCGCGAGCGGCCAGGACGGGAAGGTGTTGGTGGAGAATCGCGAGTGGACAATCGCGAGCTTGGTCTTGAAGCGCTTGTCCGAGAGATCAGGGTAGAAGGGCTCCAGCTGCGCGGTGGTCAGCATGCCCTTATAGACGATGGTCCGGGAGGACAGCGACGGGAAGTACACGCCGAACTTGTTCTGGGCGCGCTTGCGGATGCGCCATGCCCGTGAGTCGAGTTCGTTGCGCTCCAGCACTTCCCCGGTGCTGGAGGCAAAGAACGGCTGGGAGAAGTACGGCATGCAGGCCCGGGCCATGGCACCGACGAGGTCGGCCACGATCGGGACTTCACGCCAGCCGAGGACGGTCAGGCCCTCATCGGCTGCGAGGCCTTCGATGCCCGCTTTGGCGGCATCGGCTTCGCGCTGCTCGGCCGGAAGGAAGGCCGTACCGGCGACGTACTGTCCGGGCGCCGGAAGCTCGAATTCGGTGACGGCACGGAAGAACTCGTCCGGGATCTGCATCAGCAGCCCGGCGCCGTCGCCCGTTCCTTCGTCGGCGCCCACAGCACCGCGGTGCTCCAGGTTGCGCAGGGCGGTCAGGGCGGCGTCGACGATGTCATAGCCGGGCTCACCACGGAGTGTTGCGATGATGGCGAGGCCGCAGGCGTCCTTCTCCTGCTCCGGGTTGTACAGTCCTGCGGCCTCCGGCAGCGCCGCGAACCGTTTGAACGGTGACATGGCGGCAGCCGGCTGGTTCGGCTCGGACCAACTGGGGCTGTGAAGAGTTTGGGTCATGGGAGACGTCCTTCCTCCTGATCGTGCGTATGGAAGGGACAACGTTGGCCCCACTCGCGATGCCGGTGTGACGGGCACAACAAAGTGTTAGTTACTGGAAATTGTAGGTCAGCCCGGCCTGCTCAACTAACAGTTACGCAGGCCCCTGACCCGGGCTTGACCCGTCGGCAGCTCTGTGCTGACGGGTACGGGGCCCTGGTGCCACGACGCTGTGGGAACGGGCGCTGCGAGCGGTAGCTCTGCGGCCCGGTTGCCGGAACTGACTACTTGGTGCCGTCAGTGCCCGGCGCGGATCCGGAGTCCTGGTGATCGGGGTCTCCTGCTGCCGGCGAGCCCTTGACGGGCTTGGTGCCGACAGATGAATCCGTCACCGCTTCAGTTGGGGCGGAAGTGTGCCCCGGACCGCTTTGGTTATCTGGGAGATTACCACGGGACTCACTATCTGAGACACTCTTGTCCGAATGCCGGATGCTTTTGCCGTGCGCCGGAACGGCTTCCAATTCGGCGTCCTCACGGTTCCCGGACTCAGTTTCGCCGTCCTTCTCCGCCGGAATGTGACCGGCTAGGTACGGCGTATCCGGCTCATCGCGCTTGCGGAGGCCCAGCACCACGAACACGATCAGGGCCGCCAGGAACACCACGATGCTGGTCCAGACGTTCAGTCGAGTGGTGATGCCGAACAGGTTGATCTGCTCTGCATCGTCGATCCGCATGGCTTCGATCCAGACCCGGCCCAGCGTGTAGTACATGGCGTAGATCCAGAACAGCCGTCCGCGGCGGAAGTTGAACTTCCGGTCCAGGGCCAGCAGGATCACCACGCCCGCGATGTTCCACAGGGATTCATAGAGGAACGTCGGGTGGAACAGCGTGTCGGCCGGCATTCCGGCCGGGAAGTTCGCGTTGTCGGCGTCGATCTGCAGGCCCCAGGGAAGAGTGGTGGGTCCGCCGAAGAGTTCCTGGTTGAAGTAGTTTCCCCAGCGGCCGACGGCCTGGGCCAGCAGCAGCCCCGGAGCGGCAGCGTCCAGGAACGCTGTGAGCTTGACCCCGGCACGGCGGCAGCCGATCCAGGCGCCCACGGCGCCGAGGAGGACAGCACCCCAGATTCCCAATCCCCCGCGCTGGATCTGCGGGATCAGCGAAAGGTCACCCGTGCCGTCGAAGCCGGGGCCGAAGTAAGCGTCCGGTGACGAGAACACGTGGTAGAGGCGGCCGCCGACGATGCCGAACGGGATCGCCCAGATGGCGATGTCCCACAGGCTGCCTTCCGGCGTGCCGCGCTTGTTCCAGCGGACCGACGCCAGCCAGAGGCCGACGACGATTCCGGTCAGGATGCACAGCGCGTACGCGTGGATCCGCAGTGACCCCCACGGCAGCGGAATGTCGAACCCGGACCAGTCCGGACTCGGAATACTGGCGGGGAGCATGGCCGCCGCGTGGAGGACAGTCTGCATTGTTTAGGCTTCTTCCCTGGTCAGGCCGGCGCTGAGGTCTTTGGTGAGGGCTGCGACAGCCTCCACGCCGCCGTCGCGGATGGCGGCGACGAGCGCCGTCCCCACGATCACGCCGTCGGCGTAGGCCGCGATTTCGCGGACCTGGCCGGCGTTGGAGACGCCGAGCCCCACACAGACGCGTTCCGCTCCTGCCGCGTGGGCGGCAGCCACGACGCCTTGGGCAGCGCTGCTGACGGATTCGCGGGCACCGGTGACGCCCATGATGGACACGGCGTAGACGAAACCGCGGCTGGCATCCACCGTGCGCTTCATCCGTTCCGGCGAGGAGGACGGGGCCACGAGGAAGACGCGGTCCAGTCCGTACTTGTCCGAGGCGGCCATCCACTCGGCGGCTTCGTCGGGAATCAGGTCAGGGGTGATGAGTCCGGCTCCCCCGGCCTCGGCCAGGAGGCGGGAGAATTCATCCACGCCCATCCGGATGACGGGGTTCCAGTAGGTCATCACCAATACTGCGGCGTCGGTCTTGCTGGTGATGCCGCGGACGACGTCGAAGACCTGGCGGACGTGGAATCCCTTGGCGAGGGCCTCGGTGGTGGCGGCCTGGATGACCACCCCGTCCATGACGGGGTCGGAGTACGGGATCCCGATCTCGATCAGGTCGGCGCCGTTCTCTGCCAGCGCGATGCCGGCGGCGATGGTCTGCTCCACGTCGGGGTAGCCGGCGGGCAGGTAGCCGATGAGGGCTGCCCGTCCTTCAGCGCGTGCCTTGTCGATGGCGGCTGCCGATTTGCTGGTGCTGGTGATGTCCTGAACGCCGGTCACAGCTGCTCCCCCTCTTTGCCGATCTCGGCCTCAACAGAATCCTTGTCCAGCAGGTCGAACCATTCAGCGGCCGTGGCCACGTCCTTGTCGCCGCGGCCGGAAAGGTTCACGATCACGATCTTGTCGGCGGCGGCTTCGCCCGCGCTGGCGGCCTCGGCCGCGAGGCGCTGGCCCACCTTGATGGCGCCGGCAAGTGCGTGGGCGGACTCGATGGCGGGGATGATGCCCTCGGTGCGGCAAAGCAGCCGGAAGGCGTCCATTGCCTCCGAATCCGTGATGGGCTCATAGCTGACGCGGCCGATGTCCGCGAGGTAGGAGTGTTCCGGGCCGACGCCCGGGTAGTCCAGCCCGGCCGAGATGGAGTGCGACTCGATGGTCTGGCCATCGTCGTCCTGCATCAGGTAGGAGCGTGCGCCGTGGAGCACACCCGGCTTGCCCAGCGTGATGGTGGCGGCGTGGCGTCCGGTGTCCACACCGTCGCCGCCGGCTTCGAAGCCGTAGATCCTAACGGAGGGATCGTCCAGGAAGCCGTGGAAGATGCCGATGGCGTTGGAGCCGCCGCCGATGCAGGCACAGACGGCGTCGGGCAGCCGGCCGGTCTGTTCCAGGATCTGGGCGCGGGCTTCCTCGCCGATGACCTCGTGGAAGTACCTCACCATGGCCGGGAACGGATGGGCTCCGGCAGCGGTGCCGAGGAGGTAGTGGGTGTGGCCGACGTTTGCCACCCAGTCGCGGAGTGCCTCGTTGATGGCATCCTTGAGGGTCTGCGAGCCGCTGGTCACGGGAATGACAGTGGCACCCAGGAGTTCCATGCGGGCCACGTTCAGCGCCTGGCGGCGGCAGTCCTCTGCGCCCATGTACACCACGCACTCGAGGCCCAGCAGGGCCGCGGCGGTGGCACTGGCCACGCCGTGCTGGCCGGCGCCGGTCTCGGCAATCACGCGGGTTTTGCCCATGCGCTTGGCGAGCAGGGCCTGGCCGATGACGTTGTTGATCTTGTGCGACCCCGTGTGGTTGAGGTCCTCGCGCTTGAGGAAGATGCGGACTCCCCCGGCGTGCTCGGCGAAGCGCTTGGCCTCGGTGAGCAGGGACGGGCGCCCGGAGTAGTTCTTGTTCAGGTCCGCGATCTGGGCGACGAAGTCCGGGTCGGCCTTCGCCTTTTCGAACGTGTCCTCCAGCTCGTCCAGCGCCGCGATGAGGGATTCGGGCATCCAGCGCCCGCCGTAGGAGCCGAAATAGGGACCTGGCGCGTGGCGCAGGGACCGGTCTCCTTGAAGAAATGCGTCCGCGGTGCCCTCGTCAGAGCCGGTTGTTGGCGCGTCGACCATCGGTCTCACCATCCTGTTCCACTGTTCTTAAGAAATATCGGGTGGCGCCCGGCCGCAGCTTCCTGCGGGCGGGAGCCCCGGTCGTCAGACCCTTGCTGCGATGGCTTCCGCCCCGGCAGCTGTAAATTCGGCAATCCGCTCGCGCGGTGTCGCGTCGCTCACGAGCGCTTCACCCACCAGCACGGCGTTGGCGCCGTTCGCGGCGTAGTGCCGGACATCGTCCGCGCCGCGGACTCCGGACTCGGCAACGATGACGGCTTCCGGGGGGATGCTGCCGGCGAGGGAGGCGAAAACGGAACGGTCGACGTCGAGCGTCTTGAGGTTGCGCACGTTGACGCCGATGATCCGTGCCTCCGCAGCGACGGCACGCTCAATCTCCCCGGCCGTGTGCGTCTCCACCAGGGCGTTCATGCCCAGTTCACGGGTGAGCTGGCTGAAGTCGCGCAGCTCCGCGTCGCTCAGTGACGCCACGATCAGCAGGATCACGTCGGCGCCGTGGGCGCGGGCTTCCCAGATCTGGTATTCGTCAACGGTGAAGTCCTTGCGCAGGAGCGGAACATCCACCGCCTTGCGGACGGCGTCGAAGTCGGCGAGGGACCCGTTGAAGCGGCGCTGTTCGGTGAGCACGCTGATGACGGAAGCTCCGCCGTCGGCGTACTGGACAGCCAGGTCGGCCGGATCGGCGATGCTCGCAAGGTCGCCCTTGGACGGGCTGCGCCGCTTGATTTCGGCGATGACCTTCAGCCGGTTCCGTGGCGAGGAATCTCCGCCGAGGGCAGCCCATGCGTCCCGCGCCGGGGCGGCCGCTGCGGCGCGTTCCTTCAGCTCGGCGAGGGACACCAGGCGCCGGCGGGCCTCCAGGTCTTCCCGGGCGCCGGCATTGATGTCGTCGAGGACAGTCACTGCTAGTGGCCGGAGTTCTTCAGCTTGCTGCCGTCCACGCCATAGCCGGCCTTGCGCATGATCCAGCCGGCAAGCAGGCCGATGACCATCACGGCTGCGCCGGCAATGAAGATGGGCGTGCTGGCGATGACAAAGGCGATGGACGCGATGAGTGCGCCGATCAGCATAACGATCACGCACGTCCAGGCTGCCGGGCTGTTGCCGTGGCCGAGGTCTGCGCTGTGGTCGACGCCGGTGTTGACGTTTTCCGCAGCAGCGGATTTGGATGCGGAAACAGTGGCTTTGCTCATGGAAATCTCCTCAGGATGAATACTGCTTACATTCTGCCATTTTTTGGCGCTACCTTGGACATCGGCCGGGGACATCGGCGGCCCCGGCCTACGTGGGATCGTCGCCCCGGGACAGCCTGTCCCAGCTGTCGATCTCGTCCGCCGGCCCCTCGGCTGCGCCGGCCGCTGCGGCGTCATACTTGGTCCGGGTCTTCCAGTAGCGTCCCGCCGGGATGATCAGCAGGGCACCCAGCCCCAGCAGGATTCCGGTGACGACGGCGAGTGCGGGAAAGGCGGAAACGCTCACCTGCACGCTGCTCCCGGTGATCCCGGTGGCTGCCGCGATGGAGCCCTGGGCCGCAGCCAGCGGGTCCACCATTACCGTGACGGCAGCGGTGACGATGCCGGCCGAGGCCAGGACGATGATCGCGGTGATGATCCAGCGGGCAATTCGGCCGGCGATCGAGGCGGCCAGGCCGCCCGCCAGCGCCACCAGGGCCAGCGCGGTGACAGTGGTGGCGGCCTTACTGCCCTGCACCTGGAGGCCGTCCTGGCTGTTGACCGCCTGGCCCAGCTGGGCCGGGTCAAGGTGGACGGTCAGCCAGGTCTGGGTAGTGCTGCCGAAGGCCGCGAGGGCCATGGCCGCAATGATCAGCACCAGCGAGGACTTCCGCGCCCACACCGGGGCACCGGTTCGCTTGGCGGCCGGTTGGCTGGCCCCGTCTTCCTGCACGGCGCCATCCTGGGTACCGTCTTCCCGGACACCCATCAACGGTCCGCGCTTTGGCTTGGTGTGCCGCCGGCGTCTCCGCCGGCTGTCGGTCCCGGCTCCGGAACGGACTCGGCGGTGATGTTGTGCAGGGATCCGGCAGTGTGCACGGCGCGCAGCGGCGCGGCAGCCTTGTTGACGGTTTCCAGGGCTTCCGTCGGGTTGACCGAGTCGGCCACGATGCCGCCGCCGGCCTGGACGTAGGCCCGGCCTTCACGGAGCAGCGCTGAGCGGATGGCGATGGCCATGTCCATGTCGCCGGCGAAGTCCAGGTAGCCCACCACCCCGCCGTAGATGCCGCGGCGGTGCGGTTCCAGCTCGTCCAGGAGCCGGAGCGCGCGGGGCTTGGGGGCTCCGGAGAGCGTGCCGGCGGGGAACGTGGCCTTCAGGACGTCGTAGGCCTTGGCGGCGGGGGCGAGCTTGCCCACCACCGTGGAGACCAGGTGCATGATGTGGCTGAACCGCTCCACTTCCATGAACTGCGTGACATCCACCGTGCCGGCAACGCACACCTTGGAGAGGTCGTTGCGGGACAGGTCCACCAGCATGAGGTGTTCGGCGCGTTCCTTCTGATCGGCCAGGAGCTCCTCGGCGAACACCTTGTCCGCCTCCACGGTCTTGCCCCGGGGACGGGAACCGGCGATGGGGTGGGTAATGACTTCCTCGCCCGTGACCGTCACGAGGGCCTCCGGGGAAGAACCCACGATGGAGTACTCCCGGCCGGCGGCGTCCTCCAGGCTGAAGATGTACATGTACGGGCTGGGGTTGGTGTTCCGCAGGACCCGGTAAACATCCAGCGGATCGGCCCCGCATTCCATCTCGAAGCGGCGTGAGATGACCACCTGGAACACTTCGCCGTCAACGATCGCTTCCTTGCCGCGGTCCAGCGCAGCGAGGTAGTCGGGTTCGTTCCAGCGCTCCTGCACGCTGGAGGCAAAGTCCAGGGCGGCGGGTTCCAGGACCGAAATCGGCTGTTCCACGGGCGTGCTGACCTTGGCCAGGAGTGCCTTGACCCGGGCCACGGCGTCATGCCAGGCCTCATCCACGCGCTCGGAGCTGTTGTCGAAGTTGATGGCATTGGCAATCAGCAGGACCGTGCCGTCCATGTTGTCGTGCACTGCCATGTCGGTGACCAGGTTCAGGGCCAGTTCCGGCAGCTGCAGGTCGTCTTCGGGCGGGCTGGTGAGCTTTTCCCAGTGCCGCACGGTTTCCCAGCCGAGGAAGCCGACCAGGCCGGAGGTGAACGGCGGCAGCCCGTCGAAGCGGTCAGTGCGCAGGGCCTCCACAGTGTCCCTGATGGCATCCACAGGGTTGCCGTCGACGGGTACGCCGGCCGGCGGCTGGCCCAGCCAGTGCGCCTGGCCGTCCTTGGTGGTCAGGGTGGCGCGGGATTTGGCGCCGATAAAGGAATAGCGGGACCAGGCCCCGCCCACGGCGGCGGATTCCATCAGGAAGGTGCCGGGCTGGCCGTTCGCCAGCTTCCGGTAGAGCCCGATGGGCGTCTCCGCGTCGGCCAGTACCTTGAGCCGGACGGGGATGACGCGGCTGTGGCTGGCGAGTTCCCGGAATTCTTCGAGGCCCGGGCTGATGATTCCAAGGTCCTGCATGGCTATGGTTGTCCGCCTCTTCGTAAGTGGTGCCTGAATCTTGTGGGTGGGAGCCCGCGACTGCGCCGCTCCCGGCCTGGAAAGTCCTAGCTGGCGTTTCCGGTGACGCTGGCTTCGCCGGCAACAACGGACAGCCCACGGCCGTCGAAGCAGGTCCGCGTGCCCGTGTGGCAGGCTGCGCCAACCTGGTCGACGCGGACCAGCAGGGCGTCGCCGTCGCAGTCCAATGCCACCGACTTGACCCATTGCACGTGGCCGGACGTATCGCCCTTGCGCCAGTACTCCTGGCGGGAGCGGGAGTAGAACGTCACGCGCCCGGTGGTCATGGTGCGCCGCAGCGCCTCGTCGTCCATCCAGCCCAGCATAAGGACCTCGTTGGTGTCGAACTGCTGGACGATGGCGGCCACCAGGCCGGCACCGTCGCGCTTCAGGGCGGCAGCCACGTCGGCAGGGAGAACGCTGCCGTTGTGTGCAGCAGCCGGCGCAGCAGCGCGTGCAGTTTCGGGTGCCGAAACGGGCACTGCAGAAGGTACTGGGGCGGGGGCGGGCTGCTCAGACATCAGATCAAGTCTAGTGCCTCACTGCAGTGTGACGATCAGCTCGAAATTCGCAACGCTCCCACTGCGCAACTCGCCGCCTCTCGTGCTAGTTTCACAAGTGATGCATTTCGTCGATCCGTCCCGAGAAGTCCTGGCCGAAACCCTGTTAGCGGCCGGTCCTGACTCGCCCACGCTCTGCCGGGGCTGGCTTACGCGTGACCTCGCCGCGCACCTTTACCTGCGCGAACGCAAGGCCGGCGTCGGGCTTGGCCTAATCATCAAGAGCCTGGCCAAGGCCTCCGACGAGGCCACCGCGAAGCTGGCCGCCAAGGTCAAGACCTCCGAGGACTACGCCCGCCTGGTCAACACCTTCCGCGGCGGCCCTCCGGCGCTGTCGCCGTTGCGGATCAAAGCCCTGGCCGAAAGCTCCAACCTCATTGAGTACTTCGTACACACCGAGGACGTCCGCCGTGCCGTGGACCGCTGGGCACCGCGGGCGCTGGACGAGGAATACTCAGACGCGCTGTGGGACGAACTCGTCAAGCGCGCCGCCATCCTGTACCGCGGAGTGGACCTGGGCATCGTGCTGGTGCGTCCGTCCGGTCCGCGCCACGTCGCCAAGCGCGCCCCCGTGTCGGTGGCCATTGTCGGCGAACCCGGCGAACTGCTGATGCACGCCCACGGGCGCACCCGCCACGCGCTGGTCACCTTCGAGGGCCAGCCGGACGCCGTCGCGCTGCTGCAGTCGGCCGAAGTCGGCCTCTGACCAACCCCGCTTAACGGGAAACGCGGGGCCACGTTGCGCCATCCGGTCAAAGGATGACGGCGCACGTGGCCCCGCGTTGTTGTTAAGGCTGTTGGCTAACGGACTTCGAAGCCCGCCGCACGGATGGCGGTCTTGACCTGCGAAATCATGTCGTCGGGTCCGAAGTGGAAAATCGACGCCGCCAGGACGGCGTCCGCCCCGGCCGCGACAGCAGGCGGAAAGTGTTCGGGCTTGCCCGCGCCGCCGGATGCGATGATGGGCACCCTGACTGCACCGCGGACCAGGCGGATGAGTTCGATGTCGAAGCCGTCCTTGGTGCCGTCCGCATCGATGGAGTTGAGCAGGATTTCGCCGACGCCGCGCTCCGCGGCCTCACGTGCCCACGCGATGGCGTCAATGCCGGTCCCCTGCCGGCCGCCGTGCGTGGTCACTTCAAAACCCGACGCCGTCGGCTCGGATCCGGGGCGGGTGCGCCGGGCGTCCACCGAGAGCACCAGCACCTGCGAGCCGAAGTGCCTGGTTATTTCGTCAATGACGTCAGGCCGGGCGACGGCAGCCGTGTTGATGGAGGCCTTGTCCGCCCCGAAGCGCAGGAGCTTGTCCACTTCGGCGACGCCGCGGACACCGCCGCCAACAGTCAGCGGAATGAAGACTTCCTCGGCGGTGCGGCGGACCACGTCGAAGGTGGTCTCGCGGTTGCCCGATGACGCGGTCACGTCCAGGAACGTCAGTTCGTCGGCTCCGCCGTTGTCGTAGCGGTGCGCCAGCTCAACGGGGTCCCCGGCGTCCCGGAGGCCCTCGAAATTGATGCCCTTGACCACGCGGCCGGCGTCAACGTCCAGGCACGGAATGACGCGCACTGCTACAGCCATGATTACTCCTGAGGATTCGCTGGAGGGATTCGGTGAGGGCCGTTGGACGGGCCCGGATCAGATCCGGCAGGCGTGGATGCTGCTGACCAGGATGGCGCGGGCGCCCAGGTCATAGAGCTCATCCATGATCCGGTTGGTTTCCTTCTTGGGAACCATGGACCGGACGGCAACCCATTCCGAATCGCGCAGCGGCGAGACAGTGGGCGATTCCAGGCCGGGCGTCAGTGCCGCGGCCTGCTCCACGAGTTCCTTGCGGATGTCGTAGTCCATCAGGACATACTGCCGGGCCACCAGCACGCCCTGCAGGCGCCGGATCAGCACCTCGATCTCCTTGGCCGTGCCGTTCGCCGTGCCTTGGCCGGTGCGGCGGATCAGCACTGCTTCCGATTTGAGGATCGGTTCGCCGAAGATCTCCATCCCGGCAGCCTTGAGCGTGTTGCCGGTTTCGACGACGTCGGCAATCGCGTCGGCGACGCCGAGGCGCACCGATGATTCAACGGCGCCGTCCAGGCGGACCACTTTGGCGTTGATGCCGCGCTCGGCGAGGTAGCCGCGCAGGAGGCCGTCGTAGCTGGTGGCCAGGCGTTTGCCTTCCAGCTGGTCAGCTGCGCTGAAATCGCCCACCGGGCCGGCGAAGCGGAACGTTGAGGCGGCAAAGCCCAGCGGCAGCAGCTCTTCGGCTTCCACCTCGGCGTCGAGCAGCAGGTCGCGGCCGGTGATGCCGACGTCGAGGGTGCCCCGGCCGACGTAGACAGCAATGTCCCGCGGGCGGAGGAAGAAGAATTCAATGTCGTTGTCCGGGTCCACCATGACCAGTTCGCGGGTATCGCGGCGCTGGCGGTATCCGGCTTCGGACAGCATGGCCGAAGCCGCTTCGGACAGGGATCCCTTGTTGGGGACGGCAACTCGCAGCATGAGGGGTCTTTCTGGGTTAGGAAGTCTTGGTTACAGGCAATCGGCCACGCTCAGCATGGCTACAGATGCTTGTAGACGTCTTCCAAGGTCAGGCCTTTGGCGAGCATCAGAACCTGCAGGTGGTACAGGAGCTGGGAGATTTCCTCGGCTGCGGCCTCGTCGGATTCGTACTCGGCTGCCATCCAGACTTCGGCGGCTTCCTCCACGACCTTCTTGCCGATGCCGTGGACTCCGGACTCCAATTCTGCGACGGTGCGGGAGCCTGCCGGACGGGTGGCTGCCTTCTCACTCAGTTCTGCGAACAGCGTCTCGAAATTCTTCACGCCCTCCAGCCTACTTGCTCCGGGCCAGACCCCGCCTGTCGGGCCGTTCCATGACGGCGCCGATGTGAGGCAATGCACAACAAACGCGGCACCGGAGCAAGCAAGGCGGAACGCCTACCGGTACTGCTTGAGGGTAACGGCGGTGGCCAGCGCAGCGGTGACGGCTTCGTGGCCCTTGTCCTCGGAGGAGCCGGGAAGGCCCGCACGGTCCAGGCCCTGCTGTTCGGTATCGCATGTGAGCACGCCGAAGCCAACGGGTACGCCGGTGTTGACGCTGACGTCGGTCAGGCCCATCGTGGCTGCCTCGCAGACGTATTCGAAGTGCGGCGTGCCGCCGCGGATCACGACGCCGAGCGCCACGACGGCGTCGAAGTGCTTGGCAAGCCGGGCGGCGGCCACGGGGAGCTCGAAGCTGCCCGGCACCCGCAGGACAGTGGGTTCATTGATGCCGGCGTCCTTCGCGGCGCGGAGCGCGCCGTCCAGTAGTCCGTCCATGATCTGGGTGTGCCAGCTGGCGGCCACGATGGCCAGCTTCAGCTGCGACGTCTCCGCCGGGTCGAGGGCGGTGAGGTCAATCTCCGGTGCGCCGTGTCCACTCATTAAAGTCTCCTGGTTCGTTTCTGTATCTGGTCAGACGTGTTGGGGTCAGTCGTGTTCGGGTCAGTCTTGCTCGTGCTGGAACGGGCCCTGGCCGGCCGCCGGCAGCGCCGTCACCGGCTCCGCCGTCTGGGTGTCGAGGACCAGCCGATGGTCCATCCGGTCCTTCTTGGTCTGCAGGTAACGGATGTTCTGCTCGCGCGACGGAACCTCCGTGGGGACCATTTCCACCACGTTGACGCCGGCATCCGCCAGGCGGTTCTGCTTGTCCGGGTTGTTGCTCAGCAACCGCACATCGTGGAGGCCCATCTCAGCCAGGATCTGCGCGGCGGCGTTGTATCGCCGCGCGTCAACAGGCAGGCCCAGGTGCTCGTTGGCTTCCACGGTGTCGAAGCCGGCCTCCTGCAGCGCGTAGGCCTTGATCTTGTTGGCCAGGCCAATGCCGCGGCCTTCCTGGCCCCGCAGGTACAGCAGGGTCCCGCCCTCTTCATTGATCTTTTCGAGCGCGTACGCCAGCTGTTCACCGCAGTCGCAGCGGTAGGAGCCGAAGACGTCTCCGGTCAGGCACTCCGAGTGCAGCCGCACAAGCGGCGCCTTTCCGTCGACGGGCGGGAGGGGGGAGCTGATCGCGAGGTGCTCCGCGCCGGTCACCAGGTCTGTCCAGGCCTGTGCCACGAATTCCCCGAACTCGCTGGGCAGCTGGACGATGGGCCCCCCGCTCACCGGGTGGGTCCCGCGCTCGGCCCTGACCTCGTTTCGTGCCTCTGAAGTCGTCATCGTATCTCCTCACTCCCTGCCGGGACCGCTGCCTGTCCGGTGGTCTGCGCTGCTTCCAGGTATGCCACCAGATCCTCGATCGAGATCAGGGGGCAACCATGTTCTGCTGCGAAGCCGCGAAGTCCGTCCAGGCGCATCATTTCTCCATCGTCGTACACAACCTCCGCGATCACGCCCACCGGTTCCAGTCCGGCAAGCCGGCACAGATCCACGGCCGCCTCGGTATGGCCAGGACGTTCACGCACTCCACCGTTAACGGCGCGCAGCGGAAAAACATGCCCGGGACGGGTGATTGATCCCGGACTGCTCCCGGGGTCCGCCAGCACCCGTGCCGTGAGCGCCCGGTCCGTTGCGGAGATTCCCGTGCTGACGCCGACGGCGGCATCGCAGGACACCGTGTAGGCAGTGCCCTTGGAGTCCTCATTGACCTCGACCATGGGCGGCAGCAGCAGGGCGTCGGCGCGGGCGCCGTCGAGCGGTACGCAGATCACCCCGGAGCTGTACCGGACGGTCCAGCCCATCAGGGCGGGGGTGGCATGCTGTGCGGCAAAAATGATGTCGCCTTCGTTTTCACGGTCCTCGTTGTCCACTACCAGGACCGGACGGCCCGCAGCCATCGCACGCACGGCGACTTCGATCGGGTCCAGCCCGGTCCTCGCGCCCAGTTCTCCGGTGCGCAGTTCGGGGGTGTGCTTGACCTGGCTCATTTTGAATCCCCCGATCCTGCAGCCACGTTGCCTGTTCCAGCGCCGGTGGCAGCGCCGCCGGCGAAGGCGAGCAGGCGCTCGGTGTACTTGGCGAGCACATCAACTTCAAGGTTGACCCTGCCGCCGAGGCTCTTCGCCCCCAGCCCGGTTTCGGCGAGGGTGGTGGGGATGAGGCCCACCTCGAACCACGGGGCCGGTTCCGAGGCGTCGCTGACGGCCGTGACGGTGAGGGAGACGCCGTCGACGGCGATGGAGCCCTTTTCGGCGATGTAGCGTGCCAGCCGTACAGGCACGCCGAACCGCAGCCGGTCCCAATTGCCCAGGCCCTCGCGTTCGAGGAGTTCGCCGACCCCGTCCACGTGTCCCTGGACAACGTGTCCGTCCAGGCGTCCGCCGGCAGGAACGCAGCGTTCCAGGTTGACGGTGTCGCCGGCGTCGAGCTCTCCGATGGTGCTCCGCACCAGGGTCTCGCCCATGACGTCGACGCTGAAGTCCTTGCCGTCAATGGCGGTGGCGGTCAGGCACACTCCGTTGACGGCCACGGAGCCGCCAAGTGCCAGTCCCTCGGTGCTGCCGGGCGCATGCAGGCGCACAGTGGCGCTGACGTCGCCGTTGCGTTGAACGGACAGGACCTTGCCCTGTTCGGCAATAATTCCGGTAAACATCAGTGGCCTCCTGTGGCGGTGCCCGCGCCGGTGCGGTGCGGTAAGGGTTCGGGTGGGTGGATTTCGGATGGGAAAAGTTCGGTGCCGGCATCGACTGCCAGCCCGGCAGGTTCGGGATGCCCCGGGAAAAGGTGCAGCCTCAGGTCCCGGCCGAGGGTCTGCACGGCTCCCCCGGACGCCGCATCCCATTCCCAGCACTGGGCCTCCGCCAGGGTGGTGATGCCGAGGTCACCGAGCGCTGCCGTACCGGATCCGAGCAAGGTGGGTGCCAGGTAGACGATCAGTTCGTCCACGAGTCCTGCGGCGAGGAAGGCGCTCAGGATCCGGGAACCGCCTTCCACCATGACGTGCCGGACGCCGGCGGAGAAGAGCTGCTCCAGGGCCTCGTTCGGGTCGCGGGTGGGCAGGTGCAGCACGCGGCCGTCGTCCCCGTGGATGGCGGCGTCGTCGGGAATTCCGCGGAGCCCCATGACCGCCCGCAGCGGCTGGCTCCCGGCCGTCTCGCCCGAGGCGTCCCGGGCGGTGAGCCGGGGATTGTCCACCAGGAGTGTTTGGGTGCCCACCAGGATGGCATCAACCCGGCTGCGGAGTCCGTGGTTGTCAGCGAGGGATTCCGGGCTGGAGATCCACTGGCTGGTGCCGTCCGCTGCCGCGATGCGGCTGTCCAGCGTCTGGGCGATGTGGAGGGTGACGAAGGGGCGCTTGGCGATGACGGCCTCAAACCACCGGCGGTTCAGCTCGAAGGCGGCCCGGGCGGACAGCCCGGAACGGACGTCGACGCCGGCGGCCCGCAACGTTGCGGCTCCGCCCGCGGCAGGATCGTGGGGGTCGTCCACGGCGTACACCACGGACGCGATGCCGGCGTCGATGATGGCCTGGGCACACGGCCCCGTCCGCCCGCAATGGTTGCAGGGTTCCAGGCTGACCACCATGGTGGACCCCGCGAGGTCGATGCCTTTCATGCCTGCTTGGGCAATGGCGTCTGCCTCCGCGTGGGCGGTCCCGGCGCCGCGGTGGTATCCGGTCACCAGCCGCTGGCCGTTGGATCCGACGACGACGGCGCCCACCAGCGGGTTTGCCCCGCGGGGACCCTGGAGGGCCGCGTCGAGGGCGGCCTCCATGGCATCGATCTCGGCAGCGCTGAACATGGCTGTTGTCTGCGGCGTCAAAGCGTTCGTCGTTCCTTCCCTCAAGAACCGCGTCGGCTCCGGGGGTATACGACAGCGCAGTACCGCACCGCCGGAAGGGCGCTGCAGTAACAGCTGTACGTGCTTCTCTCATCCAGACTTTAACTGTCGGTACCGGAATTTCACCGGTTCAACCGTCCGCCGGAACAGCTCCTGGATAGGAGCTGTGCCGGCTCGCGGGTCGCGGACTGTCACCGCCGGTTCGGACTTACACCGACCCCGGAGCACGTATGTGTGTTGTTATTCTGTCACAACTGAATGACTGGTCCTGCTATTCCCGTCAGACTCCGTCATGATTCCGGGACGGCATGCGCCCCGGCCGAAACCGGGCGCGAGCCGGCGGCCCTGAGTCGGTCAATCGCCGTTGCGGGGTCGTCCGCGCCGTACACGGCGGACCCGGCGACGAAGACGTTGGCGCCCGCCTCGGCTGCCCGGACGATCGTCTCCTCGGTGATGCCGCCGTCCACCTGCAGCGCCACGCCGGTGCCGGACCCATCGATGGCTGCCCGGGCCCGCCTGATCTTGGGGAGAGTGAGGTCAAGGAATGACTGGCCGCCGAAACCCGGTTCCACGGTCATGATCAGGAGCAGGTCCAGTTCGGACAGCATGTCCAGGTACGGCTCCACCGGGGTGCCGGGGCGCAGTGCCATTCCGGCCTTCGCGCCGCGGGCCCGGAGTTCACGCGCCAGTTTGATGGGCGCGATCGAGGCTTCGACGTGGAACGTCACGGAGGCGACGCCGGCATCGGCGTAAGCCGGTGCCCAGCGGTCCGCGTCGGCGATCATCAGGTGCGCATCCAGCGGCACCGGGCTGACGGCCTGGATGCGCTGGACCACAGGCAGGCCGAGGGTCAGGTTCGGCACAAAGTGGTTGTCCATGACGTCGACATGGACGGCATCGGCGTTGCTGATTCTGCGCAGCTCCGCCTCGAGGTTGACGAAGTCGGCGGAGAGGATGCTGGGGTTGATGCAGCACTGAGCCATGTCGGCTCCTTTCACAAAGGGCGGAGGGATCAGGGTTTCTTGTGGATGAGGGCCAGGAACATGGCGTCGGTCCGGTGCACGTGGGGCCACAGCTGGGCCGTCAGTTCATGCCCGGCTTCAAGGTGGCCGGGCAGGCTCACCTTGTCCAGGGCGGCGCCGGCGTCGAGCAGTTCGAGGTCATCGCGCTTGCGCAGCGCATCGGTGACGACGGCGGTTGTCTCGGCGGGGTGCGGTGAGCAGGTCACGTAGGCCACCACGCCGCCGGGCCGGACGGCATCCAGCGCCGACTTGAGCAGCTCGCGCTGGAGCGGGCCAAGGTCCGCGAGGTCCTTGGGGGTCCGCCGCCACCTCGACTCGGGCCGACGCCGCAGGGCACCGAGCCCGCTACAGGGGACGTCCACCAGCACGCGGTCGAAAGTCTCCGCCATTTCCGTTCCTACGTCGCGGCCGTCCCCGGTCCGGACATGCCAGACCTCGTGCGGAACCGCGGAAAGTGCCTGCCGCACCAGCTTGGCACGGTGTGGTGCGGGTTCATTGGCCAGCAGGGTGGCGCCTTGCTCCCGGGCGAGGGCACCCAGCAGCGCCGCCTTGCCGCCCGGTCCAGCGCAGAGGTCCAGCCATTTTTCGCCGGCCTGGCCAGTGGCCGCCAGGTGCGCACGCTCCCCATCGACGGCCGCCAGGTCCACGGCGGCCATGGCGCGGGCCACCAGCTGCGAGCCCACATCCTGGACCCTGGTGCTGCCTTCGCGCACCGACGCCAGCCGGCCCAGGTCTCCGCCGCTGGAGAGCGCCGATCCTTCCACGAGCTCGCCTGCGGTTGCTCCGCCTTCCAGCGCCTCGTCCAGGCTGCCCAGCCCGGGCAACGCCACGAGGTTCACCACCGGGGCTGCGTTGTCCGCCTCGAGGAGTTCGTTGATTTCGGTGACGGAGCGGCCGTGTGCCACGAGGGACTGCCTCAACGCGCGGACAATCCACTCCGGGTGGGCGTAGCGGATGGAGGCGATCCGGGTCTCGTCCGTCTCGTCGCTGAGGAGCAGCTCCAGCCACTCCTCGAGGGTGTGGGCGGAGACTTTGCGGAGTACCGCGTTGATGAGCGCAGAGGGCCCGGCGCCAATGACGGCGCGGGCCAGCCCCACGGTCTGGTCCAGGGCAGCGTGGGCGGGGACGCGCATGGCCAGCAGCTGGTGGGCGCCGATCCGCAGGGCGTCCAGGATGGCGGGGTCCAGTTGGTCCAGCGGGCGGTCGACGCAGCGGGCCAGGACGGCGTCATACGTTCCCTGGCCGCGCAGGGCCCCGTAGCTCAGCTCCGTGGCGAACCCGGCGTCCCGCTTGTCCAGCCCGTGGTGGCGGATCCGGGCCGGCAACACGAGGTTGGCGTAGGCATCGTCCGAGGCGACGGCGCGCAGCACTTCAAAAGCCACCAGGCGGGCCGGATCAGCCCGGCGGGTGCGCTGGGAGGGGGCGTTCTCGGTGAAGTTCCGCTTCGGGCCGCGGTTGCGCTCCCGGCCCTGGGCGTCCCGCTGGCTGCCATGGCGGCTGCCGCCGGACTGCCCTCCGCCGGCTGTTTTCCCGTGCCGGGGATCCCTGCCGCGGCTGCTGCCGCCCGTTCCGGACTCACTCATTCGAATACCACGCCTTCCAGTGCAGCTTGTCCGCGCGCCCAATCAGCGGCGGCCATCATCTTCTTGCCCGAGGGCTGTATCCGCGTCAGCTCAACAGGGTGGGACCCCGTCCCTACCAGCACGCTCTTTCCGTCCAGCAGCACCTGCCCCGGCTTCAGTTCCGGGCCCTCGGCGCGGAGCACCACCGGTTCGAGTTTGACGCGCTGCCCTTCAAGCGTGGTCCATGCGCCGGGTTCGGGCGTGACACCGCGGGCCCTGCGCCCAATCGCGAGGGCAGGCTCGTGCCAGTCAATCCGGCCGTCGTCGATGCCCAGTTTGGGCGCCAGGGACACGTCCCCCGTCTGGGGGACGGCTGCAGCCCGCCCGGACTCAATTGCAGAAAGAGTCTGGGCCAGCAGGACCGCGCCGCTATGCGAGAGGCGCTCCAGGAGATCACCGGCGGTGTCCTCCGGGCGGACCGCCTCGGTGAGGGTGCCGAACACGGGGCCGGTGTCCAGCCCTTCCTCGAGGAGGAACGTGACAGCGCCGGTGATGTCATCGCCGGCCATGACGGCGCGCTGCACCGGCGCAGCACCGCGCCAGGCGGGCAGCAGCGAGAAGTGCAGGTTGATCCAGCCGTGCCGTGGAACGTCCAGGGCCGCGCGCGGAATCAGGCCGCCGTACGCGACGATCGCCGCGACATCCGGCGCGACTCCGGCGATCCTTGCCGTGACATCCGCATCCACTTTGGCGGCGTGGATCACTTCAATACCCAGTTCGGCGGCGCGCGCGGCAACGGGCGACGGCGTCAGCACGCGTTTGCGCCCAATCGGCGCATCCGGCCGGGTCAGCACGGCAACGACGTCAAAGCCGGCCTGTAGCAATGCGTTGAGGGACGGTACGGCGACAGCCGGGGTGCCGGCAAAGAGTACCCTCACTCGCCGGCGCCGAAACTGCCGCTGCCAAAGCTTCCGCCACCGAAGCTGGAGCCCACGGTCTTCGCCCGCTTCGACGTCGTCTTTTCGGTGATGGCGTCGTAGTTGGCATTGCGGATGGAGCGCAGCGCGGCCTTGCGGTCTTCGCCTTCGAGCCTGTCGGTGAAGAGAATGCCGTCGAGGTGGTCCGTTTCATGCTGGAAGCAGCGGGCAAGCATGCCCTCGCCATCCACGGAGACGGGGTTGCCGTGCAGGTCGACGCCGGTCACGCGGGTGGCCCGGCGGCGGCGGACGGGAAAGCCAAGGCCCGGGATGGACAGGCAGCCTTCCACCTCATCGGGCTGGAAGTCGTCGCTGTTCTCCAGCACGGGGTTGATGATGTGGCCCTCCATGCCGCCGATGCGGTAGGTGAAAACCCGCTTGCTCACCCCGACCTGCGGCGCGGCCAGGCCCGCGCCGTCGACGTCCTCCATGGTTTCCGTCATGTCGGCAACCAGTTTTGCGAGTTCCGGCCCGAATTCCGTCACGGGATCGGCCACTGTGCGCAGCACGGGGTCGCCGATGATGCGGATACTCAAAATGGCCATGTGCAATCTGTCCTTTGGTGGGCGCTACGGGATCCAGTCCAGTTTAGTTGGCCCGCTACCTTCCGGGCACAGCCTGCAGCGCGGGCGCTGCTACCGGCAGCGCCGGCGGCGCCACCGGAAGCAGTGCCGTCCCGGCGCTGACCGTGTCAGCAGACATCTCCCAGACCCGGCGGAGGGAGCAGAACTTCCACCAGTGGTGCTTGAGCACATCCGGGTTGGCCCGCATCGGCCGGACCTCAGTTTCGCCCACGGCGACCGCCAGCAGCAACGGGGAATCACCGTGCTTCCACGGCTCCCACTCCCCCGCAACGGGATCAACCAGACTTTCCTCGGCTTTCATCCCTGCCACCAGCTGCATCACCACTTTGTCGTCCAGCGGCTTGACGGCGCCGTCCCGGGTGGTGCCTTTGGTCTTGTAGTCGATGATGCAGGTCCTGCCGTTGATCTTTGCCACAAGGTCAAGGGTGCCTGCGTAGCCCACCGTTTTGTTCCAGACCGTGACTTCCGGTGCGATGGGCTCCACGCCGAAGAGTTCCCACCACTCATCGAAGCGGGCAGCAAAGGCTTCCTCGCCGTTGGCCGCCAGCGCCTCCCGCATTTCCTTCATTTGATGGGGCCGGCCGAGGGCCCTGAGCGCAACCTGTTCGCAGTAGTTGTGAACCCGGTCCCCGCGCTTCGCGGCGTCGTCGCGGTAGGTTTCTGCGGCTTTGGCCGCCCGGCTGACCGCCTGGCGGACTTTGGCCGGACTTCCCAGGATGGCGGGGAGCGCCGGATCGTTGGCAAGGCTGTTCGCCCCCATGTACCCGAACCAGCCGTCAAGGCCGTGCGGCTGCTGGCCGATGACCGTCGTAATGGACGGAACGGAGAATGCGTCGGATGTTGAGCGTGCATACATCCGGCCGTATTCCGTGGCGTGGGCAAGGAGTGGATCAGTCATGCAAATACTCTTTCATGAAGGGCTGACAGGAATACGTGCGTGAAGTGCTGAAGGGACCGGGCAACCCAAAAAGCGAAATGGCCCGTTCCGCTGATTCAGCGGAACGGGCCATTCATTGGTGGGCGATACTGGGTTCGAACCAGTGACCTCTTCGGTGTGAACGAAGCGCGCTACCACTGCGCCAATCGCCCCAATGCCATTGAATGCTAGCCCACCCCGGCGGCATTTGGAAATCGGGCCGTTCGACGCCCGCGCAGCGTCCGATTGCGTCGCCTAAGCATGAGTGGCACCAGTGGGGCGCCCCCGCCTAATGACACCCCTGTAATTAGCAAAATCCGCTAGATTTCAAGGAAGCGGAGCCATCACACGTCGTCGGCGCGCTCCCGATTTGTAAGTTCCCTGAACCTCCTATAGAGTTCTTACTCGTTGGAACGCGAGGAAATGCCGAATGCGGCACGGAAATGCTGACAATAATGCGGACGTAGCTCAGCTGGTAGAGCACCACCTTGCCAAGGTGGATGTCGCGAGTTCGAATCTCGTCGTCCGCTCGCAGGACACTGTCAAGGCAAAGATTCCCAGGAATCTGGCTTACACGGTGGGTTGGCCGAGAGGCGAGGCAGCGGCCTGCAAAGCCGTATACACGGGTTCGAATCCCGTACCCACCTCGGTGAAAACCTTGGTTTCCGGTTAACCCCGGAGAACATTTGGGCGATTGGCGCAGCGGTAGCGCGCTTCCCTGACACGGAAGAGGTCACTGGTTCGATCCCAGTATCGCCCACCAGAGCAAGGGAACTTGCTTGTTGTTGAACGGCCGGTAGCACCGGTACGTGCTTCATGTGCGGACGTAGCTCAGCTGGTAGAGCACCACCTTGCCAAGGTGGATGTCGCGAGTTCGAATCTCGTCGTCCGCTCTCTTTTCTTTAATGTCGCAACACCCCGGCTACGCCGGATGTTCCCGCCGGATTCTTCCGGGCGCGGGCGATTGGCGCAGCGGTAGCGCGCTTCCCTGACACGGAAGAGGTCACTGGTTCGATCCCAGTATCGCCCACCACAAAGCAGCTCCCCGGAGCTGCTTTTTTGTTGCCCGAATCCGCCGACCCGGCCCTTGATAGGGCCTCAAGACCCTGGACAGACCCTAATCCTGCCGCTGGCCGTGCCGTTGGCCCTGCCCTTGGCACGTCCAGGGTACGGGGCTAGGATCGAAGGCGGAGGAGCGATCTGGCTCCGCGACAGAAGGGAGGTGCCCGTGGGTATTCTTGACGATCTGAAGGGCAAGGCTCAGCGACTGGTTGGTGGCAATGAACAGGCCATCAAGGACGGCATCGGCAAAGCCGGTGATTTCATCGACTCAAAGACCGGCGGAAAGTACGCCGATAAGATCGATACCGTCCAGAAGGGCGCGACCGGCCTCGTGGACAAGGTCGACCCGAAGCCGGACACGGCTCCTGTCGAAGAACCTCCCGTCGCCGGAGAGCCACCTGTAGCCGGGGAACCCCGGCAGCAGGGCCTCTAACCCAGGAACGTCAGCGAGGTGCCGGTCCCGCCGTGAGGCGGCGCCGGCACCTTTGGCGTTTAAAGCGGTGCCTGGGCACGGCGTTCAAGCGCCGTGTTCAACGGCCGTGTTCAAAAGCTAGGACGGTTCGTGGTTCTGCCCCTCGCGGGCCAGCGCCGTCAGCCGGGAAACCGCCCGGTAGTACTTCTTGGTGTAGCCGCCGGTCATCATCTCGTCGGTGAAGAGCTGGTCAAAGGGGACGCCGCTCGCAAGGATGGGGACATCCTTGTCGTAGAGCCGGTCCGCCAACACCACAAAGCGCAGGGCAACAGCCTGCTCGGTAATGGTTTCGACGTCACGCCACACCACGCCTTCGATTCCGGCCAGGAGCTGCCGGTACCGGCTGGGGTGGACACCCGCAAGATGGTTGATCAGGGTCTTGAAGTCGTCCCGGGCCACCGTCTTTCCATGGAACTCCGCCTGCATGTGGTGCGTCAGGTCTTCGTTCTTCAGGGGAGCCGGCGCTGCCGGGAGTCCGCGGTGGCGGAAATCCTCGCCGTCGATCCTGACGACGTCGAACTGGTCCGCCAGCACCTGGATCTCGCGCTGGAAGTCGACGGCGGCGAACCGTCCGTCGCCGAGCGACCCGGGAAGCGTGTTCGAGGTCGCGGCGAGCTTGACGCCGGCGTCGGCCAGTTCCCGCATCAGCCGGGACATCAGGACCGTGTCGCCAGGATCGTCGAGCTCGAACTCATCGATGCACACCAGCTTGTAGTGGCTGAGGGCTTCCACCGTCTTGCGGAACGAGAGCGCGCCGACGAGGTTGGTGTATTCAACGAACGTGCCGAAAGCCTTGGGACCCGGGGACGCGTGCCACAGGGACGCCAGGAGGTGGGTCTTGCCCACGCCAAAACCGCCGTCGAGGTAGATGCCCGCGCGGGAATTGTCCTTCTTCGCAAACAGCTTCTTGAACAGACCGGAGCTGCCGTTGGCTCCGACGCCCTCCGCGAAGGACGACAGCGCGGTCACTGCTCCGGCCTGGCTGGGCTGTGAGGGGTCCGGCCGGTAGCTGCCGAAGGAAACCTCCCCGAAGCGCGGCGAGGGATAGAAACCCTTGAGGAGTTCATCCACGGAAACCGCCGGTGTCCGCGCGGAGAGCTGTTCGATCTGTACCAAGGTGGTCCGTTCTGCTGGTCTCGTGTCCCCAGAAAGGATACCGGCAATGCGGCGCCGGCTTCATAGGGCGGACAGCCCACGTGACGAATGCCATATTTCCCTCTGTGAACGCAGGGGCGCAATACTTCCGGCCCGTGGCTAGTGTTGGAACTGGCCCGGCCGCAGCGACGCCTCCCGGCGGCATGGGTCCCCTGACCGTTTCAGTGAAAGGCCATCCCTATGTCCTACCCCGTTGAACAGAATGAAAAGTTCGCCGAGTACGCGAACCCGGAACGCCTTGTGTCCACCGAATGGCTCGCAGAGGCCATTGAAAACGGCGCCGTCGCCGACGGCAAACTCGTGGTGGTTGAGTCCGATGAAGATGTTCTGCTCTACGAAACCGGCCATATCCCGGGCGCCGTCAAGATCGATTGGCACACCGACCTGAACGACGAGGTCACCCGCGACTATGTTGACGGCAAGGCGTTTGCGGCCCTCGCGGCTGCCAAGGGCATCTCCCGTGACTCCACCGTGGTCATCTACGGCGACAAGTCCAACTGGTGGGCCGCCTACGCCCTGTGGGTTTTCACCCTCTTCGGCCACGAGGACGTCCGCCTGCTCGACGGCGGCCGGGACAAGTGGATCGCCGAAGGCCACAAGCTGACCACGGACGTCACTGTTCCCTCCCCCGCCGAATACCCCGAGGTGGAGCGTAACGATGCCCCGATCCGCGCTTTCAAGGAAGACGTGCTGGCGCACTTCGGCAAGCCGCTGATCGACGTCCGCTCCCCCGAGGAGTACACCGGCCAGCGCACCCACATGCCTGCCTACCCCGAGGAAGGCGCCCTGCGCGGCGGCCACATCCCCACGGCGGCCTCGATTCCCTGGGCCCGCGCGGCGGCCGGCGACGGAACGTACCGTAACCGGGGCGAACTCGAAGCCCTCTACCTCGGCGAAGCCGGCCTCACGGCGGGCGACGACGTTGTGGCGTACTGCCGCATCGGCGAGCGTTCCAGCCACACCTGGTTCGCCCTGAAGTACCTGCTGGGCTTCGACACCGTGCGTAACTATGACGGCTCGTGGACCGAGTGGGGCAACGCCGTCCGCGTGCCGATCGCCAAGGGCACCGAGCGCGGCACGGTACCGGCGTAAACTGGACTCGATGAGTAACCAAGCCCTTCCCGCCGCACTGGCGGAAATAGTTGACGACTTCCAGGCCCTTACCGAACCCGAGCGGCTGCAATTGCTGCTGGAGTTCTCGCAGGGGCTCCCTGAGCTTCCGGACCGGTTGAAGGACCATCCGGAACTGCTGGAGCAGGTCGTGGAGTGCCAGTCGCCCCTGTTCCTGACCATTGAGACGGAACGGCCGGATGCTGGTTCTCCGGAAAACTTTCGGCTGTTCTTCAAGGCGCCGCCGGAAGCCCCCACCACCCGCGGCTTCGCCGGTGTCCTGCATGAGGGACTCGACGGCCTGACGGCCTCCGAGATCCTGGCGGTGCCGGACGACATGCCCGAACTACTGGGGCTCACGCGTGCCATCACTCCCCTGCGCATGCGGGGAATGACGGCCATGCTGGGCCGGATCAAGCGCAAGGTCGCTGCCTCCGCCGCGCTGAAAGCCTGAGCCGCGGCCCAGGCACCCCATGGCGCGCAAACAGGTTTCCCAAGGAACGCCGGCTACAGCAGCACTCGCTGCAGCCGGCGTTCCTTTTGTACTGCATCCGTACGCCCACGACCCCTCGGCCACCAGCTACGGCATGGAGGCCGCCGAGGTCCTGGGCGTGGATCCGGCCAAGGTCTTCAAGACGCTCATGGTGGAGGTCGACGGCAGGCTCGCGGTGGGGATCGTCCCGGTCAATGGAAACCTTGACCTGAAAGCCATTGCCGCTGCGCTCGGCGGCAAGAAGGCCGCCATGGCGGATCCGGCCACGGCCCAGCGCAGGACCGGCTATGTGCTGGGCGGAATTTCCCCGCTGGGCCAGCGCCAGCCTTCCCCCACAGTCCTGGATGAGAGCGCCCTGGGCCAGGACAGCATCCTGGTCTCCGGCGGCCGGCGCGGCCTGGACATCGAACTGGGTCCGGACCACCTCGTGCGGCTCACCGGTGCAGTTACGGCCCGCATCGGGACCGGGCCGAAAGTTACTCCGGACCGTTAGCGGCAGGGCCGGCGGTTGTCCCCGGGGCGTCCGGTGCGTGGCGCGGTCCGGCGTCATCGCGCTCCCGGGAGCGGGAACCCGGATTGGCCCGCGGGGCCAGCTGCCGCCGCAGCCACGCGGTGACCAGGCCTTCCCAGCGCTCCGGATCGACGTTCCATTCCTTGGTGTGCCGGGCGTCCCGGAAGGTCTCGAAGGTGACCATCTCCGGGTTTTTCTCCGCAATGGTTGCTGACGGTCCGTAGGGGACGTATTCGTCGTCGACGCTGTGCAGGATCAGCGTGGGGGTCCTGAGTTCCACGGCCCGGGAGATCCAGTCCATCGACTTCAGGTCCACCGGCGCCGCCAGCCCGGTCAGGCGGCGGCCCAGCGGGTGGCTCATCATCAGCTGCCCGTAGCGTCCCACCGCGGACGGGATTCGGTTCAGCTGCGCATGGTGCGCCAGGACATTGACCCAGTCCACCACCGGTGCGTCCAGCACCATGGCCCGGATCCGCTGGTGGTGCCGGGAGAGGTCGGCCGTCTGCAAACAGATCGCGCCTCCCATGGACCACCCAAACAGCACTACTTCCTTTGCGCCGTTGGCGACGGCGAAGCTGATCGCTGCCTCGACGTCGCGCCATTCGGTGGAGCCCAGGCCGTAGCGCCCGTCAGGGGCCGACGGCGCCAGGCCGTCGTTGCGGTAGGAGATCACCAGGCTTGTCATGCCGAGCTCCTGAGCCGGCCGCAGGGCGCGCAGGCATTCCTGCCGGCTGGCGCCGCGGCCGTGGACCATGATGGCCCAGATGTCCGATGACGGAGCCCCTCGCACCAGCCAGGCCGGGGCGATCCCGCCTTCAACGTCGATCTGTACATCCTCGGCCGACAGTCCGATGGAAGCCGCATCCGGGTAGGCGGCGCCGCTCCAGTAGCCGCGGCGGGCGGTGGTGAGGTCGCCGGCATACACCGCTTCGACTTCGCGCAGGACCGTGCGTTCCGCAGGTGAATACGAAATGATCCTGCCGATCCGTGCGTGGCCGCGGCCGCCGTCGAAGAACAGCCCGTAGACGCCCTGCACGGTGGCGTCGTCTGTCGCGGCAAGGATGACCTGGAGGCCTCCCGCGGCACGGATGACAGCCAGTACTTCCTGGTTCTCGTCCCGGACCCGCACCGGAGTGATGACCCGCCGGGCAAAGTAGAGTGCGAGCGCCGAGGATCCGGCGCCCAGCAGGCCAGCGGCGGCACCTCCTGCGATGACGCCACCCAGGGCCCACTTGGCGCTCGAGGACATGCCGGCTTCAGGGGTGGAGGGGACCTTGCCCGTTGCCAGGGGCGGATTCGCTATGGTGGCCGGGCGCAGCCCCGGAATGGATGCCATGGATCCATTCTTACTGCTGCGGGCCCTCCCGGACGAAATCCGTGCGGGATGGTCAGGCCGGGACTAGGCTGAGGACATGAGCGATCCAATCGTCATTCTGACAGAAGAGCCGCTGGGTGCGGACGACCGCGTGAACATCGAACGACTGGTGGACGGGGGTGACGCGCCCCTGGTCGTGCTGGTGCCGGCCAACACCGAACGGCACCTCCTGGTCGACTTCCTCGAAAACCTGTCCCTGTTGGACGTCGCGAAGGCCTTCCGGGAGCTGACCTCGCATTCCCCGGACCCTGCGTCGGAACGGGCCGCCGCCGCCGAGACCCTGGCGGTGTCGCTCAACGCGCTGGCCGGGATCGGCAGCGGAGTTACCGGCGAAGTAGTGGACGGTGGCGCCGTCCAGGGCCTGGTGGCCAAGGTCAAGGAACTCGGGGCAGGCCAGGCTGTCGTTATTACCCGCCCGCACGCCATCGCGGACACGTTCCACACCGACTGGGCCAACAAGGCCCAGGACCAGCTGGGACTGCCCGTGCTGCACCTGTACGCAGGTTCGGGATTTATCGGGGACTCCTGAGCGTTATTGAAGCTATGAGCATCTTTAGCAACAGGCCAAAAGTCGCGCCCATCCCGTCCCCCGGCGCCGCACCCGGAACCGAAAACACCACTCCGCCGGTTGAAAAATCTGACGAGGAATGGCGCCGGGAGCTGACTCCGGAGGAGTACCGGGTGCTCCGCCAGGCCGGGACCGAGCGTCCCTACACGGGCGAGTACTGGGATACCCACACGGCGGGTGTCTACAACTGCCGCGCCTGCGGTGCGGAACTGTTCACCAGCAATGAAAAGTTCGATTCCCACTGTGGCTGGCCGTCATTCTGGGCCCCGCTTGCAGACGGCACCGTCCGCTACATCCATGACCGCACCATGGGCATGGACCGGGTGGAGGTCCGCTGCGCCAACTGCGATTCCCATCTGGGCCACGTGTTCGAGGGCGAGGGTTACGGCACCCCCACAGACCAGCGCTTCTGCATCAACTCCGTCTCGCTGAAGCTGGTTACGGCGGACGACTCCGCCAAGTAGTCCGTTCCGCCCCGGCGCCCGCGGTGGCCAGTTACGCAGCGGGCCACCGCCGGGCTCCCATCAAGCGAGCGCCGGGACAGGCAGCCACGCCCACCGCTATAGCTGGGGCAGGCTTGCTGAGCCACTTGCCCAAGACTTACTTATGCTCAGGCATATTTTGCATTAGAAGAACTGTTTGCTTGCTACGCTCGCCGTAGAAGCTCCAAGCAACCAGAAAGGCGATCGCCGACCATGACTACGACCGCTCTCACCGCACCCGGCCTGCTCACCGAAAACCACCCGGAGTGGGTACGGCTCAAGGCCGCCGCCACCGCCCTGCAGGCTCTCCAGACCCAGGACGGTTCGGTGCCCGACGCCGCTGACCATGCGGCCGCCGCCGGACACGTCGGCACCATCACCGCAGCGGTGGAGGCGCTTGCCCCCGAGTTCCCGCACGACGCCCGCTACCTTGAACTCCTCGTCCGCGACTTCGGCCGGTGGGCCGCCCGCGGCTTCGGCGTGCCGGATTTCCTGGATTCGCTGCTCGCCTTCCAGCCGCAGCAGCACCGGGTCAACGGGCTGCGGCACCTGGTGGTTTTCCCCATGTACACGCAGAACGGCAGCAGCAGCCGCCTTGTCGAGGCCGTCCTCATCGAGGTCATCTGGCCGGAGTTCATAGCCGGCCTCGAGGAGGGCGACTACTCCAATAAGCTGTTCGTTCCGATCCGGTTCCTGGACTTCACCCCGGGCTACAACACCAACTCGGCCGTGCTGTTCCCGGAAACCGTCGCGGTCCGGGAAACGCCCACCTTCACCTGGGGCGCCATCTTCGCGGACCGGGAGGCGGCCCGCTTCCGCCGGGTCCTCCGGGCGGCCGCCGACATCACCCGCCTGGAACTGCCGGCCGAAGCCGCGGAACTCCTCGAAAACCAGAAGCTCACCCAGGAAACCTTCGTGATGTGGGACCTCATCCACGACCGCACGCACATGCGCGGCGACCTGCCGTTCGATCCCTTCATGATCAAGCAGCGCATGCCCTTTTTCCTGTACTCCCTGGAGGAACTCCGCTGCGACCTGACAGCCTTCCGCGAATCCGTGAAGATCGAAAAGGACGAAGACGCCGATCCGGAAGCACGCCGGCACGCCAAGCTGGTCCAGTACGCCGTCATCTTCGACCGGATCTTCCGCTTCGCCATCACCGGCAGCCGGGTCCGCAACTATGACGGCCTCGGCGGACAGCTGCTGTTCGCCTGGATGCACCAGCACCGTGTCCTGCACTGGACCGACAGCAAGCTCAGCATCGACTGGGATGAGGCTGCGGACGTGGTGGTTGAGCTCGGCGCCCGGATCGAGGAGCTGTACTGGCGCTCGATCGACCGTCCCAAGGCGGCCCACTGGCTCGCGGCCTATGAGCTGATTTCCGGTACAGTCACACCCCACCCGGCCTCCGTCTGGGCCAAGGGGCCCGCTGCCCTCCCGCTGGACGGACCACCACGCGGCCTCACGGACCAGGTGCTCGACGACGAATTCCCGCTGTCCATGTTCTACGAGGCACTCGAAAAGAAGATGCGCCCGGTCATCGAATCCACGGCCGGCATCACCGGGACGTCGGACACCGGAACAGCGACGAACGACGGCGGCTCCACCCGGGCACTGAACGCCGGATGAGTGCCGGACGCCCATTGAACGTTGTGGTCACCGGCGGCAGCGGACCGTCCGGGATCGCCACGGCACGCGCATTGCGCGGAGCCGGCCATACGGTCTTCACTGTCGGTTCGGACGGCCCCCGGATCGGGGCCGCCGCTGCGGAAGCAGGTGACGGCGTCGTTCCGCTGACCTGCGACCTCGCCAGCCTGGCGAATGTCAGGGCACTGCACGCCACGATTTCCGGCAGTGCCGGAAGGGTCGACGGCGTCATACACCTTGTGGGCGGCTGGCGCGGCGCCAGCGGCATCACGGACCAGACTGACGAGGACTGGGACTTCCTGGAACGCGGCGCCATCACCACCCTGAGGAATGTGACGCGGGTGTTCTACGACGACCTCGCGGCCTCCGACACCGGCCGTTTTGCCATGGTTACCTCCACGGCAGTAGCCACCCCGACGGCGGCCGGCGCCAGCTACGTTGCGGCCAAGGCCGCCGCCGAAGCCTGGACCCTGGCGGTGGCCGAGGGCTTCAGCACGGAAACGCGCAGCAGCAGCGGCGAACAGCACAGCGCCGCGGTCATCTTTGTCGTCAGAGGCCTCGTGGACCCCGGGATGCGCGCCAAGTCCCCCGGCCGCAGCTTCCCCGGCTATACCGACGTTGCGGATCTGGCCGCCGCCGCCGTCGGACTCTTCACCGCCCCCGCGGCGGAACTGAACGGCCAGCGGCTGCTCCTTAGCCGTTGACCGCGGACATCCCTAGACTGAAAGCGTGACCAAAGCGATGACAACCACAGTTGAAACTGCCCCTGCCGCCACCGCGGCACGGCTCCACGACCCCGCCGTCCGGGGCTTCGCCTCCGACAACTACTCAGGCGTCCACCCCGAAGTCCTGGCGGCACTGGCAGCAGCAAACGAGGGGCACCAGGTCTCCTACGGCGAAGACGACTACACCGCCCGGCTGCAGGTTCTGATGGAAGGGCACTTCGGCGCAGGCATCGAATGCTTCCCGGTCTTCAACGGAACCGGAGCCAACGTGCTCTCCCTCCAGTCCCTGCTCCCCCGCTGGGGCGCGGTGATCTGCGCATCGACGGCGCACATCAACATGGACGAGAACGGAGCGCCCGAGCGGATCGGCGGCATCAAGCTGCTCCAGGTCCCCACCGCTGACGGCAAGCTCACTCCGGAGCTGATCGACAGGGAAGCCTGGGGGTGGGGCGACGAACACCGCGCCCAGCCCCTGGCCGTATCCATCACCCAGACCACCGAGCTTGGCACCTGCTACACACCCGAAGAGGTCCGCGCGATCGCCGACCACGTCCATGCCAAGGGCATGAAGCTCCACATGGACGGCGCCCGGCTGGCGAACGCAGCAGCCCACCTCGACGTGCCGCTGCGGGCGTTCACGCGCGACGCCGGTGTGGACATCCTCTCCTTCGGCGGCACCAAGAACGGGCTGCTGTTCGGCGAGGTGGTGGTGGCACTGAACCCGGAGGCCGCCCACGGCCTGGTGTACCTGCGCAAGATGAACATGCAGCTGGCCTCCAAAATGAGGTTCATGTCCGCCCAGTTCATCGCGCTGCTCGAGGGCGACCTGTGGCTGCGGTCAGCCAGGCACGCCAACGCGATGGCTGCCCGGCTGCGCGCTGCCGTGGACGCGATCGACGGCGTGGAGCCCACCCAGAAGACGGAATCCAACGGAGTGTTCGCCATCCTGCCCGAGGGCGTTGCGGACCGGTTGCGGGAATCCTTCCGCTTCTATGACTGGAACGAAGCCGCCCGGGAAGTGCGCTGGATGTGCTCGTTCGACACGAGCGAAGAGGACGTGGATTCGTTCGTCGCCGCCATCAAACGGGAGCTGGCGGCCGGTTGAGCGGGCGTCCGGGGCGGCGAGCCTGCCGGGATCGGCGCCACATCTTGCGTAACCTGCGAATGTGAACGCACTCGACCAGGTTCCCGCGGAGTTCCTTACCGCACTGGGATCCCTTCGAAAAGCACGATGCCGCAGTGAGCTGCACCTGGACGAGATCCCCGCGCCCTCAAGGCTGGCACCTTTTGCGGTGGCCCTTGGCGCTGAGGTCATCGGGCCTGTCCCGCACCCGGCACCGGCAGCAGTGCACGGGCCGGTGTCCGCGGCGCTCGTCCGCGCCGCCGGCACCGTTGACGATGACAACGAAGAACTCGCCACCGGCCGCTTCATCCTGCTCTACGACCCTGACGGATCAGCGGTGTGGGACGGGGAGTTCCGGATCGTGACCTACATCCGCGCCCAGCTGGAGCCGGAAATGGGAAACGACGAGATGCTCGGCTCGGTGGCGTGGACCTGGCTCGTCGAAGCGCTGGAGAACCACCGGGCACCCTACCGGGCGGCGGGCGGGACGGCCACCAGGGTCCTGTCCGAGAGCTTCGGCACCCTCTCGGACCGGCCCGGTTCGATCGACATCGAATTGCGGGCTTCCTGGACGCCCGCCGGACCGGATATCCGGTCCCACCTGGAAGCGTGGTCGGACATGGTCTGCACCTTCGCCGGACTGCCCCCGCTGCCGGAGGGCGTGACCGCCCTGCCCCGCAGGAGGCGCAACTGACCATGGCTGGCCACGGCGGGACGCCCTTCAGCGCGATGTCGGTAAACTGAAGGCATCATGACCCCTCAAAATCCGGAACACACCACAGCCGGCGTCCCGGCTGCTGACATTACTCCCCACATCACGGTGGAAGGCTTCGACAGCCTGGTCCCCGAGGTCATCGACCTCGATGCCCCCCGCGACGGAGTGCCGCTCGTAATTGAAACCCCTGCCGGCCTGGAACGCTGCGCAGCCGCCATCGCCGCCGGGACAGGTCCGGCCGGCGTCGACGCGGAACGTGCCTCCGGCTTCCGCTACGGACAGCGGGCCTTCCTGGTCCAGATCCGGCGCGAAGGCTCGGGAACCTGGCTCATCGATCCGGAACCCTTCGGGGACCTGCAGATCATCAACGATGCCCTGGACGGCGTGGAATGGATCCTGCACGCAGCGAGCCAGGACCTTCCGTGCCTTTCCGAGCTGGGCATGTGGCCGCACAAACTGTTCGATACAGAGCTGGCTGCCCGGCTGGCCGGGCTGCCGCGGGTAGGCCTCGCGGCCGTCATCGAGCAGCTGCTCGGCTTCGGACTCGCGAAGGAACATTCCGCTGCCGACTGGTCCACGCGCCCGCTGCCCGAGCCCTGGCTGCGGTATGCGGCCCTGGACGTCGAAGTCCTCACGGAACTGCGTGAGGAGCTCATCGAGCTGCTCCAGGCCGACGGAAAGCTTGAATACGCCGAACAGGAGTTCGCGGCCATCCTCGCGGCCGGGCTTGCGCCTCCCCGGGTGGATCCCTGGCGCAAGACGTCAGGGCTGCACCAGATCCGTGACCGCCGCCAGCTCGCCGCGGTCCGCGAACTGTGGACGGAACGCGATTCACTGGCCCGCAAGCGCGACGTTGCCCCGGGCCGGCTCATCCCGGACTCTTCGCTTGTGGCCGCCGCCAAGGCCATGCCCGCCACGGTGCCGCAGCTGCTGGGGACCAAGGGTTTCCACGGCCGGGCCGCGCAGCGGGAGGCACCCCGGTGGCTGCGGTGCATTGCCACCGCCCGGACCACGGAGGAACTGCCGCCGCTGCATCTGCCCACGAATGCGCCGCCACCACCGCGCGTCTGGGCCGACCGGGACCCGGCAGCTGCCGAACGGCTGTCGACTGCCAGGCCGCTGCTCCAGGACAAGGCCGATGAGCTGAACCTTCCCGTCGAGAACCTGCTCACGCCCGACTTCCTGCGGCGCGTGGCCTGGCGTCCGCCCGTGGAGCTCAGCGAGGAAGCAATCGCCGAAGAGCTCAGTGAACTCGGTGCCCGCCCGTGGCAGATCGACCTGACGGCGCCCCTGATCACCTCGGCGTTCCTCAATCCGCAGCCCCTGCCTCCGAAGGAACCCAAGGCCGCTCCCGCCGCCGGGAGTTAGCCGCGGGGCGTCAGGCCAGCTCGCCCTCATCGCATGAGTGTCAAGGGCGGGACAGGACGGCCGCAGGGGCCCTTGCCAGCTAAGTTACTCGCGAGTAACATTGGGATCAATGTCGCCCGGACCGCTGCTGCCACTGGCGTGCGTCCGGCATCAATGTCTCGATGAGGAGTATCACGTGAGCCAAGCACGCGGAAGCGGAAACCACAGCAGCGGAACAAACAGCGGAACCCAGAGCAGCGGAAACACCCGCACCGTCCGCGACGTCGTCTTCGTGGACGGTGTCCGCACGCCCTTCGGCCGTGCGGGTGAGAAGGGCATCTACGCCGGAACCCGCGCCGATGACCTGGTGGTCAAGTGCATCCGCGAACTGATGCGCCGCAATCCTTCCCTTCCCGCCGACCGCGTCGATGAAGTGGCAATTGCCGCCACCACCCAGACCGGCGACCAGGGCCTCACCATCGGCCGCACGGCGGCGCTGCTGGCAGGGCTCCCCCGTACCGTCCCGGGATTCGCCGTGGACCGGATGTGCGCCGGCGCAATGACCGCGGTGACAACCACCGCCAGCGGCATCGCCTTCGGGGCCTACGACGTCGTCATCGCCGGCGGAGTGGAACACATGGGCAACCACCCGATGGGCGAGGGCGCAGATCCCAACCCGCGGTTCATGTCCGAGCGTTTGGTGGATCCCGCAGCACTCAACATGGGCAATACCGCCGAAAACCTGCACGACCGCTTTCCGGCCATCACCAAGGACCGCACCGACGCCTACGCCGCAGCCTCGCAGGACAAGCTGGCAGCGGCCTACGGAAAGGGCCAGATCCAGCCGGACCTGGCGCCGGTGGCCACCATGAAACCTGGCCAGGGCTGGACGGTCAACACCGTGGACGAACCGCCCCGGCCGGGAACCTCCCTCGAGGACCTCGCCGCGCTGCGTACCCCCTTCCGGCCCCACGGCCGGGTCACCGCCGGCAACGCCGCCGGACTGAACGACGGCGCGACGGCGGCCCTGCTCGCCTCCGCCGACGCTGCAGCCGAGCTTGGCCTGCCGGTGAAGATGCGCCTGGTCAGCTATGCCTTTGCCGGCGTCGAGCCCGAAGTCATGGGCATCGGGCCGGTCCCCGCCACGGAAAAGGCGCTCAGGAACGCCGGCCTCGGCATCGGGGACATCGGGCTCTTCGAAATCAACGAGGCGTTCGCCGTCCAGGTGCTGAGCTTCCTGGACCACTTCGGCATTTCCGACGACGATCCCCGCGTCAACCGCTACGGCGGGGCGATCGCTGTGGGGCATCCGCTGGCCTCGTCCGGAGTGCGGCTGATGAACCAGCTGGCACGCCAGTTCGAAGAGGACCCCTCGGTCCGTTACGGCATGACCACCATGTGCATCGGCCTGGGCATGGGCGCCACCGTCATCTGGGAAAACCCGCGTCACTCGGAATACACAGGCTACAGCGGGGCCGTGTTCCCGGCGGACAATTCCACCGCCGAAACTGCCACCACAGAACCTGCCACCACAGAAACCGAAGGAGCCGCAGCATGAGCGCCGCAGATTTCCGCAAGCTTGCCGATCTCTTCCCCGACGAGACCGTCACCCATTCCTACGTCCAGGACATCCAGCTGCCCGCCGCAGGCGGGAAGCCCAGCGCCGGAACCTTCGCCCTGATCACCCTGGACAACGGCCTGGACCACTCCAAGCCCACCACGCTCGGTCCCAACACCCTCGTGGAGCTGGGCACCGTCCTCGAAGGCCTCAAGGACCGTGCAGCCCGCGGCGAAATCGTGGGCGTCGGCGTCACCGGCAAGCCGTACTTCCTGGTGGCCGGCGCGGATCTGTCCGCCGTGAAATCCCTCAACAACCGGGACCACGGTCTCTGGATGGCGCAACTCGGCCACGACGTCTACGCCACCCTGGCCAACCTCGGTGTTCCCAGCTTCGCATTCATCAACGGCGTCGCCCTCGGCGGCGGCCTCGAGATCGCCCTGCAGTCCACCTACCGCACGGTGTCGACCGGCGCAGGCGCGCTGGCCCTTCCTGAAGCCTTCATCGGCCTGGTGCCCGGCTGGGGCGGCGTCTACATCCTGCCCCGGCTGATCGGGCCGGAGAACGCCGTCAAGGTGATGATCGAAAATCCGCTCAGCAACAACCGCACGCTCACCGGCCCGCAGGCCTTCGGCCTGGGAATGGCCGACGCCATGTTTGAACCCGCCGACTTCGTGGAGCAGTCCCTCGCCTGGGCCGCCGGGGTCATCTCGGGCGACGTCGTACCGGAGCGGCCCAACGCCGTCGACCCCTCCGACGCGGCGGTTGCCGGCCGCTGGTCAGGCGCCGTGGCCGCCGGGCGGGCCTTTGTGGAGTCCAAGACGTCCAATGCCTCCCCCGCTCCGGCCAAGGTGCTGGACATCCTAGCGGCCAACAGGATCATGAGCCAGGCTGACTCGGCGGCGCTGGAATGCGAAACGCTGGCCGGCCTCATGCAGACCGATGAGTTCCGCTCCACCGTTTACGCGTTCCTGGACCTTGTGCAGAAGCGCACCAAGCGTCCAGCCGGCGCTCCGGACCGCAAGCTGGCCCGCCCCGTGACCAAAGTGGGGGTGGTCGGTGCAGGCCTGATGGCGGGCCAGCTGGCCCTGCTGTTCGCCCGGCAACTCAAGGTGCCGGTGGTCATGACGGACATCGACCAGGCCCGCGTGGACAAGGGTGTGGGCTACGTCCACGCGGAAGTGGACAAGCTGCTGGCAAAAAAGCGCATCAGCCCCGATGCCGCCAACCGCACCAGGGCCCTGGTGACCGGTTCGGTTTCCAAGGAGGCGTTTGCCGACGCCGACTTCGTCATCGAGGCGGTGTTTGAAGAGCTGAACGTCAAGAAGCAGGTGTTCGCCGAGGTTGAGGCGATCGTCTCGCCCGAGTGCATCCTGGCCACCAACACGTCGTCGCTTTCAGTGACGGCCATGGCGGCGGACCTTGTCCACCCCGAACGGCTGGTCGGATTCCACTTCTTCAACCCGGTGGCTCTGATGCCGCTGCTGGAGATCGTCCGCGCGCCCAAGACTGACGACGCCGTACTGGCCACCGCGTTTGAGCTCGCCAAAGGACTCAAGAAGTCCGCCGTTTTGGTCAAGGACGCCGCCGCGTTTGTGGTCAACCGCCTCCTGCTACGGCTCATGGGCGAAGTGACGGCCGCGTTCGATGAGGGAACTCCGGCCGAGGTCGCGGACAACGCGCTGCGGCCCATGGGCCTGCCCATGACGCCGTTCACGCTGGGTGCGATGGTGGGCCTGCCGGTGGCGCAGCACGTCCAGGAATCCCTGCACGCCGCGTTCGGGGACCGGTTCACGGTCTCACAGAACCTGCAGAAGCTGATCGACAACGGCGTCAAGTCCCTGTGGGCGCCGGAGACGGGCCCGGACGGCAAGCCGTTCATTCCGGCCGAAACACTGGCGCTGCTCTCCTTCGGCACGTCCCCGTCCACGGGCGAGGAGGTCCTTCGCCGCACGCAGGACGCGCTGGCCGAAGAGATCGGGCTCATGCTGGACGAGGGCGTGGTGGCCGGGCCGGAGGACATCGATCTGTGCATGATCCTCGGCGCCGGCTGGCCGATGTTCCTGGGCGGCATCACCCCGTACCTGGACCGCGTGGGCGCCTCGGAACGCGTCAACGGCAAGCGGTTCCTGGCACCGGGCGTCGCCTCCGCGGCGGTGGCGGCCTAGCAGGACACCACCCAACCAACCGGCGCCGCCGCCCGCACTGTCTCCGGTGCGGGCGGCGGCGCCGTTGTGCTGTCCCGCGGGCCACCGCACCGGCATCATTCTTCCCGCAGCGTCCCGTCCCTCAGCTCCAGGATGCGGTGGGCGGTGGCCCGGGCGTAGGCGAGCTCGTGCGTCACGATGACGACGGCAGCGCCCCGCAGCGCGGCCGCGCCGATGACCTGGTCGAGGCGTTCGAGGCCGTGCCGGTCGAGCCCCACGGTGGGTTCGTCCAGCGCGAGGAGCGTCGGTTCCCGGGCCAGGACCGTGGCGAGGGCCAGGAGCCGCTGCCGGGACGCGGGAAGTTCATGCGGATGGATCTCCAGCTGGTCCCCGAGTCCGACGGCGGCCAGCGCCACCAGCGCCTTGGTGGGCGCTTCCGGCCCGTACCTCCGGTCCAGGCCGAAGAGCACTTCGCGCAGGACCGTCCGCTCGAACAGCTGGTCGCGCGGGTGCTGGAAGAGCAGGCCCACCCGGTCCGCCACTTTTCCGGTGGGAATGCCGGCGATGTCCGCGCCCCCGATCCGGACGGACCCCCGGTCGGGACGATGCAGGCCGTTGAAATGCCGCAGCAGCGTGGACTTCCCGGCTCCGTTCGGGCCCGTCACAGCCACGATCTGTCCCGCCCGTACGGCCAGGCTCAGGTCGGCCAGGATACCGGGACCTTTTCCGCGCCGTCCGCCGGGGAAACCGAAAGCGATGCCCTCCAGCTCCAGAACGGGAGGGGTAGCGGTCCCTGCACAGTGATCATGTTCAGTCCGACGACGGTGGGCGGCCGTGGGCGGGTCAGCAGCCCGGCGGACAGGGGTGAATCCACCGCCCGTCCGGGCGGGCATCACGACGCCGGATTGCAGCAGCCAGGGGCTGCCCGCAAGCTCGCCGGGCATGCCGCGGGCGGTGACCGTCCCGCCGTCGAGCACCAGCCATTGGGTTGCTTCGAGGGCCAGCTCATCCACGGACTGGCCCAGGACGATCACGGCCGTTCCGGAGCCGGTCAAACTGCGGACCAGTGAGCGGACCGACGCCGCGCCGGCTTCATCCAGCGAACCGAGCGGTTCATCCAGCACCAGCACACCGGGGCGCGTAATGGCGGCACACGCCACCGCCAGGCGCCGCAGTTCGCCGCCGGAGAGGGTGGCGGGATCGCGTTCCAGCAAGGCGGCCAGTCCCGCTGCGTCGGCGGCGTGCATAACGGCCTCGTGCATCAGGCGCCGGTCCATGCCGCGGTTCTCGAGGCCGAACGCCAGCTCCTCGGCGACGGTGGACCCCACCGTGGACAACAGGGCGGCCGCATCCTGCGGAACGTAGCCCACGTGTTCGGACCACAGGGAAGGATTAATGCGTGGATCGTCCGGGCCGCCGTGAAAGACGATAGGAGCGCTGTCCCCTTCCACAGAGCCTGCCGTGGTGCCCAGCTGGAGGCTGCCCCGGAACCGGCCGGAGTGTCCGCCGGACAGCCAGCCGGCCAGCAGCCTGCCGAGGGTGGACTTGCCGCTGCCGGAGCCGCCGAGCACGGCAGTAAGCGTGCCCGGCACTGCGTCAACCGCCAGGTCCCGCAGGACGGACGCGTCCTCCCCGTGGTAGCTGAAGTCCGAAATCCGCGCCCGCAGCAATGGCGGCCTCATCCGGGCACTCCCCCGGTCCCCTGCATCCCGGTCCACTGCAGGCTGGGCCACTGCATGTCAGGCCACTGTCCGGAGATCCGCAGCGCCACCGCGGCGAGGGCCAGCAGCAGGACGACGGCGCGGAAGGCCCGCTGGGCGGCGGTGTCCGGCACGTCCCGGTAGCTGGTCCGGGCCGCAGCGCCGTTGAAGCCGCGGGAATCAAGGGCCTGGGCCCGGTCGCCGGCCTCCTGGATGAGCGAAAGGACCAGCGGCACCATTTGCAGCCGGGCTGCCGCCAGCCTGGACAGCGGTCCGCCCCGGACTACCAGTCCCCGTGATTCCTGGGCCTGCCGGATGCGGGCCAGCCGCCCGGAGATGGCCGGCGCCAGTGTGAGGGTGGATGCCAGCACGTAGCCGAACTGCGGCGGCAGGCGGCGTGCTGACATCACCGCCACCAGATCGGGTACACGGACGGTGAACGAAAAGAGCAGGAACACCACAACGTACGCTGCCGTCCGGGTGCCCATGTCCAGCGCGAAGCCAAGCCCTTCCGTCGTCACGCGCGCCGCGCCCCATTCCGCCAGCACCGTCCGGCCTTCGGGAAAGAACAGCCCGTGCATGATCAACAGGGACAGCCAGAACGGTGCCAGGATCACGGCCGCGGCCGGCGCCAGGCGGCCGCCCACTCCGGCACGCAGCGCCAGCACCACGCACCCAAGGATCACGGCGACGGACACGGCCCAGCTGGACGCCGCCGTCGTGATCGCCGCGGTGGCTGCTGCCGCCGCCAAGGCGGTGAGGGGGTTCAGGCGTGCCGGCACGGAATCAGGCGCCCGGCGTTTCCTGCTTCTTGCCTGCGAGGACGTTGAACCGCCGCACAAAGGCGAACTGCAGCGTGGTCCTCCGCGGCAGCGCGTACACCAGCAGCGCGACGACGGTGAACACAATGGCCTTGTCCATAGGATCGGAAATCAGCGCCTGCTTGGTGATCGCTGCAAGGAGCGTGTCGCCCATGGCCCGAAAGGCACCGACAATCGCGCCGGTCCCGGCGCCGGACGTGCCGCCGAAGACGAAGGCCGCGATGGGCGCGGAGACGACGCCGGCCACGATACCCGTCACGAAACCGGCCACCGGGGCCAGATAGAAGCGGCGGAAAAGTCCGTGGCGGGCGGCCAGCCCCGCCAGGAAGCCGATGAGCGCCGCCCCGGCGGCGAAGGGCAGCACGGTGGGGTTGATGAAGGACCAGACGATGCTGCTGAGGGCGCCCGTTGCGGCGCCCGCGGCCGGGCCGGCCAGGACGGCGATGAGCACCGTGCCGATCGCATCGAAGTAGAAGGGCAGACCGGTGGACCCCATGATTTGTCCCAGGGCGATGTTGAGGACCAGTGCCACCGGAATCAGCACCAGGGTGGACGTGGGAAGGGTTGGCAGCACTCCGATGATCAGGAGGATTGCCCCCAGCAGGAACCCGCCCAGGGCCACCAGCGTGGACCCGCTGGCCAGCCCGTTGGTGATGTCCGCGGGCTGCGTCAGGACAAGGAAGATGAAGGTGGCCGCAATGGACACCGCGCCGAGCACCTCAAGCAGGCGACGGATGCGGACCGCCCGCTGTCCGGGCGCGGGCAGGATCAGGGACTGCTGTGACATGGTTGTTCCTTTGGCTGTGGGCTGCGCTCCGCGGGTACACCGGTACCGGGATCGGCAAACGTGCGCCTATGTCACCTCGGCGCAGCTACCATCTTAGCGGCCGCCGTGCGCGGGCACTTCCTGCTTCGCGGGCCCGTCGGGGCCTATCCGGAGCCGAGCCGCCGGGCCAATGCGCCCACCGAACCGATGAGCTCGTCAAAGCACTGCTGCGGGTTGTTGGACGTCACGATCCGGGCGTTCGGCGGCAGCCCCCACAATCCCCGGTAGTCGGCCACGGTGGTGCCCATCAGGAGCGGTGACCGGGTTTCGACGTCCACCGTCGCCAGCTCCGTGGTGGTTGCCGTCCGCCCCACGGCCACACAGGCGGCGAAGGCGTCGTGCATGTGTGCCACGAAGCCCTGGTCATAGAGGCGGTGGAACTCCATGTAGAAGCGGATGGCATCGGACAGGCAGGCCACCAGGGGGTTGCCGGACCGGCTGCGGAGGCCCTCCGGCTGGTCGGGGAGGACGAGTTCCGGCTGGTCGGTGCCCGCGGCCTCCCCCAGTCTCTGCAGGTGTTCGGGCCGCATCTCGATCAGCTCGGTGGTCTCCAGCGCGCACACCACGGGCAGTTTGTCTTCGGGGAGGCCCCGGTAGGCTGCAAACACCTCCTTCGCGGCATGCGGGTCGACGGAGACGTTCCATTCCGCCGTCGGCGTGGTGTTGCCCTGGTAATAGAAGCTGCCGCCCATGATGACGAGGCCCTTGAGCAGGCGCGGCAGGTCCGGTTCCCGGCGCAGGGCGAGGGCGAAGTTGGTCAGCGGGCCTGTGATCAGGCCGGTGATTTCGCCGGGGTGCTTCCGCACCTCGTCAACCCACACGTCCACGGCATGCCGCGTTGAGATCGCGCCGGCCGGCGGCGGAAGTTCCGCGTAGCCGATCCCCTGCGGGCCGTGGGTTTCCTCCGTGGTGACCAGCGGGATCTCCAGCGGCACCTCTGCGCCGATGGCCACCTCGACCCCCGGTTTGCCGCACAGCTCAAGCAGGGCCAGGTTGTTCAGTGCCACCTGCCGTGCGCCAACATTTCCGGCGGTGCAGGTGATGGCCTGCAACCGGACGTCGGGGCGGGACAGCAGGTAAACCAGGGCCAGTGCGTCGTCGATCCCGGTGTCGACGTCCATCAGGACCGATTGCATCAGAAGAGCGCAACCTTGGGCGTGCGGGGGAAGATCTCATCCAACTGGGCACGTTCGTCGGCAGTGGGCACCCAGGCCACAGCAGCGGCGTTCTCGCGGACCTGCTCCGGCCTCGTGGCACCGGCGATCACGCTGCTCACGGACGGCTGTGCCGCCAGCCAGGAAAACGCCACCTGGATCTCGCTGAGGTTGCGCTCTGCGGCGAACGCACTGAACTTCTCCAGCTGGTCCCAGTCGGCGTCGTGGACAAGGTTGGTGCGGGTATGGCTGAGCCGGGAGCCTTCCGGTGCCTTGCCCGGCGCGTACTTGCCGGTCAGCAGGCCGTTGGCCAGCGGGAAGTAGGGCAGCACGCCCAGGCCGTAGGCCTCCGCGGCCGGAGTGATTTCCAGCTCGGCGCGCCGGTCCAGCAGGTTGTAGTGGTTCTGCGTCGAAATGAAGCGGGAACCGCCGCGGGCGCGGGCCACGAATTCGGCCTCGGCGATCTGCCACCCGGCCCGGTTGGAGTGCCCGATGTAGCGGACCTTGCCGCTCGTGACGAGGTCGTCCAGGGCGGCCAGGGTCTCGTCGATGGGCGTCAGCGGGTCCGGGGTGTGGAACTGGTAGAGATCGATCCAGTCCGTCCCCAGCCGGCGCAGCGACGCCTCTGCCGCTTTGACGATGTAGCGGCGGGAGCCGCGGGCACCGAAGTCGTTGCCGTTGGCTCCGCGCATGTCCATGCCGAATTTCGTGGCAACGACGGCGTCCTCCCGCCTGCCGGCGAGGGCCCTGCCCAGCATTGTTTCGCTCAGTCCGGGCTCGCGGCCGTAGGTGTCCGCGACGTCAAAGAGGGTAATACCCGCGTCCAGGGCGGCATGGACGACGGCGTCGGTCCCCTCCTGCGACTCCGTCACCGTATTGGCCCGGCCAAGGTTGTTGCAGCCAAGGCCCACAACAGAGACGGTCAATCCGGAATTTCCAAGGCGGCGGTGTTCAGTCATGAAATCAGCCTATAACGGCCGCACGGACAGACCGGACGCTGCCGGTTGCCGGCAGCGGGAGGGGTACGGCTCCCGGTCAGGCGGCCGGGAACTCGAGTCCGTGCTCGTCCATGGCATCCTCAAGCTGGGCCATGGTTTTGACGCCCATTCCGTGCAACTTCGAAAGTTCCCGCTTACCGAACTGGACCACCTGTTCCAGGGTTTCCAGTCCGGCGTGGGCCATGGCCCGGCGGGCAGGCGCGCCGATTCCGTGGGGAATCGGGGTATGGCCTGGTTGAACGGATTTACGCGTCATTACGGATGCCTCCCAGAAAGTCGGTTGCCCCCTCTTAGAGGGTAAAGCCCGAAGCCGGTTTCGGCGAGTGCTTGAGCTTAAACGCCTCCGGATCGCCGAACGGCGCCGCCCCGATGCTGAGCTTCGTGAAGTCCAGGTCCTCGCCCCGGATGCACACCTTGATGGCGTTGACGGCTTTGTTGACGTCCGGGCACAGGCAGAAGATGTTGAGTTTGGCGTCGCCAAACTCTGACCGCTCCACGGTGCCGAGGCCGCGCCAGGCGAGGTGGCTGATGAGCGCGTCCTTCGCCTTTTCCTCGAGGTAGCGGTCGCGGTCCGTGCCGTCCTTGGTTTTCAACGCGTACTGGGCAACCACCCAGAACTGGTCTTCCTCGGCGATCTCGGCGTAGCCGTCCTCTGCGCACTGCACGGCGAAGGCGTCCATGAGGCCTTCCGCCGCTGCGGCATCGGCAACATCCGTTTCGTCCGTCTTGCTCTGGTGCCCCACCACGCCGTGATTCATCACGAACTGGCTGTAGTCCTCATCGAACCAGGCTTCCCGGAACTGGAGAACCCCTTCGTCGTCGCGTTTGTAGACCCTGATAATTCCGCTCATGCCCGTCCTCTCCTGAACCACTCGGCGTCTGTGCCGTCGAACGGTGCGTGCTGTGCCTTGACGGCCTGATAAAGCTGTTCTGTCTCCTGGAGCATGCGGTCCACGATGTCCGGCGGATACTCCATGCTCACCTGGTGTTCGGCGAATTCGTCTTCGTCGTCGATGTACACGCCCCGGGTTACGGACCGGATCACGTCGAGGTCCATGTCGACCACATGGAACTCGAATGTCCCGGGCCTGATGCCGTTCCAGCCGTGACCGACGGCGAGGTCCACGTACACGCGGAAGTCCCCGGGGTAGGTGTCGTCGTAAAACGTGGCCACATAGTCGCCGGTGCGGGGAACGAGCAGCACGGCATCGGAACTGGCGTGGAAGGCGGCACCGGGCCGTGAGATGAACGAACCCTTGGGCTGGAAGATCCACCAGCCGTGCTCGTCTTGACCGAGATAGTTGCCCGGGACCACCCAGTGGGCGCCGCCGTTCCATTTGCGGTTCCGCGCCACCACCAGGTCTCCCGGTTTGAGGCTCTCGGGAGGTGTGGCCTCGTGCGGGATCACAGTTTCGGCAGGCTGCCCGTAGTCGGATGCTCCTGGCCCGGCAGGGGACGCGCGAATGGCACCTTGGTCCCCAGGACCTGGGCGACGACGTCGTGCGTGATCTGGCGTGCCGTCAAACCGACGCGTTCCAGCACCTGGGTCCGGGTGCCGTGGTCCAGGAACTCCACCGGCAGCCCCACTTCGTTCAGGGCGGTGTCCACACCGGCGGCGCGCATTTCCTGGCGGATGCGTGATCCCACGCCGCCGGCACGGACGCCGTCTTCGATGCAGATGACCAAGCGGTGGCGGGCAGCCAGCGCGATGATGGATTTCCGGACCGGCAGCAGCCAGCGCGGGTCCACCACGGTGGAGCTGATCCCCTGGGCACCGAGGCGGTTGGAGACGTCCAGGGCGAGTTCGGACATGGCGCCCACGCTCACGATCAGCACGTCGTTTTCGCTGGAGCCTGCAGGACGCCGGGCCAACACATCCACGCCGTCGCTGAGGCGCTCGAGGGCTTCCACTTCGGCGCCCACGTTTCCCTTGGAATACCGGACAACGCTGGGGGCGTCCCTGATGGCCACGGCTTCGCGGAGTTCTTCACGGAGCCGTGTGGCGTCGCGGGGCGCGGCCAGGTGGAGGCCCGGAACGATCTGCACCATGGCCATGTCCCACATGCCGTGGTGGCTGGCGCCGTCCGGTCCTGTGACGCCGGCACGGTCCAACACGATGGTGACGCCGGCCCGGTGCAGCGCAACGTCCATCAGCAATTGGTCGAAGGCGCGGTTCAGGAAGGTGGCGTAGACGGCAACCACAGGGTGGAGCCCGCCGAAGGCCATACCGGCGGCGGAGGTCAGCGCGTGCTGCTCGGCAATGCCGACGTCGAAGACGCGTTCCGGGTGCCGTGCCGCAAATTTGTGCAGGCCCACCGGAATGAGCATGGCACCGGTGATGCCCACGATGTCCTTGCGCTCATCGGCGATGGCTGCGATCTCGTCGGCGAAGACCGACGTCCAGGACTGGGCCCCGCCGGCTTCGGTGGGCACGCCGGTTTCGGGATCGATGATGCCCACGGCGTGGAACTGGTCAGCCTCGTGGGCGCGCGCGGGCGCGTAACCGTGGCCCTTTTCGGTCATCGCGTGCACGATGACCGGACCGGCGTAATTCCTGGCAGTGGAGAGCGCGTGCTCCATGGCTTGGAGGTTGTGGCCGTCGACGGGGCCGATGTACTTCATGCCAAGGTCCTCGAACATGCCCTGAGGGGCCCACCAGTCCTTGATGCCCTTCTTCATGGCATGCAGGCTGCGGTAGGTGAACTGGCCCACCGGTCCACCGTTTTGCAGCTTCCGCTTCCACCAGTCGAGGGTTCCCTCGTAGGCCGGGGCTGCGCGGAAGGAATCGATGGTGGGACGCAGTGATGCGAGGTAGTCTGCAAAGCCGCCGACGGTGGGTGCATAGGACCGGCCGTTGTCATTGACCACGATGACCACGCGCCGGCGCTTGTCCGCGGCGATGTTGTTGATCGCTTCCCAGGCCATGCCGCCGGTCAGGGCGCCGTCGCCCACCACGGCAATCACATAGCGGTCGCCGTCGCCGGTCAGCTGCCGGGCGCGGGAGATGCCGTCGGCCCAGGACAGCGAGGAGGACGCGTGGGAGCTTTCCACGATGTCGTGCTCGGACTCGGCCCGGTCCGGGTAACCGGACATTCCGCCTTCCTGGCGGAGGGTGCTGAAGTCCTGGCGTCCGGTCAGGAGTTTGTGGACATACGACTGGTGTCCGGTATCAAAGACGATGCTGTCGCGGGGGGAGTCAAAAATACGGTGTACGGCGATGGTCAGTTCCACGACGCCGAGGTTCGGTCCGAGGTGGCCACCCGTCTGCGACACGTTGCCGATCAGGAAACTCCTGACCTCCGTAGCCAGCTGGGACAGCTGTTCTTCGGTCAACTTGCTCAGGTCCTGCGGATTCCGGATGGTGTCCAAAATTCCCAACGGGGCCTCCTTCGGGTGGTAGACATGCCTTTTAACTCTAACGCCTTGAAGGCTGGACGGGCGCAGGACCCGGGCGGCGCAACGCAAAAAGCCCCGGCCTGTCAGAGACAGGCCGGGGCTTTTGATGGCGCCGGTGTTGCCCGCTGCCGCTAGTTAGCGGAGATCTGGCGCAGCACGTACTGCAGGATGCCGCCGTTACGGTAGTAGTCGGCCTCGCCCGGGGTATCGATGCGGAGGACCGCATCGAAGGACTTGGCGGAGCCGTCTTCAGCCGTGGCGGTGACCTTGAGCGTCTTCGGCGTGGTGCCTTCGTTCAGGGCGGTGACGCCCTCTACTGCGAAGGTTTCCGTACCGGTCAGGCCCAGGGTGGCAGCTGATTCGCCGGCCGGGAACTGCAGCGGCAGGACGCCCATGCCGATCAGGTTGGAGCGGTGGATGCGCTCGTAGCTTTCGGCCACGACAGCCTTGACGCCCAGGAGCGCGGTGCCCTTGGCAGCCCAGTCACGGGACGAACCGGAGCCGTACTCCTTGCCTGCCAGGACCACCAGCGGGGTGCCGGCTGCCTGGTAGTTCTGGGCGGCGTCGTAGACATAGGCCTGGGGGCCGTCTGCCTGCGTGAAGTCGCGGGTGAAACCGCCTTCGACGCCGTCCAGCAGCTGGTTCTTGATGCGGATGTTCGCGAACGTGCCGCGGATCATGACTTCGTGGTTGCCACGGCGTGAACCATAGGAGTTGAAGTCCTTGCGCTCCACACCGTTGGCCAGAAGGTACTGGCCGGCCGGGGTGTCCGACTTGAAGGAACCCGCCGGGGAGATGTGGTCCGTGGTGACGGAATCGCCGAGCTTGAGCAGCACGCGGGCACCGGAGATGTCCGTGACGGGCTCCGGCTCGGCCTTCATGCCCTCGAAGTACGGGGGTTTCCGGACATACGTGGACTTCTCGTCCCAGGCGAAGGTGTCGCCGGCCGGGGTGTCGAGGGCCTTCCAGCGGTCGTCTCCGTCGAAGACGCCCTCGTAGCCGCGGGCGAACATTTCCTTGTCAATAGAGGAATCGATGACCTGCTGGACCTCGACCGGGTTCGGCCAGATGTCCTTCAGGAAGACCTCGTTGCCCGCTTCGTCCTGTCCGAGTGAATCGGTGTCGAAGTCGAAGTCCATGGAACCGGCCAGGGCGTAGGCGATGACCAGCGGCGGGGAGGCCAGGTAGTTCATCTTCACGTCCGGGTTGATCCGGCCTTCGAAGTTGCGGTTACCGGACAGCACGGCAGTGACGGAAAGGTCGTTGGCCTGGATGGCCTCGGAGATTTCGGCGTCGAGCGGACCCGAGTTGCCGATGCAGGTGGCGCAGCCATAGCCCACGATGTAGAAGCCGAGCTTCTCCAGGTATGGGGTGAGGCCGGACTTCTCGTAGTAGTCGGTGACTACCTTGGAACCGGGAGCCACGGAGGTCTTGACCCACGGCTTCGAGGTCAGGCCCTTGTCCACGGCGTTGCGCGCCAGCAGTGCTGCGGCGAGCATCACGGACGGGTTGGACGTGTTGGTGCACGACGTGATCGAGGCGATGGACACCGCTCCGTGGTCCAGCTCGAACTCGCGGCCGTCTTCGGTGACAACGTGCACCGGGGTGGACGGACGTCCATGGGCACCGTTCGCTGCGGAGACCACGCGTGCGGTTTCCGTGGTGTGGGAATCAGCGTGGGTGAACGAGGGCGGATCGGAGGCCGGGAAGGATTCTTCCAGGGACTCGTCGACGCTGCCGTCTTCGATGCTCACGTAGTTGTGGATGTCCTTGCGGAACTGCTCCTTGGCATCCGTGAGCTCGATGCGGTCCTGGGGACGCTTCGGGCCGGAGATGGAGGGAACAACCGTGGAGAGGTCCAGCTCGAGGTACTCGGAGAACTTGATCTCGTGCGAAGGATCGTGCCAGAGGCCCTGTTCCTTCGCGTAGGCCTCCACGAGTGCAACGTTCTGCTCGGAGCGGCCGGTGAGGCGCAGGTACTCGATGGTGACGTCGTCGATCGGGAACATGGCGGCCGTGGAGCCGAACTCCGGGCTCATGTTGCCGATGGTGGCGCGGTTGGCCAGCGGCACTGCCGCCACACCTTCGCCGTAGAACTCCACGAACTTGCCCACAACACCGTGCTTGCGCAGCTGCTCGGTGATGGTGAGGACGACGTCGGTGGCGGTGGCGCCGGCCGGGATGGAACCGGTCAGCTTGAAGCCCACGACGCGCGGGATCAGCATGGAAACGGGCTGGCCCAGCATTGCGGCCTCGGCCTCGATGCCGCCAACGCCCCAGCCCAGCACGCCCAGGCCGTTGACCATGGTGGTGTGCGAGTCGGTGCCGACGCAGGTGTCCGGGTAGGCACGCAGGACGCCACCAATTTCGCGGGTCATGACCGTGCGTGCCAGGTACTCGATGTTGACCTGGTGCACAATGCCGGTTCCCGGCGGGACGACCTTGAAGTCGTCAAACGCAGTCTGGCCCCAGCGCAGGAACTGGTAGCGCTCACCATTTCGCTGGTATTCGATCTCCATGTTGCGCTCCAGTGCGCCGGAGTTACCGAATGCGTCGATCTGCACCGAGTGGTCGATCACCATCTCGGCGGGTGCCAGCGGGTTCACCCGCTTGGGGTCACCGCCGAGCTCCTTGACGGCCTCACGCATGGTGGCGAGGTCGACAACACAGGGCACGCCAGTGAAGTCCTGCATGATCACGCGCGCCGGCGTGAACTGGATTTCAGTGTCGGGCTGGGCGTTGGGATCCCAGCCGGCCAGTGCTCGGACGTGATCGGCCGTGATGTTCGCGCCGTCCTCGGTCCTCAACAGGTTTTCAAGCAATACCTTGAGGCTGAACGGAAGGTTTTCTGCACCTTCAACGGAGTTCAACCGGAAAATTTCGTATTCGGTACCGGCTACATTAAGTTTGCCTTTTGAACCGAAGCTGTCCACAATGCTCATCGCAGGACTCCTCTCGCAACAGTTTCATCTTTGTCGCGCGGTTGACCGCTTGCTAGTTAGGCCATCCTAATTAGTGCAAGGTCATACAAAAGAGCATGGGGTCAGCCGGGAATCCGGCGCGCGACGTGGGACTACTACGCCCATCCTAGTCACATCAGGGGCGGGGCGTCAGCAACGCCACTGTCTCCATGTGATGGGTGTGCGGATACAGGTCGAACGCCCGCAGCCCGGCAAGCGCCCAGCCGCCCTGCTGGAAGTACCCCAGGTCCCGGGCAAAGGACGCCGGGTCGCAGGACACGTAGGCGATGGCCCGGGGACCTGCCGCCATCAGCTGGCTGACCACTGCCTTGCCCGCGCCCGCCCTTGGCGGGTCGAGCACCAGGGCGTCGAAGTTGCGGGGCGTTTGGCGCAGCACGCGTTCCACCCGTCCCTGCACAATCTCCACCTGCGGTGCGCCGTGCAGGTTCTTCCGGGCATCCCGGCTGGTGCCGGGGGCGCCCTCGACGGACAGCACGGAACCGGTGACGCCCACGGCGTCGGCCAGCGCGGCCGTGAACAGCCCGGCGCCTGCGTACAGGTCCGCCACCACCGCGCCCGGTTCCAGGTAGCCGCCGTCGTGAAGGAAGTCCCTGACCGCGCCGACGAGCGTGTCCGGTGCGTCCCGGTGGATCTGCCAGAAGCCCTCCCCTGTGACCCGGTACTCGTGGCCCGCCGCCGACTCCTGCACCCAGGTGCGCCCGCGCAGCTGGAGCGCCTCGCCCTTGGCAGGGTCGAAGCTGGCCACCGAAACGTCGGCGGGCAGCTGGGCCAGGATGGCGCTGAGTCGCTTTGCGCGCGTGCCTGCGGCCGGAGCCAGCAGCACCAGCGGGCGCGATCCGTTGGCGGGAGCAGCGACTTCCACGCGGTCAATGCCCTGGAGGTCGATGTCCCAGAGCCGGAGGGCGTTGATGCCGGCCACAGCCAGCGGCATCTCGCGGACGGGAATGACCTGGTCGGAACGGTGGGCGTGCATGCCCAGCTTGCCGCCGGGCGTCACGGCAAAACTTGCCCTGGTACGCCAGCCCAGGCCGGGTGCATCCGCCGTGCCGGCGGCCGCAGCTTCACCCACCGGTTCAACGATGTTCCCGCGCCCGGCGGGGTCCGCCCACACCTCGGGGTGTTCGACGCCGGCCAGCCGCTTCAGCTGTTCGGCCAGGACGGCAGCCTTGAGGCCCCGTTGGTGCTCGAGGGACACGTGGCCCAGCTCCGCACCGCCCACGGGCGCGTGGCCGTGGGCCCACGACCGCAAGGAGTCCGCCAGGTGCCAGAAATGCGGTACCCGCTCGGGCGAAGCCTCGAGCACTTCCACGACGTCGGCACGCCAGAATTTGGATCCCTCGCCGGCATCGGTCAGCCGGATCCGTGCTTTTTCGCCCGGGATGGCGTGGCGGACGAACACCACGCGGCCCTCGTGGCGGGCAACGCAGTGCCCCCCATGGGCTATGGGCCCGATATCCACCACGAGTTCGGCATGTGTGCGGGTCTGGGTCTCGGAGCTCATTGGATATCCTGCATTTTCTTTGCTTCTTCGGAGGATTTCAGCTGCCAGGGCACACTGGCCACCATGACTCCCGGCTCGAAATGGAGACGGGTCTTGATACGCAGGGCGGTCTGGTTGTGGACCAGTTGTTCCCACCACTTACCCACGACGTATTCGGGGATGTAGACGACGATGAGGTCGCGGGGCGAATCCCGCCGCATGTTCTTCACATACTCCATGATCGGCGTCACGGTTTCCCGGTACGGGCTGGCGAGAATGGTGAGCGGCACCGGAATCTCCAGTTTTTCCCAGTCGGCAAGGGTGTGGGCGGTTTCCTCGGAGTTGATGTCCACCGTGATGGCGTCGAGCCTCGACGGCCGCGACGCGCGGGCGTAGGCCAGCGCCCGCAGGACAGGCTTGCGGACGTGGGAAACCAGCAGCACGGCATGCACCCGGGACGGCAGGGCGCGGGGCGAGGAATCCTCATCCACGGCGAGTTCCTTGGCTACGTTGTCGTAGTGCGCGCGGATGCTCCACATGATCAGGAAGAGCACGAACATCGCCAGCAGCGCGATCCAGGCCCCCTGTTCGAATTTGGTGACCAGCACAATCACCAACACCAGCCCCGTCATGCCGAAGCCGATCGTGTTGATGATGCGGGACTTGAGCATGCGCAGCTTGACGGCAGGATCCCGGGCGAGCTTCAGCTCCCGGCCCCAATGCCGGATCATGCCGAGCTGGCTCATCGTGAACGAGATGAAGACGCCCACAATGTACAGCTGGATGAGTTTGGTGACGTCGGCATCGAACGACAGGATGAGCACCAGGGCGCCGGCGGCCAGGGCCAGGACACCGTTGCTGAAGGCCAGCCGGTCCCCGCGGGTCCGCAGCTGGCGCGGCAGGTAGCCGTCCTGGGCCAGGATCGAGCCCAGGACCGGGAACCCGTTGAACGCCGTGTTGGACGCGAACACCAGGATGACGCCGGTGGCGGCCACCACGACGTAGAAGAGGACGGATCCTTCTCCAAAGATGGTCTGGGCGATCTGGCTGATCGCCGGATTCTGGATATAGCCCTCGGGGAGCGGCTGCCCGTTCAGCAGGAACTCCTTGGCCGGATCCAGCACGATGTGCACCTTGGTGGCGTTGGCCAGGTAAATGATGCCGGCAAGCATGGACGCGGCGATGACGCCAAGCAGAAGCAGCGTCGTGGCGGCGTTCTTGCTCTTGGGCTTCTGGAAGTTCGGCACGCCGTTGCTGATGGCTTCGACGCCCGTCAGCGCCGCGGCCCCCGAGGAGAACGCCCGCAGCAACAGGAACGCTCCGGCCAGACCCACCAGCCCTTCGTCGAAGCCGGCGGCCGGAACGATCGTGAAGTCCGCCGACGGTGCCCGGCCCAGCTGGCCGGTGAGGGCCTGGAAGATCCCGACGGCAGTCATGCCGAGAATGGAGGCCATGAAGATGTATGTGGGGACGGCGAACACGCTGCCGGCCTCCCGGATGCCGCGGAGGTTCACCAGGGCCAGGATCACGACGCCGATAGTCGCAATGAGGGCCTGCTGGCCGTGCAGCGATGGCACGGCGGTGGTCAGGTAGGCCGCGGCCGAGGACATCGACACGGCAACCGTCAGGACGTAGTCGACCAGCAGCGCGGACGCGACCGTGAGCCCGGCAAACTTGCCCAGGTTTTCATTGGCAATCTCGTAATCGCCGCCGCCGGAGGGGTAGGCGTGGACATTCTGCCGGTAGGACGCGACGACGGTCAACAGCACGACCATGACCGCGAGCCCCACCCACGGCGAGAACGCCACCGCACTGACACCTGCCAAGGCCAATGTCAGGAGGATTTCGTCGGGCGCGTAGGCCACCGAGGACAGGGCATCAGAGGCGAAAATGGGAAGCGCGATCCGCTTTGGCAGCAAGGTATGGGCCAGGCGGTCGTTCCGGAATGGCCGCCCCACGAGAACCCGCTTCACGGCATTCAATATTGTCAGCACTCCACAAAGCTAGTCTGATTCGGACGCGATGTCATGACGGCCTCCGCACGGTGCCTCCGCGGCGGCCGGGCGGGATCTGCCGGACGCTGGGCAGCGCGACCCGGCGGGCCGGTAGAGTCTTACGGAGCAACAGGAAAAATGACTGAGGAGGCACGGGTGGCGCACTTCGTGATCATGGGTTGTGGGCGCGTGGGAGCAACACTGGCGCACACCCTCGAGGATGCGGGCCACTCGGTGGCCATCATCGACCAGGACGACCGTGCCTTCCGCAGGCTCCGGACGGGTTTTTCCGGCCGGAAGGTGACCGGGGTCGGGTTCGACCGGGAAACCCTGAAGCAGGCGGGCGTGAGCGAGGCTTATGCCTTCGCCGCAGTCTCCAGCGGTGACAACTCCAATATCCTGGCCACCCGGGTTGCCCGCGAAACTTTCCATGTCCCCCACGTCGTGGCCCGGATCTACGACCCCGGCCGCGCCGAGATCTACCAGCGGCTGGGCATTCCGACGGTGGCGGCGGTGCGGTGGAGCGCTGACCAGGTGCTGCGCCGGATACTCCCCGAACAGCACCTCGCTGGAGACTTCCGGGAGCCTTCCGGTCGCCTGGTCCTCGCCGAAATCGACCTCGACCCGTCCTGGGTTGGCCACGCCGTGGCCGAAATCGAAAAGGTGGCCGGAATCCGGGTTGCCTACCTGACCCGGTTCGGCGAAGGCATGCTGCCCGGGGCCGGGACGTCCTACCAGGAGGGCGACACGGTCCACGCCATGCTGCGCGTGGACCGAAGCGCCGAAGTCGGCCACATTCTTGCCAAAGAACCCCCCAAGGAGCAGTAAGTGAAAGTCGTCATCGTCGGGGCAGGCAGCGTCGGTTCCTCGATCGCCCGTGAGCTCCTCGCCCACAAGCACGAGATCCTGCTGATCGACCTGAAACCGGAAGTCATCGGGCGCAGCGGGCTCCGGGGCGCACACTGGCTGGTCGGGGATGCCTGCGAGCTGAGCACGCTCCAGGATGCCAAGCTCGAAGACGCCGAAGTGGTGGTTTCCGCTACGGGAGACGACAAGGTCAACCTTGTGGTGTCGCTGCTGGCGAAGACCGAGTTCGGCGTCGGCCGTACTGTCGGGCGCGTCAACAACCCGAAGAACGACTGGATGTTCAACGATTCGTGGGGTGTCGACGTCGCGGTCAACACCCCGCAGCTCATGACCGCCCTGGTTGAGGAAGCGGTGGAAATCGGGGACCTCGTCCGGCTGCTCACCCTGCAGACGGGGGTTTCGTCCCTGGTGGAGTTCACGGTGCCCCACGACTCGCATGTCATCGGGCTCACCGTGGGAGGCATCGACTGGCCCGAAGACTCCACGCTCGTGGCGATCCTCCGTGACCAGGCGCCCATCACGCCCAGCCGGGACGACGTGATCGACGGCGGCGACGAACTGTTTTTCGTCACCACCATCGCCGCCGAAGACGGCCTCCGGGCGCTGCTGTCCCCCGACCAGCAGCAGGACCACGAACCGGACCGGCAGCACGGATCAGACGACGGGCATCCGGATGCCGCCGAACGGCCGGAGCAGCAGGCTCCGGAGGAGGACGGCTTCGACGGCTAGTGCTGTGGCGGCGAACCCGGCTGCGAAGGATCACCCGGCTGCGCTGACGGCGGCGCCGGCGCCACGGGCTTGGTGATGAGCCATGCAACCCAGATGCCCAGGATGTACAGCGGGGCACCCATGATGAGCCGCGTGGTGGCGAGGCCCGCCAGTCCCTGCTCGCCGAGGAGATACAGCGGCACCTGGACCAGCAGCCGCAGCGCGAGGACGGCCACGATCACCCACGTGCCCAGGCGGTAGGCCCGGACCCGGGCCGGCTCCTTGCGCCATTCCAGGCCCTCGTTCCGGATGAAGCCGAACAGCAGCCCGGCAATGGGCCAGCGGAGCGCAATGGAAATCACCATCCCCGTGATGTAGGCGGCGTTGGTAAGGAATCCGAGGACATAGAAGTCCTCCGCTTTGCCGGTGGTGTTGGCCAGCCACGCGGAGATGCCGACGCCGGCGATCCCGGCGAGTGCCTGGGTCAGCGGACGCCGCTGGACCAGCCGGGCCACGGTGAAAGCGGCAGCCGCCGCCAGGGCGGCAATCAGGGAGAGGGTCAGCTCGCGCGTTATGGTGAAGGCCACCAGGAACATGAGGCCGGGAAGAATGCTCTCGGCGATGCCCTGTACCCCGCCGGCGCTCTTGAGCACGTCGATGCTGCCGTCCTTGGACCGGTGCAGCCCGGCCTTGACCGCGTAGTCTTCCGCGAAGGCGGCCATTGAAGGGGTCTCCGGCGTGGGTGGTGGTTTGACCGGTTCGGACGCGGCGGGCCCGGCTGCGGGATCCGGGTTCTCGGACGGCGTCATTGGTTCTCCTGGCGGGACAGTATTTCGTAGCGGGGATTGAACATGGTGGGAAGGCCGTCGCGGAACGTCAGCATGCCTTCCAGCCGAAGCTCGCAGCCGGGATCCACGCCGGAAACCCGCCGCCGGCCGAGCCACACGACCCGCAGACGGTCGCGGCGGCCCGGTCCCCCGGGTTTCCGCGCCGTCGGCGGCTCCGCGGCGGCCGGGACGAAGCCGGCCTTGCCTGGCGGGACATCGTGGTCGGTGACGATTGCGGTGAACGAGGCCACCTGCGTGGCCGGAACGTAGGTCACGGATTCAATAAAGCCATGGCACAGCACGCGTCCACGGTCCGGCAATCCACTGATGGAGAGGTCGGGCTGCGGAAATTCGCCGGCCGGGTCAGCCAATCTGGGTGATCTCCGGTCCGCGCTCGGGCTGCTCGAAGTCGGGTGCGCCCTGCGGCGGCTGGGGCGTCGAGTCCTTCGGCAGGCGGAGCTGAAGCAGGTCACGCGGCGGCATCGGGCTCTCGCCCCGGACCACCACGATCTGCCGGAACAGGGATTCAAGGTTTGCGGCGGCGTCGCGGTCAATGGCGGCCTCGCCGCCCAGAACGCCGCGCAGGAACCAGCGGGGACCGTCGACGCCGATGAACCGGGCCACGCGGTAGCCGCTGGCGCCGTCGCCCGTGCCTGCCGGAAGCTTCGCCACCAGCTCGGTGCCGAAGGCACCGGGGACCTCTTCGACCTGGCCGCCCTGGCTTCCCACGGACTGTCCGATCTGCTCACGGATTTCATCCCAGAGTCCCTCGCTGCGCGGGGCAGCGAAGGCCTGGAGCTGCAGGCTCGAACCTTCCAGGTCCATGGTGACGGCCACAACCCGCTGGGTGGCTTCCTCGACCTCGAGGCGCAGCTGGAGTCCTTCACGGGGTGCAATCAGGAGGGCGCCGAGGTCCACATATCCATTGGTGCTGTCGATTTCCGAGACGTCGAAAGGCCCCGTGGCTTCCCGGCCCGTGCTTTCCGCGGCAACGGCTTCTGCAGTCTCCAGGGTGTCCCCGGGCTCTGCTGCCTGGTCCTTCTTGGCCTTCTTGCCACGCCCAAAAACCATCGGGTTGTCTCCTTAGTTGTGATCTTGTCCCGCGGCGCCACCTGGGCAGCGCGGTAAGTCATGCAGCGCCGGCAAAGGCCGGCAGAACCAGCACTACCGGCAAAGCCGGCAGCGCCGGGGGCTAGGCCTGCGGTGCCGCGAATCCGCCGGTGGAACCGAAGCCGCCGTCACCGCGGACTGAGTCGCTCAATTCCGCGACGGCCACAAACTGCGCGTACTCCACGCGTTGAATGACCATCTGGGCAATTCTATCGCCGCGCCGCAGCTCGATGGCCTTCTCGCGGTCCGTGTTCAGGAGAGTCACAGCGATCTCGCCGCGGTATCCGGCGTCGACCGTTCCCGGGGCGTTGACCACTGTCAGGCCGTGCTTGGTGGCGAGCCCCGAGCGCGGGTGGATGAGGGCGACGTAGCCGTTCGGCAAGGCGATGGAGACCCCGGTGGGGACCAGCCGGCGCTCACCCGGCTCGAGGAGCACGTCCTCGCGCGCACGGAGATCCGCTCCGGCATCGCCGGGGTGCGCGTACGAGGGGGCTTCGAGGCCGGCGTCGAGCATTTTCAGCTGAACCGACAGGGTGGGCGATCCGTAGGCACCGGCGCTGCCTTCCAGGGAGTTCGGCGGCAAAGTACTCACGGCTGCAGTTTCTTCAGTCACAGTCATTCACTCTAACGCCCGTAACGGCCTTGGGCCTAGCCGCCGGGGGCCGCGGCCGGCGCTGAAGCCAAGGTGAAATACCCCGGAAAAGGTGGAAAGCTGGGCCTATGCCGGAATCTAGTGCAGCTGTGCCTGCCCCCAACAGCACACCCCATGGAACAACCGTTCTATACAGCGAGAAGCTCCACCCCAATCTGTGGATCTGGCTGGTGGCAGCCGGAGTCTCCGGCGCCGGCATCCTGGTGTTCGCCCCGATCAGCATTGCTGCCGGCATTACGGCGGCAGTGGTGCTCTTCGTCATCATCGCGGTTCTGCTCGTCCTGTCCACGCCGTCGATCACGGTCACCGCGGAAACGCTTCAGGTAGGGCGGGCCACCATCGAGCGCCGTTTCATCGGTGCGGTGACGCCGTTCAGCGGCAAGGAGGCCACGGCCGAACGCGGCCCCCGCCTGAACGGACTGGCTTACCTCTGTATCCGCGGCTGGGTGGACCCGGTGGTCAGGATTGAGATCACGGATCCTTCCGATCCCACGCCGTACTGGCTCACGTCCACACGGCGGCCGGCACAGCTGACGGCGGCCCTCACCACCTCCTGAGGCTGCCGCGCGCATGGCATTAGGGGACGGCTCCCGCCGCCCCTGTCAGCCCTCGCAGTCCTTGCAGAAGAGCAACCCGTCCTTTTCGCGGGCGATCTGCGAGCGGTGACGGACAAGGAAGCATGACGAGCAGGTGAATTCATCAGCCTGGGCCGGCATAACGCGGACCAGGAGTTCCTCACCGGACAGGTCAGCACCCGGGAGTTCATAGCCTTCGGCCAGGTCGGTTTCGTCCACATCCACCACAGCCGTTGGCTTGTCCGAACGCCGGGTCTTCAATTCCTCAATGGAATCTTCGTTCAGGTCCTCTTCTGATTTCCGCGGCGCATCATAATCTGTCGCCATTGTTTTCTGCTCACACTCCGCTTTGTTCGGTTGGATCGCCAGGTCCCGGTGACGGCTCCTCCCGGGCAATTGCGCCCTTTGGCTGTCCCCTGGTCCGGTTCACCGATGTAAACGCTGGATTACCCGGTTTTGTGCCCGACTTAGGCGCCCATTTTTCCCCAAACGGACCGTGAAAGCGAGAGTTTTCCCGCTTGATTCCCTGCGGCGTCCTGCCGGAGGGCGGGCTAAGCCTGACCCAGCGGACGATACTGCCCGGAAAGTCGCGGAATATCGCGGCGCGCCCTCTCCCCTCCCCGGAAAAACGGCCGCCGGATGGCAGAGTTTCGAATGTCAGTAATGCCAGGGTGGAGGATTTGTATGCAGGATCTACGGCTTGTAGGCGTCCACGACGACGGAGGGCACCTCCTGTTGGGCGGCACCGGCGGCGAGATGTTCCGGCTGCCGATCGACGAAGCTCTCCGGCTCGCGGCCAGCCGCTCACCGGCGCGCGGTGCTGCCACAGCCGCGCCTGTCGCCATGTCCCCGCGGGATATCCAGGCGCGCATCAGAAGCGGTGCCACGGCTGCCGAGGTTTCAGAACTCTCGGGCATTCCGCTGGCCAAGGTCCAGCGCTACGAAGGCCCGGTGCTCGCAGAACGGGAATACGTGGCCCAGCAGGCCCGGAAGATCGAGGTGGCTTCACCCGCCCCCGGCCATGATGTCTACCGCTCCGCCTTCGGCGACAACCCGGCCACCCTGGGCGACATGGTGGCGCACCGGCTGACGGCCCACGGCATCGAATCCTCAACCGTGGAATGGGACTCCTGGCGGCGCCCGGACGGAACCTGGACTGTGGTTGCCCGCTTTGAGACCAAACCCGGCGGTCACGCCAGCATTGGCGAGGAACCTCCGGCCATGTGGACCTTCAGTCCCGCCCGGAAATCGTTGCAGAACGCCAACCGCTGGGCACAGCAGCTGAGCGAACTGGAGCCGCTTGACGGGCCGGTGCCGGCCCGCCGGCTGTCGGCAGTTTCGGACCGCCCGTTCGACTTTGAAACAGATGCCGAAGCTGCAGCCGCCCGGACGGCGTCGGGACAATCCGGCAAGGACGCGGACGGCCTTCTCGATATGCTGCGCTCGCGCCGCGGCCAGCGGCTGGGCGTGGATGAAGACGGCGACGACGCACTGGCAATGCTGCTCACCAACGGTGTTCCGGCCGCCCACCCCCGGCCGTCGGAAGTGGTGGCGGAGCCCGGGGCCGAAGATCCCGGGACCGGAGGACCAAGCGGCGAGGAAGCCGATGCGCCGGCCGCCAAGGGAGATTCCTTCACCCGGAAACGCGATGGCCGCGTCTCGATGCTTTCCCGCCTCAGTCTGGCTCCGCGGCACTCCGACGACGGCGACGACCGGCTGAAGCTTCACGACGGCGTCAGCACGGAGACCCGCGAGATCACGATTGTGGCGTCACCGCTGCGCCCGGTCACGGATCCGGACGGCGTGGCCACGCCGGAGTCCGGCACCGTTCCGGCGGCACCCGACGCCGTCACCGCCGCTGAAGCCGTCTCCGCCCCTGAATCGATGCCCGTCCAGGACGCGGCGCCCGGGCGTCAGTCCGGCTGGAACCGCGAATCCGCTCCGACCGTCGGCCTGGATGAGCTGCTTGGCGGCGGCAGCCCCAGGCGGAGCCGGGACGATGCTCCGGCGGGTAGCAGAAATGAAACCGGGGGCGACCGTGAGGTTGACCAGCCCGAACGGCAGCCATCCAAACCCAAGCGCTCCAGCGTGCCCAGCTGGGATGAAATAGTCTTCGGCGCCCGCGGCGACTGACCTGCCGGCGACTAACCTGCCGCGGGCCCCCTACCCACTCAGCTGCGGCCGATTTCACCGGAACCGCGCCACATGCAGGCGTCCACCTCAAACGGCAGGAGCTGGTCCTGCTGGGCCATGATATTAGCCCCGTGGGCCGTGACCCTGCGCATGAAGTGCCGCCGGCACAGTGTCTCGTATCCCACCACAGGAGTGTGGTCCGCTTCGCCGGCGCCGGTTGGGTCACCGGCCATGTCGACGTCGCCCACCACGACCTGCGCACCTTCGGTGACCATCACGCCGTCAACTGTGCGGGCGTTGTGGGTAGCCCGGCGTCCGCACCAGCACAGCGCTTCCACCTGCAGGACCTGGACACGGTCCGCGAGTTCGATCAGCCGCTGGGATCCCGGAAACAGCCGGGTGCGGAAGTCCGCGCTGATGCCAAAGGCAAACACGTCGACGTCGATCTCGTCCACAACGCGGGCCAGCTGCTCCACCTGCAACGGCGAGTAGAACTGGGCTTCATCACAGATGAGGTAGTCCACCCGGAGGCCGCGGGTCCGGCGCCCGACCACCTCGTCCCAGAAGTCCGTGGTGTCCAGGACCTCCACGCAGTCCGTCTCCAGTCCGAGACGGCTGGAGATCCGGGCACCACCGGCGCGGTCGTTGCGGCTGAACCGGACGCCGCCGCGTCCCCGGGCCCGGTGGTTGTGGTCCATCTGCAGGGCGAGGGTGGATTTTCCGCAGTCCATGGTGCCTGAGAAGAAGACGAGTTCAGCCACGCGCTCCCTTTCTGCCCTGGGCCCGGAAGCAGAGCAGCGGAACCTCACGCTCCGCTTTGGTCAGGGAGCCGTGCTGCCCCACCACTTCCAGGGCGGTAGGACGGACGCGACGGGTGTCGTACAACGCCAGGGCATCCCGGGCCGCGACCATAACGTCCCCGATCCGAGGGCTGACCTCCGGCCTGACGGCGCCGAACAGCCCGGCGGAGACAGCCTCTTCCCGGGTGAACACCCAGATCCTGTCGCCGAACCTGGCGCGCCAGGCGTCGATCAGCCGGGCACGGTGCTGCTCCCCGGCTCCGGGCTCAAGATACAGATGCACCATGCGGGGCTCCCCCGCCGTGTGCCGCACACCAGCGATGAGGGCCGGCTCGGCGGAGTAGTCGAAACGCTGCGATTCGGGGACGTCGAGCATGCCGTGGTCCGCCGTCAGCAGGACAGTGGTCCCCGGCGGCAGGCTGGCGTTGAGCCGCCGTACGGTCGCGTCCAGTTCTTCGAGCTGGTGTTCCCACTGAGGCGACTGGCAGCCGTAGCGGTGCCCGGCCTTGTCCAGGTCGTTGACGTAGAAGTACATGAGCGAGCTTTCGGCACCAAGCATGGCCTCTGCCGCCGCGGCAGTCCTGGCGTGCGGGGTGCTGGCGGCGATGAACCGGCCTCCCCGCAGCGCAGCCTGCGTCATGGGTGACGCGCCGAACTGCGGCAGGCTGATGGTGCTGACGTCCGTATAGGCGGATGCCCGCTCGAAGACAGTGGGAAACGGCTGCCACTCGCGGGGGTCCACACCGGCATCCCAGTTGCCCAGCATGTTGACCACTTTGTCCTGCACCGGGTCCAGGACGTCGTAGCCCACCATGCCGTGCTGACCGGCCGGGAGTCCGGTGCCGAAGCTGGCGAGGGAGGACGCAGTGGTGGACGGAAAGGCGGAGTCCAGAGCCACCGGCACGGCTCCCTGGCCCTGCTGCATGACCGACCGGAGGAAGGGGGTGTGCGCCGATTTCTGCTTGAGCAGGTTGCGGCCCAGCCCGTCGGCCAGGACAACGCACACCCTCTTGGCCGCCGGCAGGTTCAGCCTGTTCTCAAAGCCTTCGATCCCGAGGCTGGCTGCCGCGCTGGTGAGGACTTCCGCGATGGACCGTTGGCCGAAGGCGGGCGCCGGGGGCAATGGCGACGGCGACGGCGACGGGGCACCTTCGGCGATGGCTATGACTGACGGTTCTGAGTGGTTTTCGGGCGTCATCTCAGCGCTGGTGCCCGCGGCTGAGGCGGTTTCCGAAAACGCCGGTGCGCGGACGCGGCGCGGCTACGGGGCCGCTATGCGGGGCAGGCGCGGCCGAGCCGGTGTTGACAGCGCGCAGCGCCCGGGCGAACAGCTTCGCGTCCTGCACGGCCTGCAGGCCGTCGGCTTCGGCGCTGATACGCAGCACAATGTCCTCCTGGGCGATGGTGCCGCTGTAGCCGTGGTCCGCTTCGCACTGCGGGTCGCCGCAGCTGGCCGGACCCATGTCCAGCCGCTGGCCGCCGGACCAGGCAATGGACAGGGTCAGCTCGCGGACGGGATCGGACGGCTTGTAGTTCTGCGGCTGGGCGTACATGTAGCTGAGCACCACGGAACGGATCTGCGCCACGGGCACGGACTCGGTGGAAATCTGCGCAACGATCTGTTCCCCGGCCTCATCCAGCTGCTGGTCGTCAACGTGCGCAATGACCAGCATGTCGTCCGTCAGCACCAGCACGGTGATGTGGCGGCGGACCTCGGCGCGGTCGAAGTGGGTTTCCAGGTGCACAAGGTGCGCCATGCAGTCGCGGCCGTCCAGGGCGTCGTCAACAACATCGGCGACAAGCCGGGGGTAGAAGCCTGCCTGCTGGAGCGCCCCATCGAGGCTCTGGCCCTGGGCACCGTGGTCATGTGCGCTGTGGCTGTGTGCGGCCTGGTGACCGGAGCGGGGTGCTTGCGGCTTCGACGTGGGAGGCTGGGTCATTACCCCATTTTCACAGATCGGCTGTGCACTTGCTAACTGTGTGTCCCGCACCGCCCAGGCGGGCAGCCCACGGCCGCAGTCCGCGCTAGCTCCGCATTGCCCGCCGCGCACTGTCGGTCCGCTGGGCGGCATTGGCGATCCGGACATCGGCGGACAGGATCGATGCACCGCCGGGGCCGGCCAGCACGGGGTTGAACTCAATCAACGCGATTTCGGGGTGGTTGTCCTTCAGCCTGGTCAGCCGCGCGGCAATGTCCTCCAGCGCCGCCACATCCACCGCCGGCAGCCCCTGGTAGCCGAACAGTTTCCGGGACGCCCGCGGCGCGCGGATGAAGTCGTGGACGTCGGCCCCGGACAGCGGTGGAACACGGTGGGACCAGTCATCCAGCAGGTTCACGGCGTCGCCGGCCAGCCCGAAGGACACCACGGGACCCAGCAGCGGATCCTCAATGGCGCGGAACGTGCAGGCCTGCCCCACCGGGGCCATGGTCTGGATTTCCATCGACGGCGAGCCGTACGGCGCCAGGGCGCGGTGCATCTGGATGATGTTCCGCCGCAATGAATCCGCGTCCTGGATGTCCAGCCGCACGCCGCCAAGGTCGAGCCTGTGGCGCAGGGCGGGGTCCATAGTCTTGAGCACCACCGGCCAGCCCAGCCGGTCCGCGGCCGCCACGGCCTGGTCGGGCGTTTCGAAGCCTTCGGAGGGAACCACATGGATGCCGTAATGGGCCAGCAGGGTGGCTGCTGTCGGCGGGGCGAGCTGCACCAGCTGCTCACCGGGGACGTCGTGGAGCAGGTCCTCCAGTTCGGCCCTGACGCTCTCCTGGTCACAGCCATCGGGCTCCACGAACAGGCCCTTGTCGCGGACCACCCACTCGGCGTACTTCACGACGGCGGCGAGCGCCGCGACGGCAGCGCCCGGGTTGGAGTAGCACGGCACGGAACCGGCGGCTGCGTCTGTGCCGACCATGCCCTCGACGTAGATGGACGGGTCCAGGATGCCCGTAAAGGCGGCAACCACCGGTTTCCCGGCCGCAGCCGAGCATTCCGCCAGGACACCCGCGATTTTCTCCACGGTGAGGCCGCGTGCGGGGAGCAGGGCTATCACCACGGCGTGGACGGAGTCCGAAGCGAGGGTCCGGCCCAGGCTTTCGCGGAGGGCCGGCAGTGCCAGGGACATGCCGGCGTCGAGGTCCACGTCGGTGACGATCCGTTCAACGCCCAGCCCGTTCGCGGCGGCAGCGTCCGCCACCACTTTGCCGAGTGCCCGGGAGTTGCTGAACACCGCAATGTCCGCTCCGGCGGGCAGGGGCTGGCCGGAAACGATCTGGGCGACGTCCATGAGCTGCTCAATGGTTTCCACCCGGATGACACCCGCCTGGCGCATCATCGCGTCGAGGGCGCCGGCAGGCGCCTGGGTGGTGCGCACGGCATGGCCCGGCGGGAGCTGGAGCCCCATGGCGTCCGACTTCGCCACGATGACGGGCTTGGTGCGGGCCAGCCGCCGTGCCAGGCGGGAGAACTTGCGCGGGTTGCCGATGGATTCGAGGTAAAGCCCCACCGCGGCGGTGTCGGCGTCGTCTTCCCAGAACTGCATCATGTCGTTACCGGAGACGTCCGCGCGGTTGCCGGCGGAGAGGAAGGTGGAGATGCCCACGCGGCGCCGGCTGGAGGCCGCGTAGAGGGACACTCCGATGGCCGCGGACTGGCTGAACAGGCCCAGGCCGCCGCGGCGGGGCAGGCTCGGTGCCATGGACGCGTTCAGGGACACCGCCGGGTTGGTGTTGACGATGCCGAGGGACGCCGGGCCGATCACGCGCATCCCGTTGGACCGGGCCTGCCGGACCAGCTCGCGCTGCCGTGCCAGCCCGCGTTCGCCGTCGTCGGCGTACCCGGCCGTGGCGACGACAACGCCTTTGACCCCGGCCGCCGCGCAGTCCGCCACCACCTTCGGAACTTCCTCGTACGGGACGGCTATGACGGCCAGCCGGACGGCGTCAGGCACTTCGGCAAGCCGGGCGAAGGACAGCATCCCGGCGAGTTCGAGGGCTTCAGGATTGATGGCATAGACGGGGCCGGTGAAGCCGCCTTCAATGATGTGTTCGAGCAGCTGGTAGCCCACCGTGCCCCATTTGCGGCTGGCACCGATCACGGCAACCGACGACGGCGCCAGCAGCTCCTGGATGCTGCGCGCCTCCGCACGGTGTTCACGTGCCTCCATCACTGCCCGGGACTTCTCCGTGGGGTCGATGTTGAACTCCAGGCTCACGACGCCGTCGTCGAAGTGCCGTTTGACGTCGTATCCGGCGTCGGAGAAGACCATCAGCATCTTGCGGTTTTCCGGCAGTACTTCGGCGCTGAATTTGCGGATGCCGTTTTCGCGGGCAGCGGCGGCCAGGTGCTCCAGCAGGATGGACCCGATGCCGCGGCCCTGGTGGGCGTCGGCTATATTGAAGGCAACCTCGGCTTCTTCGGGATCGGCCAGCCGGTCGTAGCGGCCGATGCCCAGGATTTCCCCGCCGATGGTGATCACCAGCGCCACCCGGTCCTTGTAGTCCACCTCCGTGAAGCGCTTCAGCTCCTTGCTGGAGAGCCGCGCCTTGAAGGCGAAGAACCGCATGTAGATGGACTTCTGCGATTGGCCGGTATGGAAAGCCTGCACCGCATCGGCATCAGAGGGGTGGATGGGGCGCAAATGAGCCGTCCCGCCGTCCCGCAGAACAACATCGGCTTCCCAATATTCCGGATATACGCCGTCCCCGGGCTGATCCACCATAGGCTTAGCCTAGCTAAAACTCCGCCAGTAAACCGTTAAGGATCCACCAGCCCCATGGCCCGCCGCCAAAGTTCCGCCCCGGCAGGGGACGCCGTCCAGGACTACACCGAAAATATCGTTGATATCGACGTCACATCGGAAATGGAAGGCTCGTTCCTCGAGTACGCATATTCGGTCATCTATTCGAGGGCCCTCCCGGACGCCCGCGACGGCCTGAAGCCGGTTCAGCGGCGCATCCTCTACATGATGAGCGAGATGGGCCTTCGCCCGGACCGCGGCCATGTCAAAAGCGCCCGTGTGGTGGGCGAGGTCATGGGCAAGCTGCACCCGCACGGCGATACCGCCATCTACGATGCCATGGTCCGGATGGCACAGGACTTTTCCCTGCGGCTGCCGCTGATCGACGGCCACGGCAACTTCGGCTCGCTCGACGACGGCCCGGCAGCACCGCGGTACACGGAGGCCCGCCTGGCGGCGGCTGCCCTGACGCTGACGGACCACCTCGACGAGGACGTGGTGGACTTCGTCCCCAACTACGACAACCAGCTCACCCAGCCGGACGTGCTCCCGGCCGCGTTCCCCAACCTGCTGGTCAACGGCGCCACCGGTATCGCCGTCGGCATGGCCACCAACATGGCCCCGCACAACCTGGTGGAGGTCATCTCCGCGGCCAGGCACCTGATCGCAAACCCGGAGGCCACCCTCGAGGACCTCATGCGGTTCGTCCCCGGCCCGGACCTGCCCACGGGCGGACGGATCGTGGGCCTGGACGGCATCCGCGACGCATACGCCACCGGCCGCGGCTCGTTCAAGACCCGCGCCAAGGTGGAAGTGGAGCAGCTGTCCGCCCGCCGCACGGGCCTGGTGGTCACCGAGCTTCCCTACATGGTGGGCCCGGAAAAGGTGATCGAGAAGATCAAGGACGCCGTCAACGGCAAGAAGCTGACGGGCATCAGCGACATTGTGGACCTCACGGACCGCAAGCACGGGCTCCGCCTGGTCATCGAGCTGAAGAACGGCTTCAACCCGAACGCCGTGCTCCAGCAGCTCTACCGATACTCGCCGATGGAAGATTCCTTCGGCATCAACAACGTGACGCTGGTGGACGGCCAGCCGCAGACGCTGGGGCTGGTGCAGCTGCTGTCCGTCTACGTCGGCCACCGCATCAGTGTGGTGCGGCGCCGGACCGCGTTCCGGCTGGCGAAGAAGAAGGACCGCCTCCACCTGGTGGAGGGCCTGCTGATCGCCATCGTGGACATCGACGAGGTCATCCAGATCATCCGGTCCTCGGACGAGGTGGCCGCCGCCCGGGAACGCCTGATGTCCATCTACGACCTCACCGAAATCCAGGCGAACTACATCCTGGAACTCCGGCTGCGGCAGCTGACCAAGTACTCCCGGATCGAGCTCGAAAAAGAGCAGGACCAGCTGAAGCGCGAGATCGCGGAGCTGGAGGCCATCCTGGGTTCGGACCAGCGCCTGCGCGAACTTGTCTCCGATGAGCTCGCCGAAATCGCCGAAAAGTACGGCACACCCCGCCGCACGGTCCTGCTCGAGTCCGAGGCGGTGTCCCCCACCGTGGCCGCTGCACCCGGCGGCAAGGGCAAGGCGGCCCCGCTCGCGCTGGAGATCGCCGACGACCCGTGCTGGGCCATCCTGACCGCCAGCGGACAGATCGCCCGGACCTCCAACCAGGAGCCCCTCGCCGAATCCGGACCGCGGTCAAAGCACGATGTCTTCCGGTCCGTGGTGAAAACCTCCGCCCGCGGCGAAATCGCTGCCGTCACGTCCCTCGGCCGGATGCTGCGTCTCCAGGTCATGGACATGCCCGTGCTGCCGCCGATGTCCGGGCTGCCGAACCTGGCCGGCGGCGTGCCCGCCAAGGACTTCATCACGCTCCTGAAGGGCGAAACGCTCGTGGCCTTCGCGCCGCTGGACACGGTCCTGGCAGTCGGCACGGCGCAGGGCATCGTCAAACGCGTGCAGCCCGATTACCCCCTCAACCGCGAAGACTGGGAAGTCATCGCCCTCAAGGACAAGGACACCGTGGTGGGTGTTGAACCTGCCGGGGACGACGACGTCGACCTGGTGTTCCTCACCCGGCAGGCCCAGCTGCTGCGCTTCAGCGCCGGCACCGTCCGGCCGCAGGGCCGCACTGCCGGCGGCATGGCAGGCATCAAGCTCGCCGCCGGGGACCAGGTCCTGTTCTTCGGAACGGTCGCGCCGGGCGACGACGCCGCCGTCGTCGTGACGGTTTCCGGAACCGACGGCGCCCTGCCGGGCACCGCACCCGGCGCCGGAAAAGTAACAGCGTTCGCCGAGTACCCGGCCAAGGGCCGGGCGACGGCGGGCGTCCGGGCGCACCGGTTCCTGAAGGGCGAAGACACCCTCCTCATCGCCTGGGCTGGCCACGGCCCTGCCAAGGCGTCTTCGCTGGCTGGGGTGGCGCGGTCGCTTCCGCAGGAGCATGGCCGCAGGGACGGTTCCGGCATCCCGCTGTCACAGGCCGTGGACGCCATTGGGCCCAGCCTGACCTGGGCTTAGACTACGGGCATGCCTATCATCCCCGACGAAAAGGACTGGACCTGGGTGCTGACCCGGCCCTGCCCCGAATGCGGCTTCGACGCGTCAACCGTCACTCCGGCCACGGTTCCCGGGAGCGTGTCCAACATGCTTTCCCGCTGGCGGGCGGCCCTCCGCCGGGCGGATGTGGCGGAACGGCCGGACGACGCCACCTGGTCCGTGCTGGAGTACGCATCGCACGTCCGGGACGTCTTCAGCCTCTTCGACCACAGGCTCGACCTCATGCTCAGCCAGGACAACGCCCGGTTCGAGGACTGGGACCAGGACAAGACAGCGGTGGAGAAGGACTACGCCAACGCCGACCCCGCCGTGGTCAGTGCCGAACTGACGGCCGAGGGCGAACAGATCGCGGAGTCCTTCGCCGGCGTGCACCAGGACGAGTGGGGCCGGACGGGCCTCCGGAGCAACGGGTCGGAGTTCACGGTCATGACCCTCGCGCAGTACTTCCTGCACGACGTCGTCCACCACCTGCACGACGTCGACGCCTGAGTTGACCGGAAGGCCCGGTCAGGTGCGCGGCAGTTCCTTGTCCCAGGCCAGGCTTCTGTTGACGGCGGCGTAGCCCATCTTTTCGTAGAGCGCGAGCGCGCCGGTGGGGTTCTCGGAATCAACATCCAGGGACGCCCGGTCCATGCCGGCAGCTGCGAAGCGCCGCATGGCGTCGGCGAGCAGTGCCTGCGCGATGCCGCGGCCGCGGTACTCGCGGCGCACTCCCAGCAGGTCCGTGTAGCCCTCGCTGTAGCCCCGGGACACCGCGCTGTCCGGATCGTGACTGGCCAGCTGGTAGCCCGCCACGGTTCCGGTGCTGCGGTCAAGGACCACGGCGCTCAGGTCCGGCCTCGCCTGCGGATCATTGACGGTGAATCCCCACGACTCCTCATCCCGGGGCTCGCTTCCCCAATGGTCACGGAAGGCGGCGTTGTGGGCCAGCCGGACGTCCTCGCTGAGCTCCGGGCGCATGGTCACCAGGTCCAGCCCGTCGGCAAGCCGCACCTCGGGGAGGGGTACACCGCCCAGGTGACGGTGCATCTCGTTGAAATAGCGAACCACGCGAAACCCGGCTTGGCGGAGCAGCCGCTGCTGGTGCTTGTGCTGCTGCTCCATGTGGATGCGCAGCCTCGGCACGGGGCCCTCCGCGCCGGGCCCGCTCCCGGCAGGCCGGGTGTCTTCCCCGAAACGCTGGGTGCTCCGCTCGCTGAGCCACCCGAGCAGCGCCAGGCCGATCCCCCGGCGCTGCCAGGCGGGGTCGACGCAGCCGAAGCCGTAGGCCTTGTCGCCCTCCTTGTTCTTGGTGATGCGGGCGTACGCGCGGGGAACGGACTGCCCGTCCAGCACCAGGAGGGTGTTGGCGGCGGGATGGTTCTTCTTCGACTGCAGGATCTGTTCAAGGTCCGCGATGCGCTCAAACCACACCGGCTTTTCCACCTCGGCCGTCCGTGCGATCAGGGCAGCCCACGCCTCAAGGTCAGGCTCCGCCGCGGGTCGCCAGTCCAGGCCCAGGCCAGCCAGGGATTTCTGCCAGGATACGGACGCCGGGGCGTCATCGGTGAGCATGCCAACAGGCTAGCTGCCGGCTCCGCCCCGCGCCAGAACCGGGCCCGTGACCGCGGCGGGTGCGCCGTCGATTTCCCTGGAAGCGGGAGCAGTGCCCGTACCGGGGCCGCCCGCACCGTCCACTGTAGTCAGCCCTGCGTGAGACCCTGCGTCCAGGTCCAGCCGGCGGTCCGCCGCATCGATGTCGTCCGGGTTGTGCGTCACCAGCACGACAGTCCGTCCGGTGAGCCCCCTGCGGAGGTCGGCCAGCATTGCCCTGCCCGCTCCGGCGTCAAGGTGCGCGGTGGGCTCGTCCAGCAGGATCACGTCCGCGCCGGTCATGAGCGTCCTCGCCACCGCCAGCCGTTGCCGCTCCCCGCCGCTCAGGAACGCGCCGGCGGGTCCGATCCGTGTGTCCGCGCCGTCAGCCAGCCGGCGCAGCAGCGGTTCCAGTCCGACGGCGGCCAGGGCGTCCGCCATGTCCTGTTCCGCGTCGCCGGCCTTGCCCTCGGGCCGGCCGAGCATGAGGTTACCGCGGATGGTGGAATCAAAAAGGTGCGCCTCCTGGGGGCACCACGCCGCCCGCCCGCTGACGGCGAGCCGGCCGGAGCGCGGCGGCAGGAACCCGAGCATCACGGCCAGCAGGGTGGATTTCCCCGACCCTGAAGCTCCTGTCACGGCCAGCCAGCGGCCTGGTTCCGCCGTCGCGGAGACCCCCGTGAAGACGTCCGGCCCGGCGGGCCAGGCCGCGGACAACGCCTCGAGCTCGATCCCGGCCCGCGCATCCGGACGTTGCGCCACGGGCTCCAGTCCCCCGGAGTCCACGGCGCCGGAGGGCATGGCATCGGAATCGGTCGTGCCGGTGTCAGGGCCCCGGACCCCGGCGGCGTCCAGCACGCCGGCTTCGCTGACCCGGTCCAGGACCAGGCGGAGCGCAGGGTACTGTCGGACCGCCGTGGTCATGGCGGCATACGGTTCCACGAGCGCCAGCTGCAGGAGAACCACGACGGCGGCCGTGGCCGCGTCCACGGAGCCGGCCAGCACCTGGGGGCCGGCCAGCATAGCGCTGGCGAGGGCGGCAGCACCGCAGGCCAGGACGGTGACGGCCTGGCCCAGCCCTTCGGCCCAGGCTGACCGGCGGGAGGCGGCCGTTGCCGCTTTGTCTGCGTCTCCGATGGCGGACAGCACAGGCGCCGCGACACCGTTGGCGTGCAATTCGGCCCGGGCATCCAGGGCCGCGGCGACGTCACGCAGTACCCCTGAGCGGAGCCGTTGTTCGGCCTGGGCGGACATCCTGTCCGCCAGCAGTGCGGCCGCCGGCGCGGCCGCCAGTGCAACCAGCGCCGCGGCGATGACGGCAGGCAGCGCTGCGGGCAGCAGCAGGCCGGTGGCAGCCACCGCTGCCGCGCCCACAGCCACGGCGGTTACCGGGGGCAGCACCACCCGGGGCAGCAGGTCCCGGACCGTGTCGACGTCGTCAATCACCGTTCCCAGGACGTCACCGCCCTGCAGGAGCCGGCGCAGCGACAGCGCCCGCCGGCTCAGCGAATCCCACAACCGCCCCCGCAGCCGGGTCAGCGAGGCGAAGACGGCATCATGCAGCAGGAGCCGCTCGGTGTAGCGCAGGACGGCCCTGCCGATGCCGAAGAACCGCACGCCCACGATTGCGGTGAGCAAGTAGAGAATGGGCGGCTGCCCGGCGGCCCGGATGATCAGCCAGCCGGACAGTCCGGCCAGCGCAACCGCGAACAGCGCGGCCAGCACACCCACCACGCCGGCGAGGCCGAATTTCCGGGACTGCGGCCGCAGCAGCCGGAAGATCCGGGCCGGGGTGTTGCCGCCGGTCGGCGCCGGTACAGTGCTGCCCTGCACCGGGGCGGAACCGGCCGCGCGGGCGGGAGCGGCACCGGGTGTTCGGGCGGTCCGGTCCGCTGCCACGGGATGTTCCGCGGCCGCACCGACGACCGGAACCGCTACGGTCGCGCCGGGGGCCACCGCCACGATATGGTCCGCGAGCTCCCGGGTGAGCCGGTCGTGGGCCACCAGCAGGACGGTGGCCCGGCCGCGCAGCGTGCGGATGGCGCTGTTGACCAGATTGGCGGAGCTGCGGTCCAGGTGTGCGGTGGGCTCGTCCAGCAGGAGCAGCGTGGCACCGGCTTCAATCCGGGCAAGGCCCCGCGCTAGGGCGACCCTGCGGAGCTCCCCCGGGCTCAGCTCTGCGGGATGCTTGGCGGCCAGGTGCCCGGCTCCGGCCGCCTCGAGGCAGCGCATCGCGGTATTGCCGGCAACAGTGTCGGTACCGCCCGTGTCAGTGGCACCGGTATGCCCGGCAATCCCTGCTTTGGCATTCCCGGCAACGTCCAGGTAGAGCCGCACTTCGGCCAGGACGCTGGTCTCCACCATGACCGGATGCTGCGGCACCCAGGCGACGTCCGAGGGCGCGAACCCGTCAACGCGGCCGCTGACGGCCGTACCGCCGCCTGTGCCCACGATGCCGGCCAGGACGCCGAGTATGGTGCTCTTGCCGGCACCGCTGGCGCCGTCCAGGGCGGTGATCTGCCCGGCGGGCGCGTCGAAGCTCAGCGGCCCGACGGCGGGGTCCAGGCGTCCGCCGTACGAAACCGTCAGCTCACGGACAGTGACCGCCGGAAGGTCCGCGCCGCCGTCGGACGCCCTTTTCCCGGCCTCCAGGCTGTCCTGGGGCCGCAGCGGGACAGCTTCCGGCGCGTCCATCACGGCGGTGACCTCGGCAAGGGCGGCGCGTCCGTCGTCGCTGGCGTGATGGGCGGTACCCAGCTCACGCAGCGGCAGGTAGCAGTCCGGGGCAAGGATCAGGGCGAGCAGCCCGGCTTCGAGGGCCATGTCGCCATGCACCAGGCGCACGCCGATGAAGACCGCCACCACGGCCACCGAGATCGTCGCGATGAGTTCCAGGGCGAGGGCGGAGAGGAAGGCCGTCCGGAGCGTGTCCATGGTCCGGGACCGGTACTGCTCGGAAATGTCCTCGAGCGCCTTGCGCTGGGCGGTGGCACGGCCAAGACCCACCAGCACAGGAAGCCCCTTGGCCAGTTCCAGCATGTGGCCCGAGAGCCGGGCCAGGGCGGACTGCGCCGCCCGGACCCGGTCTTCGGTGTAGCGGCCGATCAGGACCATAAAGACCGGCACCAGCGGCACCGTCAGGACAATCACCACCGCGCTGACCCAGTCGGCGAACAGTATGCGCGCCCCCAGCAGGAGCGGGATCGCGGCACAGTTCACGAGGGCGGGCAGGAACTGCGTGTAGTAGCTGTCCAAGGCGTCCAGGCCCCTCGTGGCCAGGATGGCGAGGCCGCCGTCGGACGGACCCGCCGCACGCGTGCCGTTCCGCAGGGCGCGTTCCAGCAGTGCCGCGCGCAGTTCCTCCTTGACCCCGAGCGCCGCGCGGCGTGACGCGACCCCCTGGGCCCACACGGTCAGGGACCGCAGCACCACGCCGGCGAGTCCCCAGCCCAGCTGGTCTGCCCAGGCCGGGCTCTCGGAGACCAGTCCGGCCAGGACGGATGCCACCGCCTGTGCCATGAGGACCAGCGACAGCGCCTTGAGTGCAGCGAGCAGGCCTAGCCAATAGAGCGCGGACCGGTTTGCGGGGCCGGCGGGGAACTGCGGTCTCATGTGGTCCTAGTCCTTGGGGGCCAGCGCCCTGGCGGCGATGGCAGGCAGGAAGCTGTGGGCTTCCGGAATGTGCGCTGCGCTGACGCGACGGCGGAACACCCAGTACGTCCAGGCCTGGTAGGCCAGGACGAGCGGAAGTCCGACGCAGGCCACGATGCTCATGAGCCCCAGGGTGTAGTCGGAGGATGAGGCATTGGAAATCGTCAGGTTGAAATCCGCGCTGATGGTGGAGGGAAGAACCACCGGGAAGGCCGCACCGAAAATCGAGGCGCTGCCGAGGAGCAGGAACGCCCCGAGGGACAGGAACGCCCGCCCCTCCAGGCCGTTCCGGCCGAAATGCCAGGCGAAGGCCGCGGCCACCACGGCCGCGGCCACTGCGGCGATGGTCCAGGCCTCGCCGCTGAGAAGCTGGACGCTGATGGCCCAGCCGGCGATGGGCAGCAGCAGCACCGGCAGGAGCCGGACGAACCAGCGGCGGGCGCGGTGCCGGATATCGCCGTCGGTTTTCAGTGCCAGGAACGCCAGCGCATGCAGCAGGGAGAAGCACACCACGGCAAGGCCGCCCAGGACCGCGTAGCCGCTGAACCAGGCGAACGGCCCGCCCTCGCGGTCACCGTTGGAGTTGAGCGGAAGCCCGGTGGTGGTCAGGGCTAGCGCTGCGCCGACGCCGAAAGCGGCCACCAGGGAACCGGCCGCGATGGCCCAGTCCCACACGGCCCGCCAGCGGTCCGTGTCCACCTTGCCGCGGTATTCAAAGGCCACGGCACGGAAAATGAGCGCCACCAGGACCAGCAGCAGGGGAAGGTACAGGGCGGAGAACAGGGAGGCGTACCAGAGCGGGAAGGCGGCGAACGTTGCCCCGCCTGCGGTCAGCAGCCAGACCTCGTTGCCGTCCCAGACGGGTCCGATGGTATTGAGCAGGACGCGGCGTTCGGTGTTGTTCCGGGCGAAGAGCTTCATCAGCATGCCGACGCCGAGGTCGAATCCTTCGAGAAAGAGGTATCCCGTCCACAGCACCGCGATGGCGATGAACCAGATGGTGGGCAGCAGTTCCATTGTCGAATTCCTCTGCTCTTAGTAGGCGAATGCCAGGACGTCGTCGGAGTCACCGGGTTTGCCGGTGCCCCCGGGGCCCGGTGTGGCGTCTTCGTTTTCGTCCGCCGGGGCGTGTGCCAGTTCCGGCATGGCGGAAACGACGCCGCCGCGGATGTACTTCACCAGCAGCTTCACCTCCACCACCAGGAGCACGGCGTAGACGGCCGTCAGCACCACCAGGGACGTGAGGAGTTCCCCCGCCGAGACACCGGGCGAGACGGCGGCAGCCGTGAACATGAACACCTGGTCGATGCCGCTCGGATCGGGGTTCGGCGCCACGACGAACGGCTGGCGGCCCATTTCGGTAAAGATCCAGCCGGCAGCGTTGGCTCCGAACGGGGCCAGGATGCCGACGACGGCGAGCCGCATCAGTCCGCGGGACGCCGGCACGGTGCCCTTGCGGGTCGCCCAGAGCGCCACGAGGGCCGCCAGGGCCGCCAGGCCGCCGAACCCGATCATCATCCGGAAACCCCAGTAGGTCACTTCCATAACGGGAACATACTCGATTTCCTGGCCGGCACGGTCTCCGTATATGGGGTTGTCCGGGAGGTGGGTGCCGTAGTCGGCCTTGTACTGGTCCAGCAGGCTGTTGACGCCCTTCACCTCGGTGGTGAAGTCACCCTTGGCGAGGAAGGACAGGATTCCTGGCACTTCGATGACCGCCACGATGTCGTCGCAGTTCTTCGAACCGACGTTGCCAACGCTGAGGACAGAGAAGCCCGTGCCGTCGTGGCAGGCTGCTTCCGCCGCGGCCATCTTCATGGGCTGCTGTTCAAACATCAGTTTGCCCTGCAGGTCGCCGGTGAGCGCGGTTCCGGCAAAGGAAATCATGGCGACGACGGCGCCGATCCGCAGCGAGGTGATCCAGACTTTGTAGTCAGCCTTGTCCCGCCCGGGGATGTCCGCTTCGCCGGGAATGACCTTGCCGTCGGATCCCACGGTGTCGATGCCGTCATGGCGGCGGCGCCACAGGTGGTACCAGGCAATGCCCAACAGAAAGCCGCCGGCTACTGCCAGGGCGCCGAAGAGGGTGTGCGGCACTGCCACCAGGGCGGTGTTGTTGGTGAAGACGGCCCAGGCATCTGTCATGACCGGCCGCCCGTTGACCATTTCCACACCGACGGGATGCTGCATCCAGCTGTTGGCCACGATGATGAAGTACGCGGAGAACACTGAGCCGATCACGGCAATCCAGAGGCAGGCCAGGTGAACGCCCCTCCTGAGCTGTTTCCAGCCGAAGATCCACAGGCCCAGGAACGTGGACTCGACGAAGAAGGCCAGGAGCGCCTCGAGTGCCAGCGGCGCCCCGAACACGTCGCCGACGAAGCGGCTGTACTCGCTCCAGGCCATGCCGAACTGGAACTCCTGCACGATGCCGGTGGCAACGCCCATGATGAAGTTGATCAGGAACAGCTTTCCCCAGAACTTGGTCATGCGCAGGTATTCCGGCTTGCCGGTGCGGTACCAGACAGTTTGGATGACTGCCACCACGAGGCCCAGCCCGATGGTCAGCGGCACCATCATGAAGTGGTAGACAGTGGTGATTCCGAATTGCCAGCGTGCGATTTCCAAAGCGTCCAAGGCAGTCCCTACTTTTGGCTAGGCTCTCAACAGTCCCAAGTCTTCTACGCAACGTAGAACATCAACTTCTACAGAGTGTAGAACACTTTCGGCGTGCAGTGTAACCAACAGTTCCATTGGCCGGAGCCACTGGCAAGGGCACGACGCGCCGCCTGTTCTACCTCATGTAGAAAGAAAGTCCAAAAGGAGGTAAATTTAGAACTTAAGTATTCGATCTACGCTCCGCGACGGCCGTTCCGGCCCCGCGGATCGGACCTTTAAGAAGGATGTACGGCATGGCAAGTCTTGGTGAACTGGAACGGGCAGTGATGGACTTGCTCTGGGCAGGCCAGGAAGCGGCCACCGCCAACACGCTCAGGGACCTCCTGGCGCTGAGCACGCAGGCCCAGGGCGGCACGGCCGGCCACGAGGGCAAGGACCTCGCGGTGACCACCGTCCTGACCGTGCTGTCACGCCTGGAGAAGAAGGGGCTTGTGGAGCGCGAACGCGGCACCCGCCCCCACCGGTACCAGGCAGTGTCCAGCCGGGCGGACCACACGGCCGAACTCATGCATGAAGTGCTGGGCTCCGCGCCGGACCGCGAAGCTGTGCTCGCCCGCTTTATTGGCTCCGTCACCGAAAGTGAAGCCGAAACGCTGCGCAAACTGCTTGGCCACAGCTAACAGCGCATGTTCTGGACCTCATATTTTCTGGCGGTCCTGGCGATAGTCCTGGCGTGGCCGGTGCCTATCCTCCTTTCGCGCGCCCAATGGCCGGCGCGGTCCCCCTTTACGGCCATGGTGCTGTGGCAGGCAATCGCCCTGGCCGGCGGCCTGTCCATGATCGGTGCCATGCTGGCCTATGGCCTCGAACCGATCGGCGACAACCTGCTGGCCGGGCTGCGCGGACTGGCCGGCATGGTCCTGTTCAACGCACCCACCACAGCGCTGGGTTTCTGGCACCTTTTCGCGTTGTCGGCCGCGGCGCTACTGACAGCGCATCTCGTCTTTACCCTGCTGCTGACCTACTATCGGATCGAACGGCAGCGCCGGCGACACCGGGAACTCCTGGCCCTCCTGGCGTCACCGTCCATTGACGGGCCGGGCACGGTGGTCATCAACCATGATTCCCCCGTGGCCTATTGCCTGCCCGGCGGTGCACGGTCTGTAACGGTTCTGAGCGACGGCCTGATGGCCGCCCTGGAACCGGCGGAACTGCGGGCGGTGCTCATCCACGAAAACGCCCACCTGAGCCAGCGCCACCACCTCCTGTTGTGGGCTTTTGCGGCATGGCGGCAGGCCCTCCCCTGGCTTCCGACCACGCGCCTGGCCCAGGAAGCGGTCAACTCACTCATCGAGATGCTGGCTGACGACGTCGCCCTCAAGACCGAAAGCAAGGCCACGCTGATCAAGGCCATTGCCATTGTTGCCAGCGGACCGTCCGGGTCGGCAGGCAACCGCGCGGTGCTCGACGGCGCGCTTCCGCTGGTGCCAGACGGAATTGTCACCGACGGAATCGCCGACGGCGGCATCTCGGGCGCGTCCGGCGGCGCGGGTTCGGCCCGGACCACTGCCTCGAGGGTCAGCCGGCTCCTATCCCCCAAGGAGCCCCTGCCGGCCTCGCTGAGGGCCATGGTTTTGGCTGGCTGCCTGCTGCTGCTGGCCGTCCCCACAGCGCTGCTGATTGTCCCGGGGCTCCTCGGCTAGCAGGGCGGGTAGCCGGCGCGCGGCTGCACCGGGCGCCGGGCGCCGCCAAACCCGGGGCCCGGGCGGCGACCGGTTCGGGCGCCGCCCGGGGTGCCCGGCTCAGGCGTCGATCCGCTCCCGGTCCAGGCCCGCCGCGCCGGCGATGATGAAGTCCTTGCGCGGTGCGACGTCGGAACCCATCAGCAGGTCGAAGGTTTCCTCGGCGTGCTTGGCGTTTTCGATGCCCACTTTGCGCAGCGTCCGGTGGCGCGGGTCCATGGTGGTCTCCGCGAGCTGCTCGGCGTCCATTTCACCGAGGCCCTTGTAGCGCTGGATGGGCTCCTTGTAGCGCTTGCCCTCCTTGGCCAGCCGGGCCAGGAGGACGTGCAGTTCGGCTTCGGAGTAGGTGTAGATCATTTCGTTGGCCTTCTGCCCGGCGTTGATGACTTCCACGCGGTGCAGCGGAGGGACGGCGGCGAACACGCGGCCCTCATCGATCATGGGGCGCATGTAGCGGAAGAAGAGCGTGAGCAGCAGCGTGCGGATGTGCGCGCCGTCGACGTCGGCATCCGTCATGAGGATCACCTTGCCGTAGCGTGCCGCCGAAATGTCGAAGCTGCGGCCGGACCCGGCGCCCACCACCTGGATGAGTGCCGCGCATTCGGCGTTGGAGAGCATGTCCCCCACCGAGGCCTTCTGGACGTTGAGGATCTTGCCGCGGATCGGCAGCAGTGCCTGGAAGTCCGAGGAGCGCGCGAGCTTGGCTGTGCCCAGCGCGGAATCGCCCTCCACGATGAACAGTTCCGAGCGGGCCACGTCATCGGTGCGGCAATCCGCGAGCTTGGTGGGCATGGAGGACGTTTCCAGCGCGTTCTTCCGCCGCTGCGTCTCCTTGTGCACCCTCGCCGATATGCGGGACTTCATCTCGCTGACGATTTTTTCCAGCAGCAGTGCTGACTGGGCCTTGTCATTGCGGTTGGCGGAGCTCAGCTTGGCGTTGATCTCCTTTTCCACCACGCGGGCCACGATGGCCCGGACCGCGGACGTGCCGAGGATCTCCTTGGTCTGTCCTTCGAACTGCGGCTCAGCCAGGCGCACCGTCAGCACCGCTGTCAGCCCCGCGAAGATGTCGTCTTTTTCGATTTTGTCGTTGCCGGCCTTGAGCTTGCGGGCATTGGTTTCCACGGCCTTGCGGAAGGTTTTGACCAGGGCCTGCTCAAAGCCTGACTGGTGGGTTCCGCCCTTGGGGGTGGAGATGATGTTGACGAAGCTGCGCACCGTGCTGTCGTATCCGATGCCCCAGCGCAGGGCGACGTCCACCTCGCAGTCACGCTCCACTTCAGCCAGCTGGCTGTGTCCCCGCTCGTCCAGCACCGGAACGGTTTCCTTGAACTTGCCCGAGCCGTGCAGCCGCCATGTGTCCGTGACTGCGGGGTCCGCCGCCAGGTAGTCCACGAACTCAGAGATCCCGCCGTCGTGGTGGAAGATTTCTTCGTGGCCGCCGAGTTCGCCGGGCGTACCGGGAAGCTTGCGCTCATCGCGGACGGTGAGTTTCAGGCCGGGCACGAGGAACGAGGTCTGCCGGGCCCGTGAAGCCAGTTCGTCGTAGGAGAATTTGGCGTCCGGGGTGAAGATCTGACGGTCCGCCCAGTAGCGGATCCGGGTGCCGGTGACGCCGCGCTTGGCCTTGCCCACGATGTCAAGGACGGAGTCCTCGACGAACGGTTGGAACGTCGCGGCCGGATCGGGCTTGGTTCCCGGATCCTTGAACCTTCCCGGCTCGCCGCGCCGGAAGGACATCTTGTACGTCTTCCCGCCGCGGTCCACTTCCACGTCCAGCCGGGAGGACAGCGCGTTGACCACTGAAGCGCCGACACCATGCAGGCCGCCGGACGCCGTGTAGGAGCCGCCGCCGAATTTTCCGCCGGCATGCAGCTTGGTGAAAACGACCTCGACGCCGGTCAGTCCGGTCTTGGGCTCGACATCCACGGGGATGCCGCGGCCGTCGTCGTGAATCTCCACGGAGTTGTCGGCGTGCAGGATGATCTTGATGTCGTGGCCATAACCGGCTAAAGCCTCGTCGACGGAGTTGTCAATGATCTCCCAGAGGCAGTGCATCAGGCCGCGGGAGTCGGTGGAACCGATGTACATGCCCGGGCGCTTGCGGACGGCTTCGAGGCCTTCCAGTACAGACAGGTGCCGGGCGGTGTACTCAGAACTTGGTGCCACGGGTTGTGAACTCCTTCAGTGACGGAACAGCTAAGGCTTTTGACGCTCTTCCTAGGTTAGTCGGCCTTGCCCCGGCGGCCCGCCTGCCACACCTGCCGACGGGTGCGGACGGGCCCATGCGTTACCTTTTCGTAACCGGATTTGCAGGCCTTGATCAATTCTTGCGGATACGCGTACAGCGAACTTGCCCCATCCTTGCGATGGAATTGCTACGAATACTGGTTACATAGAGGTACAGATCTACTAAGGAGGCCGACATGACAACAGCAGTGGCAGACCGCACACTCAATGCACTGGACCGGTGCGATCGTTGCGGAGCTCAGGCATATGTCCGGGTTGTACTCGAGTCCTCCGGCGGTGAGCTGCTCTTCTGTGGCCACCACGCCCGTGCGATCGAGGCAACGCTCAAGCCGTTGAGCTCTGACTGGCACGATGAGACGGGCCGGCTTCACGAGAAGCCGACGGTTTCGGTGGACTAGGCAACTCGCTGACCCTAACAGGGCTCCTCCGCTTCGGAGGGGCCCTGTTTCTTTGCCCTTTTCGGTTACCCTGGGCTCAACATATGGGACGCTCCACACATGGGAAAGGCCCCGCCGCCGGCGGGGCCTTTCCCATGTGTCGATCCGGACCGGCCGGTTAAGGCCGGGCCTTCTTTAGTCCAGGTAGTCGCGCAGGACCTGGGACCGGGACGGGTGCCGCAGCTTGGACATCGTCTTCGATTCGATCTGGCGGATCCGCTCGCGCGTCACTCCGTAGACCTTGCCGATTTCGTCTAAAGTCTTCGGCTGTCCGTCGGTGAGGCCGAACCGCATGGCGACAACGCCGGCTTCGCGTTCGGACAGGGTGTCCAGCACCGAGTGCAGCTGCTCCTGCAGCAAGGTGAAGCTGACAGCGTCGGCGGGAACGACGGCCTCGGAGTCCTCGATGAGGTCACCGAACTCGGAATCGCCGTCCTCACCCAAGGGGGTGTGCAGCGAGATGGGCTCGCGGCCGTACTTCTGGACTTCAACAACCTTCTCAGGGGTCATGTCCAGTTCGAGGGCCAGCTCCTCAGGCGTAGGTTCGCGCCCAAGGTCCTGCAGCATCTGGCGCTGGACACGTGCCAGCTTGTTGATGACTTCCACCATGTGCACCGGGATGCGGATGGTGCGGGCCTGGTCAGCCATGGCGCGGGTGATGGCCTGGCGGATCCACCAGGTGGCGTAGGTGGAGAACTTGAAGCCCTTGGTGTAGTCGAACTTCTCGACCGCACGGATGAGGCCCAGGTTGCCTTCCTGGATCAGGTCAAGGAACAGCATGCCGCGACCGGTGTAGCGCTTGGCCAGCGAAACGACCAGACGGAGGTTGGCCTCCAACAGGTGGTTCTTGGCACGCTTGCCGTCGTGGATGACGAATTCGAGCTCGCGCTTGAGCTTCGGATCCATGGAGCCGTCGTCCGCCGCGATTTTCTCCTCGGCGAACAGGCCCGCCTCAATGCGGAGGGCAAGGTCCACTTCCTGCTCTGCGTTCAGCAGGGCAACCTTGCCGATCTGCTTCAGGTAGTCCTTGACGGGGTCGGCCGTGGCGCCGGCGGACATGACCTGCTGCACCGGGGCATCGTCGTCATCGGCGTCGGAGTATACGAAGCCTGAGCCCGTGGCTGCGGCGCCGGTCTTGCTGGCGGCCTCTTCCTCGGTCAGCTCGGACGGATCCGGAGTTACGTCGTCGAGATCCTCATCCAGCTCGTCCTCTGAATCGTCGTCGTCCGACGTGCGGGACTTGCCGGCAGCTTCGGCTGCGGCCTTGGCACCGGGCTTGGGTCCGCGCTTCTTGGGCTCGGGCTTTGCCGGCGTGCTGCCGTCGGCGGAAGCATCTTTGACAGCCTTATTGGCTGCACGCGTGGCGGCACGCTTGGCGCTCGTCGCCGCCTTCTTCTCCTCAGGGGACAATTCGGCCTGGTCGGCGGGTTCCTTCTTCGCGGAAGACGGGGTCACAGAAAACCTTTCTAGCGGCGGTCTGTGGAATCACCATACGGGCAACACCACTATGACCCTGTCAAGTCCGTGATTCACATCAGGTGCGATCGCGGCCAGCAGAACCATTAAGTAGAACTGCCGGAGCGGCCGTAATGTTCCCGTTTCCGGGCACCACTACATGCACTTGATTCACGGACCCAACCGGGTCTCGGCATCCATTGTCTCACGGTTTTCCCAATCGCTGCCTCAGGGCGGTGCGCCGGCCGGAATGTTTCGGCCGGAGGGCCCGCATCCCGCCCGGCCTCGCGCCGGAGTCCGGCGGTCCCTAGGCCGCGTCCGGTTCGAACTTCTGCCAGGCCGCGTCACGGCGCCCGGCCCAGCCGCACAGCGTCCCTCGGCTGACCAGTTCCGAGAGGAGCTCTGCCAGCCGGTAACCGGGATGCGCAGCGGCGGCCTGGTCCAACAGCGCGTGCGCGAACGAGCCCCTGCCGCGGCACCACTCGATCCAGCCCCGTCCCGTCAGCGATGCCGCGCCGCCCTCTCCCCCGCCGGCCGCACCGATCTGCAGCAACACACCTTCCAGGGCCCTCATCCGGTCCCAGCGTGGCGACCGCGGCGCCAGCCCCAGCAGCACATCCCCGTACGCCGGAACAGGGCAGGCATCATCCTCCGCCGGACCGGCCGACGGCAGCCGCTCCAGCGGCGGTCCCGCCGGCAGCTTCCGCTCAGGCGGTTCAAACGGTGGTGGGACTACGTGCTCGCCGGCGTCGGGATCGAACATCCCGAAGTCCTCGGCTCCCTGCTCCGCCGCCTGACGGCCTGCCGCACTCATCACCAGCACCGCGTCCCGCCAATGGGGGATGCACAGGGAAGCCCGCAGATACCCGGCCAGCTCGGCCGGGAGGCCTGTTCCCGCATCCGCCGCCAGCACGCGCTCCCAGGCGTCCAGAATGGTCCCGAATTGGGAGTGGCTCCCCCGGCGCGCAGCAAACTCCCCGGCCCAACGTTGCTCGGCGTCCAGCACGGACGGGTCGGCGGCTACGTCCGCGGGCAGGACTCTTCCTGCAACTGCAGGATCCTCGCCCACACTGCTGCCACGGAACACCATCTCGGCGTTGAGCCGGCTGTCCCTGATCTCATCCACGGAACGGCCCGGAAACGGACAGCAGGACGGATCAAGGCAATACGCGTTCCGCCAGAAGGCCTCGCCGACGTACCAGGCGTCACGGACCGGCCGGCCGGAGGACTCCAGGTCGGCCTCGAGCGCGGCCAGCAGGCTACCCAGAGTCCCCTGCACCGGCGCGCCGGCGGGGACACCCCGGGAATCAGGACCCGTACGGCCAACCCATCCCTCGTCGCTGAAGAGCACCAGGAGGGTGCCGTCGGCGTCATGGTCCGCTTCCAGGTAGTCCCTGACCGTGCGCGAAAACCGCCGCAGCCCGGAATCGGAGTCGAAGCCTGGCAGGTCGACGCGGAGGGTGGCCCCCAGCCGTTTGCCCTGCATGGTCATGGCCACCAGGCTATTGGCCGGCCAGTAGCCAAGGGAGTGCGGAATGAAGCCCAGGATGTCCTCGGGGCCGGTGATGGTCAGTCGTTCTGGAGGTGTCATGCATCCAGACTGAATCCGCTGGCGGGCCGCCGGCAGTGCCCACGTCGCCTATGTGGACAAAGGAAGGAACCTACTCCGCGCGGCGGCGTTCCAGGTTGCGGCGGCGCTGCTGCGCGAGGGCTTTGAGCAGGGGCGGCACCACAACGCCCTGGGCGGCCATCTGGCGCCGGACCTTCCGGCGGGTGATGATGATCGCGCCCGCGCCAATGCCAATCAGGACGAACTGGACGCTCAGGGCGATCCGGAACGGATCGAGGCCGTACAGCTCACCGCGGGAGAAGCCGCTGGCGTGGAGGACGTCAAGCACTACGCCGACGAGGTAAATGGCCACCAGTGCCGCAATGAACCCGCCGACGTTGACGATTCCGGTGGCGGTTCCGATCCGGTGGGCCGGATTGAAGGTGCGGGCAAAGTCGAAGCCGATCATGGAGCCCGGCCCGCCGATGGCCAGAACGACCACCAGCCCGGCAAGCATCCAGAGCGGCGAGCGGCCCGGCATCAGCAGCACCGCAGCCCAGGCCGCCGCGGTGGTGGCGGCAATCAGGAGCACCATGGTGGAGCGCCGCAGCGGATGCCGGGAGACGAACCTGCCAATCAGCGGTCCGGCCGCGATGGCGGCGGCGACGTATATGGCCATCAGTCCGGACACGGTGCCTGTATCGAGGCCCTGCGCGGAAATCAGGAACGGGTAGCCCCAGGTCATGGCAAACACGGTGCCGCTGAACTGGATGGTGAAGTGGCTCCACAGCCCCAGCCGCGTTCCCGGTTGCCGCCAGGCGCTGGAAAGGGAGATGCCGGTGGCCTTCAGCCCCTGGCCTGGTTCCGGGCGCGGGTGTCCGGGCGGCTGATCCTTCAGCGCGGCCAGTACCAGGACGACGGCGAGCGCGGACATCGCCGCGAGGGTGAGGAACGCGGGGGTCCATCCGGCGGAGTGGAGGATCATCGCGAACGGGACCACGCTGAAGAGCTGCCCGAGCTGGCCCGACATTCCGGTCAGCTGCGTGATGAGCGGTACCCTGGCCGGGGCGAACCACAGGGGTATCAGCCGGATCACGGAGATGAACGTCATGGCGTCGCCGGCGCCCACCAGTACGCGGCCGAGCACCCCGCCGGGAATGTTGTCCGCGAAGGCGAGCTGAAGCTGGCCAAGGCCCATCAGGACGGCTCCGCCGGCGATCATGGTCCGCGATCCCAGGCGGTCCACGAGCACGCCTACCGGGATCTGCAGGCCTGCGTAGACCAGGAGCTGCAGCACGGTGAAGAAGGAGATCTCCGCTGCGGTGGCGTGGAACCGTTCCGTCGCCTCAAGGCCCACGACGCCAAACGAAGTACGCTGGCTGACGGCAACAAGGTATGCGAATATCCCGACGGTCCAGATGAGCCAGGCGCGGGGTGCAGTCACCTACCCATTATGCCTGCGGCAGGAAAAATAGGATTTATTGTCCGGGTTCTTTACGGGCGAGATAGGCTTCCACCGCTGCTCCGAGCGCGTCTGCGTTGGGAAGTTCATCGTTTTCATCGGCGAGCAGCGAACGGCGCACCGTCCCCTCCGCCTTCTCGTCGTAGCGGGTCTCGAGGCGGGACACCACCTGCTGCACGTCCTCGGATGCCTCCAGCTGCTCGGCGATCTGCCGCCCCACTTCCCGGCCGGCCTCACGCAGGCGGTCGGTGGGCAGCATCAGCGAGGTGGCTGCCCCCAGGTACTCCAGGCCGGCCACGGCGGCGTTGGGGTATTCGGCTTCGGCCAGGTAATGCGGGACGTGGATGACGTACCCGACAATATTGCGGCCGGCTTCGGTGAGCCGCAGTTCAAGAATGTGGCCCACGGCCGCGGGGACCTCCACCGTGGGTTTCCAGACGGAAATTCCCTCGATGAGCTCAGGGCGGTTGCCGTGAACGGTAACCCCCACCGGCCGGGTATGGGGCACCGGCATCGGGATGGAGTGGATCCACGTCACCAGGTTCACATCCAGGTGCTCGACGATCCGGACCACGGCGCGGGCGAACCGTTCCCACTGGAGATCGGGTTCGAAGCCGGCCAGGAAGAGGTACGGACTCCCCAGCCCGTCGACCAGCCGGTAGAGGGCCAGCTTGGGGGCCTGGTAATCCTGGAGGTGGTCCTCGACGAACGTGACGTGCGGACGGCGCGTACGGTAATCGATCAGCTGGTCGGCATCGAAGACGGCGACCGGCTCCGAATCGAGGGTGTCCAGCAGCTCGGCGGTGATCTGCTTGACCACGTGGCCGGCGTCAGCGAATCCCGTAAAGCCCATCACCAGATTGAGCCCGCGGAGTGACGGGCTGTCGAACAGCTCGGCGTTGCTCACATAGAGAGCGTCGGGGTCCAGCAGGGAGCCGGAAATCCGTTCAAGCACGGCATGTTCCTTTCGAAGTGGCGGCGGAGGCGGGGTGCGTCAGCACCGCAGGGGCGGCAACCCAATAAGCAGATTCAATGGCACGTGCGCCAATGAATCCGCGCAGATCCGCCGGATATTTCTTACAACGCACCGGCCGGCCCAAGCATTCCGCACCGGACCGTTCCACCGGCGGTGTGTTGCAGGTCTCATGAGATTCAGCGCGGCCCGGGCGGAGAGACTACGATCGGAACTGGCCCTACGGACGGCCTTGCAGACACCGGGTTGCGTCTCAAGCCGACGACGGCCGGTTCCCATGGCGGGGCGCCCAACATGCGCTTCCTGCCGAAAATCACAGAGAATTGAGGACTGATCCTCGTGGTCAAGAATACTGAAATCAAACTTAGCGTCGTTGCGCGCGACATTAAGAAGTCGCCGACGGACGCTCTGGTCATTGGAGTGGCACAGGGGCCCGACGGTCCCGTGCTGCTGGACAACCCGCTGACGGCCAAGTCCGCCGAGGCCATCGCGGAGTCCCTGAAGGTTCTTGGCCTCACCGGCGCCGCCGACCAGGTCCACCGGCTCCCGGGCCTTCCCGAAGCCGGCGCAGCCGTCCTGGTACTGGCCGGAGTCGGCAAGCCGGGTCCCGGACGCAAGCTCTCGGAGGAGGCGCTGCGGCGCGCGGCGGGCTCCGCCGTCCGCCAGCTTGCCGGCCTCACCACCGTGACGCTGGCCCTTCCGACGGCGTCACTCGCCGAGGTGGCGGCCATCGCCGAAGGCGCCGCCATGGGTTCCTACTCCTTCACCGAGTACCGCTCCTCCGCCAACGGCCGCAAGGATCCGGTGCAGAATGTGGTGATTTCCACGGACTTCGCTGGAAACAAGGACCTGCAGCCCCTGCTGAACCGTGCCGCCCTGATCGGGAAGGCCGTCAACGCCACCCGCTCGCTGGTGAACCAGCCGCCCAGCCACCTGTTCCCCGAGTCCTTTGCCGATGCCGCCAAGGAACTCTCCAAGGGCCTGCCGGTCAAGGTGACCGTGTGGGACGAGAAGCGCCTCGAAAAGGAGGGCTTCGGCGGGATCATGGGCGTTGGCAAGGGATCCACCAGGCAGCCGCGCCTGGTCAAGGTGGAGTACGCGCCGTCCAAGGCCAGCGCCAAGATCGCCCTCGTCGGCAAGGGCATCACCTTTGACACCGGCGGCATCTCCATTAAGCCCGCCCTCGGCATGGGCGACATGAAGAGCGACATGGCGGGCGCCGCCGTCGTGCTTAACACCGTGCTGGCGATCGCAGGCCTCGGCCTGCCCGTAAAAGCCACCGCGTGGCTCTGCATTGCCGAAAACATGCCCTCCGGTGCCGCGCAGCGCCCGGCGGACGTCCTCACCATGTTCGGCGGCAAGACCGTCGAGGTCCTTAATACGGATGCCGAAGGCCGCCTGGTCATGGCGGACGGCATCGTGGCCGCCAGCCAGGAGTACCCGGACGCCATCATCGACGTCGCCACCCTGACCGGCGCGCAGCTGATCGCCCTGGGCAACCGGACCGCCGGAGTGATGGGCTCGGACAGCGTCACCGGCCCGCTGAAGGCTGCGGCTGACCGCGCCGGCGAGCTGGTATGGCCGATGCCCCTGCCGGACGAGCTCCGCGCCAGCATCGATTCCGAGGTGGCGGACCTCGCCAACATCGGTGAGCGCCACGGCGGCATGATGACCGCCGCAGTGTTCCTGCGTGAATTCGTCGGCAAGGGCAAGGACGGCGAGCAGATTCCGTGGGCCCACATCGACATCGCGGGCCCGTCGTTCAATAACGGCGGCCCCTACGGCTACACCCCCAAGCAGGGCACGGGCTGCACTGTCCGCACCCTCGTGGCATACGTCGAAGACGTCCTGGCGGCTTCCGCCTAAGCGTCTGCGTGTGTCATACGCGGCTTTGTGGCCGGGTCCATGATCCGTCGGCCACAAAGCCGCGTGACACTCGACACAAGCGCTCCACAAACGCCGTGACAAGGTGGAGCATGGATAAGTGGTTCGCTAAGGTGAACTGCGGTAGTCACAAATGCAAGAGAACCGGCCTGCTGACATAATCACGGCAGAGCAAGTTCCAAGACCAGATGATGCGTACTCTCGTGTCATCGTTCACGCGAGGGAGCGTCTAAGTGGCCGATCAGGCAACTGCGCAAGAATTCGACATCCTGGTACTCGGCGGCGGCAGCGGCGGTTACGCCACAGCCCTCCGCGCTGTTCAGCTTGGCCTCACCGTAGGCCTCGTGGAGAAGGGGAAACTCGGGGGCACCTGCCTGCACAATGGCTGCATCCCCACCAAGGCGCTCCTGCACTCCGCCGAGCTCGCCGACCACGCCCGCGACTCCGCGAAGTACGGCGTCAACGTCACCCTGGACAGCATCGACATGAGTGCTGTCAACGCCTACAAAGACGGCATCATCGCCGGCAAGTTCAAGGGCCTGCAGGGCCTCATCAAGTCCAAGGGCATCACCGTCATCGAAGGTGAAGGCAAGCTGCAGGGCACCGACACCGTCGTCGTGAACGGCACTGCCTACAAGGGCAAGAACATCGTCCTCGCCACGGGCTCGTACTCACGGACGCTGCCGGGACTGGAAATCGGCGGCAAGGTCATCACCTCCGACGAGGCGCTGACCATGGACTACATCCCCAAGAGCGCGATCATCCTGGGCGGCGGCGTCATCGGCGTCGAGTTCGCCTCGGTCTGGAAGTCGTTCGGCGTGGACGTCACCATCGTTGAAGGCCTGCCCTCGCTGGTCCCCAACGAGGACACCGCGATCGTCAAGAACTTCGAGCGCGCGTTCAAGAAGCGCGGCATCAAGTTCTCCACCGGCGTCTTCTTCCAGGGCGTTGAGCAGAACAACGACGGCGTCAAGGTCACCCTCGTCGACGGCAAGACCTTCGAAGCCGAACTGCTCCTCGTGGCCGTCGGCCGCGGACCGGTAACCGCCAACCTTGGCTACGAAGACGCCGGCATCACCATCGACCGCGGCTTCGTCATCACCAACGAACGCCTGCACACCGGCGTCGGCAACGTCTACGCCGTGGGCGACATCGTCCCGGGCGTCCAGCTGGCCCACCGCGGCTACCAGCAGGGCATTTTCGTGGCCGAGGAAATCGCCGGCCTGAAGCCCGTCATCGTTGAAGACGTCAACATCCCCAAGGTCACCTACTCCGAGCCCGAAATCGCCACTGTGGGCTACACGGAGAAGGGCGCCAAGGAAAAGTTCGGTGACGACCAGGTGGAAATCCAGGAGTACAACCTCGCCGGCAACGGCAAGAGCTCCATCCTCGGCACCGGCGGCCTGGTCAAACTGGTCCGCCAGAAGGACGGCCCCGTAGTGGGCGTCCACATGATCGGCTCCCGCATGGGCGAGCAGATCGGTGAAGCACAGCTGATCGTGAACTGGGAGGCTTACCCGGAGGACGTGGCACAGCTGCTGCACGCCCACCCGACCCAGAACGAGGCCCTCGGCGAGGCCCACCTTGCCCTCGCGGGCAAAGCCCTCCACGGGTAGTAAATCCGCCCGCACCACCGCAAGAACACTGAGCTTAGTGCACCCGGCATGATCCGCAGGGTGCACTAAGCTCGAACAAGGCAGCAATCATCCGCACTAAAGATCAATAAGGAGAACGGGGACGACATGTCTGAATCCGTTAACTTGCCCGCCCTCGGTGAGAGTGTCACCGAAGGAACCGTCACCCGCTGGCTCAAGCAGGTAGGTGACCGGGTAGAGGTGGACGAGCCGCTGCTCGAGGTTTCCACCGACAAAGTAGACACCGAAATCCCCTCTCCGATTGCTGGCGTGATTGAGGAAATCCTCGTCGCCGAAGATGAGACCGCCGAAGTCGGCGCCCCGCTCGTCCGCATTGGTGACGGCTCCGGTTCGGCCGGTGCTTCCGACGAAGCAGCTCCCGCAGAGCAGGCGCCGGCCGAAGAAGCACCCGCCGCTGAAGAAGCGCCCTCCACCGAGGCTCCCGCAGCTGCCGAGGCTCCGGCCGCGGAAGCCGCTCCGGCCGCCTCCGGCGAGAGCCACGAAGTTACCCTGCCGGCCCTCGGCGAATCCGTCACCGAAGGCACCGTCACCCGCTGGCTGAAGGCCGTCGGCGACTCCGTCGAGGTTGACGAGCCCCTCCTTGAGGTATCCACCGACAAGGTGGACACCGAGATCCCATCGCCGGTAGCCGGCACGCTGCAGGAGATCCGCGTCAACGAGGACGAGACCGCCGAAGTTGGTTCCGTTCTTGCTGTTATCGGCTCCGGCGCAGCCGCACCCGCTGCTGCACCCGCCGCACCGGCTCCGAAGCAGGAGGCTCCCGCCGCCGAGGCTCCGAAGCAGGAAGCCCCGGCAGCCGCTGCCAAGGCCGAAGCACCCGCAGCTCCCCAGCAGGCCGCACCGGCTCCGGCACAGGCAGCCGCAGCGGCACCTGCCGCAGAAGCAGCACCGGCCGAGTCCGGCTACGTCACTCCCCTGGTGCGCAAGCTCGCCAACCAGCAGGGCGTGGACATCTCCTCCCTGACCGGCACCGGCGTGGGCGGCCGCATCCGCAAGCAGGACGTGATTGCTGCGGCCGAGGCCAAGTCAGCTCCGGCTCCTGCCGCCGCGGCTCCCGCATCCTCCGCATCGGCTGCCCCGGTTTCCGCCGCCCCCTCGTCGCTGCGCGGCACCGTGCAGAAGGCACCGCGCATCCGCCAGGTCATTGCCCGCCGCATGCGCGAGTCCTTGGACATCTCCACCCAGCTGACGCAGGTCCACGAAGTGGACATGACCAAGATTGCCAAGCTGCGCCTCAAGGCCAAGAACTCCTTCCAGGCACAGAACGGCGTGAAGCTGACCTTCCTGCCGTTCATCGCCAAGGCGGTAGCCGAGGCGCTGAAGCAGCACCCGAAGGTGAACGCTGCCTACGACGAAGACAAGCAGGAAATCACCTACCACAACGCCGAGCACCTGGCCATCGCCGTGGACACGGACAAGGGCCTCCTGGTTCCGGTCATCTCCGATGCCGGCAGCCTGAATCTTGCCGGCCTGGCCGGCAAGATCGCCGACGTCGCAGGCCGGACCCGCGACGGCAAGATCGGCCCGGATGAGCTGTCCGGCGGAACGTTCAGCATCACCAACATCGGTTCTGTCGGCGCATTGTTCGACACCCCGATCATCAACCAGCCGCAGGTCGGCATCCTCGGCACCGGCGCGATCGTCAAGCGCCCCGTGGTGGTGGCCGATGAGAACGGTGACGACTCGATCGCCATCCGCTCCATGATGTACCTGTCCCTGACGTACGACCACCGCCTGGTGGACGGCGCTGATGCGGGCCGCTTCCTGCAGACCCTGAAGGCCCGCCTTGAAGAAGGTGCCTTCGAGGCGGATCTGGGGCTGTAAGCCTTAGCGTCAACAACGGCGGCGGTGCAGGCCCGGTGGGAAACCACCGGATGGCCTGCACCGCCGCCGTTTTTGGTTACCGAATCGTCGCCAAATCTTCCCGCGGGGCTTACTACGAAGCGTAGAACCCTCTGGCTAGACTGGCCCCATGGACATCGTTTATAACATCATGGTCTTCCTCCACATCGTCGGCGCAGCGATGATTGTCGGCATCTGGATCGGCAACATGAAAAAGCCCACGGTGCACCCCCGCCAGTTCGACGGCGCCGCCCTGCAGCTCATCACCGGCATCGTGATGATGGGGCTCATTCCGGCCCTGGACATGGACGCCAACTACTTCAAGCTCGGCATCAAGTTCGCCATTGCACTGGCTGTCGGCGTGCTCGCCTTCATCGGCCGCCGCAAGTACAAGAAGGATGAGCCGATCAGCAAGGGCCTGGCCCACAGCGTGGGCGGCCTGGCGCTGCTGAACGTGGCAATCGCCACCCTCTGGCAGTAACTGCTTCAACGACCCCGGCGACCAACGACGACGGCGACGCTCCCGGCCAGGGGGCGTCGCCGTCGTCGTTCCCCCTCCCGGCTGCGGGGCTGGTCAGTCCCGGGCGATGCAGAATTCGTTGCCTTCGGGATCATGCATTACGTCCCAGTGGAAGTCGCCGATGTCATGTCCGTCCACGAAGACCGCACCCAGCGATTCAGCGTGGGCGCGCAGGCCGTCCGGATCGGGGCCGTGGACATCAAGGTGCAGCCGCCGCCGTCCCGGTGTGGCATCAGGGACCTCCTGGAAGGCCAGTTGGGGCGCTCCCGGCGATGCCGGCTTCAGCCAGACGAACTGGTCAAAGCGTGCGGAAACGGTGGTGCCGAGCAGCGCCGCCCAGAATGTGGCCAGCTCTTCGGCGTTGCCCGCGTTGACCATGATGGCGGCGATCCGCGCCTGCGGTGAAATGTCAGCGGCCTGGTTCCTGCGGCGTTGGGTTCCCATGGCGCCAGTGTAGACGGTCATAATCCTCTGACAGCGGACAGCCCGTGCGCTGCGGGTCCTGAATCCATAGGATTGATCCGGAGGGTTTGGGCGGAAGCCCGGACCGGATCGAAACTAAGCTGAGGAGTGGATATGGCAGCAACACGCACCGCGCACACCGTATGGAACGGCGACCTGTTCGAGGGGTCCGGCAACACCACGCTGGACAGCTCCGGACTGGGCACCTACGCCGTCACGTGGAAGGCCCGCGCAGAACAGTCCGAAGGGAAGACCAGCCCCGAAGAGCTGATCGCCGCAGCCCACTCGGCCTGCTTCTCCATGGCGTTCAGCCTCGCGCTCAGCCAGGCCGGCTTCACTGTTGACGAGGTCAACACCAAAGCCGATGTCACCTTCGTACCTGGCACCGGCATCACTGGCAGCCACCTGACCGTCAGCGCCAAGATCCCGGGCATTTCCGAAGAGGACTTCCAGAAGATTGCAGGGGAAGCCAAGGTCGGCTGCCCTGTCTCCGGCGCACTGGCCAGCATCGACATCACCATGGACGCCACGCTCGCGGCTTCCTAGGTTTCAGCCGTGCGGCCGCTCCGGCAGCCGCATGGCAAAGGCCCCGTTTCCTGCCCTGATGACCAGGGCAGGAAACGGGGCCTTTGTGTGTCCCGGCCGGCGGCCGGCTCAGCCCTGGTTGGTGCGGGCGGGCAGGGGGGCCGGGAGCAACCGCCGGTAGCCTTCACGCAGCGGCGGGCGGTCAGTGGGAAGTTCCTGGATCATTTCCTTCAGGGCACCGATGCCGTATTCCAACTGGGGGTCCCTGCCTGCGGCGTAGGCATGCGGCGGGAACGTCACCTCGATGTCCGGCGTCACGCCGAAGTTCTCGACACCCCAGCCCACTCCCCCGCTGAACCAGGTGGCGTAGCGCGGCTGCGTCACTCCGGTTCCGTCCGCGAGGGAGAATCGGTTGTCGATGCCCACCACGCCGCCCCAGGTACGGGTACCGATGACCGGACCGATGCCGCGGAGCTTGGACACCTGGGTGATGATGTCCCCGTCCGAACCGGCAAACTCGTCCGTCAGGATCACTACCGGTCCGCGCGGTGCGTGGTGCGGGTAGGTCCGGGGCTTTTCGCCGCGGGGCATGCTCCATCCCGTCACCTTGCGGCCGATGAGCTCGGCAACAAGCTGGGACGTGTGGCCGCCGCGGTTGCGCCGGACATCCACGATCAGGCCGTCCAGTGCTGTCTCGGTGTCAAGGTCGCGGTGGAGTTGCGCCCAGCCGTTCGCCATCATGTCCGGGATGTGCAGGTAGCCGTACGTTCCGCCGGACGCTTCACGCACCGTCCGCCGGTTGCCGGCAACCCACTCCTGGTAGCGGAGCCGCTCCTCGTCCTTGACCGGCACCACGGCAACGCGGCGCTGATCGCCTGCCGCCTCGCCGTGGGCTGCGCCGTTGCGGAGGGTCAGCTCCACGGCCCTTCCCGCCGCACCGACGAGCTGCATGGCAGGAGTCAGTGTTTCCGAAAGTTCCACCCCGTCGATGGCGAGCAGGATGTCCCCGGCCTTGGCGTCCGCTCCCGGCCGGGTCAGCGGGGAGGTTGCGAGCGGATCCGAAGACTCGCCCGCCAGGATGCGGGTTATTTCCCAGCCCGCCCCGGTGAAAGCCAGGTCCGCGCCCAGGCGGCCCTGCCCGTTGCTGCCGTTTTCAGTGACAGCCACCGGACGAACGTAGGCGTGGGATGTCCCCAGTTCGCCGTGCAGTTCCCACAAAAGGTCCACGAGGTCGTCATGCGACCCCAGCCGGTCCACGAGGGGACGGTAACGGCGGTGCACTGACTCCCAGTCCTGTCCGGCCATGTCCTCGGTCCAGAAGAAGTCACGCTGGAGCCGCCAGGCTTCGTCAAACGCCTGGCCCCACACGCTCAGCGGATGCATGAGCACACGGATGCGGCTGACATCAACCTTCACCAGTTGGGCGGAGTCCTCGTCGGCCTTGGCGTCGGCAGGTGCCACCCGGATCTGCTTGTCCTGCAGGAAGACCACCTTCCTGCCGTCACCGGACACCCGGTAGCTGTCCAGGGCATCCACGATGGTGGCCGTCTTGCGCTTGGCCATGTCAAAACGCACCAGTCCCGGTGCGGCGTCCTTGTCGTCTGTCGTGGCCCGGCCGTCGCCGGTGACGCCGGCGAGTGCGTTGTCCAGCCAGAGCAAAGCGCCGGGCGTGGCCTCGAGGGCCGAATAGTTGCCCTGCGGGACCGGGACTCCGATCACGCGGTGGGCCAGTCCTTCAGCATCCACCCGGACAGCAGGCACACCGTCACCGGTTCCGCCGGCCTCGCCCCCATCGGCATCCGGGCCGGTTTCACCGTCCGGGCCGTCCATGAGGTCCACCGAGGGGCCAAACGGCGACGGTGTGTCGGCAGCGAGCGCCACCAGGTAGGGCTTGATCGGGCTGGGGAAGGACAGGTCAAAGGAGTGTCCGTCGTAGACGGGGTCAAAACTGCGGTTCGAGAGGAACGCGATGAATTTGCCGTCAGGGGTGAAGGACGGCGAGGCGTCGCGGAAGCGTCCGTCCGTGACGTCCACGACCTTGAACTCGGGATCGTCCACCCGGACGATCCGGAGCCGGCTGCGTGAGCCAAACGAAGTGACGGGCTCTGACCACCCGAGCCAGGCAGAGTCCGGCGACCAGCACAGGCCGTCGATCGTGCCCTCGCCGATGCTGGTGACGAGCTTGATGCTCCCGGTCCGGGTGTCGGCCAGATAGACATCGCCAAAGGAGGTCCCCACGGCCAGGGTCCGGCCATCCGGGCTGGCCTCCATGGCACTCGCCCGGGTGGATTTGGGGAAATCGACCTTCTTGAGGCGCGCGGCCCCAGCAACGTCTCCCGCGCCCTCGGCACCCTGTGCTGCGGCAGTGTTTCCGTCGGCTGTGCTTCCGCCAGCGCCGGGAACGGACTCTGGCGCAGAGTCATCCCCCGCAGGCGACTCGACGCCCGCACGGTTCATCCCCGACGCCGGGACGGGCTTGGGCAGCGGTGTTCCCGGCTCCTGCCCGGCTGCTGCCGGCTGGGGCCGTGTGGCCGGCGCGGCCTGCGCACTCGCCACTTGCGGAGCGATTTCGTTGATGTACAGGGCCTCCACGCCGTCATGGTCGGCAACGTAGGCAATACGGCCCTCGCCCAGCGGCCGCGGCAGGCGGGCACGAACACCCGGTGTGGCCTCCACAACGCGCGACGGTCCGTCCTTGTGGCGGAGCCAGTGGATGGTGCCGTGCGCCTCCACGGCGCTGGAGGACCCGGTGTGGTCCGGAATCACGGCACCAAGGTGACGGGCAGTCTTTAGGAGTGCCGGCCTCCGCCCCTGGGAAGCCGATCCCAGCGAAATGTCGAGCTTGACGGCGTCGGCACCCAGATCGGGAAGCAGCCAGAGCTCGCCGGCGGATTCGAACACCACGCGCTTGCCGTCCGTGGCGGCGTGGCGCACATAGAAATCTTCGTGATCGGTGTGGCGGCGCAACCCGCTGCCGTTGGGGAGCACCGAGTACAGGTTCCCGTAGCCTTCGTGGTCGGACAGGAAGGCCACCCGTCCGTCAACCCACATGGGATCCGCCAGGTTGCCGTCCAGCTCCGGGACCAGCCGTTCGAACTCACCGTTGCCGTCGGCGTCGATCCAGAGCTTTCCGGCGGTTCCGCCGCGGTAGCGCTTCCACCAGGCAGGCTCGCGTGAGAGCACACTGGCCACCACCACGGGGCGCTCATCGCCGATCTCAGGGCCGAACGCCACCGACTCGACCGGTCCGAACGCCAGTTCCTCCGACCAGCCGCCTTCGAGCGGGACGCTGTAGGCATGCGTGTGGCGGCTTTCGGCCTGCCGGAACGCACTGGTGACGAGGACGTCCCCCGCAGCGGTGAAGCCCTTGACCCGGGTCGAGCTGTGGCCGAAGTACGTCAGCTGCCGGTACCCGCCGCCTTCGACGTCGGCGGTGACAACTTCCGGCGCCGTTCCTTGCACCACTGTCCATACCAGGCGCTTGCCGTCGGGCGTAAAGCGCGGGTTGCGGGCGGGCAGCTGAAGGGAGGAAACACGCCAGGCGCGGCCTCCGTCCAGGGGTGCAATCCAGACGTCGTCTTCGGCCACGAAGGTGACCAGATCGCCGTGCAGATGCGGGAAACGAAAGTAGCTCGAAGAGGTCATCGTTCGATCATAGTCAAAGTCGGCGGGCCGGTCGGGAGGTTCCGCGGCCGTGCCGGGCATGGTGAGATGGATCATGCGAATCATCATGGCCGGCGCCTCAGGCCTTATCGGAAGCGACCTGTCCGCCCATCTGCGTTCCGGTGGCCACGAAGTCATCCGGCTGGTGCGCAGGGCACCGGCAACGGCCGGCGAATTTCGATGGGAGCCCGCGGCCGGGCAGCTTGATCCCGCCCATCTAGAGGGCGCGCACGCTGTCATCAACCTGTCCGGGGCCGGGATCGGCGACCGCCCATGGACCCGGCGACGCATCGATGAGCTGTTCCGCTCAAGGCTGGACCCGACCCGCACCCTGGCAGCGGCGATGGCGAAGCTGGAGCAGCCGCCGCAGGTCTTCATCAGCCAGTCAGGTTCCAACTATTACGGTGACCGCGGTAACGCCGTGCTTCGCGAGAACTCGCCGAACGGCAGCGGCATCATGGCACGGATCTGCCATGAGTGGGAAGCAGCCGCACACGGGGCCCCGGCAGGCGTCCGTGTTGTCACCCCCCGGACGGGGGTGGTCCTCAGCAGGTCCGGAGGCGCGCTGGGACGGCTGCTGCCTTTGCTCCGGCTGGGAGTCGGCGGCCCGCTGGGAAACGGCAGGCAATGCTGGCCCTGGATGACGCTGCCCGATGTGTCCTCCGCGTTCGGTTTCCTGTTGTCGGCACCGCTGGCCGGCCCGGTCAACCTTTGCGCCCCGGAAACTGCGGACGTCAATGCCCTGGTTGCCAGGCTCGCCGGCGCACTCCACCGGCCGGCCCTGTTCCGGGTTCCCGCTCCGGTGCTGCGTCTGGTCATGGGCAAGCTGGCCGATGAACTCCTGCTGGGAAGCCAGCGCATGGAGCCCGCCATGCTGGCCGGGGCCGGATTCAAATGGCAGCATCCCTCGCTCGCCCAGGCAGCGGCCTGGGCCACCGGCCGGGACCAGGCCTAGGCACTTAGCTCGCGGGCAGGATCTCCTGGATCCGCCAGCGCCCGCCGGAACTGACCAGGACCAGGCGTAGCCGCTGCTCCGAACCGGCGGCCTCCGCGGCCACGACATTTCCACCGGTATCTGTCTCCTGGTAGGCGGAGGTGACCGCCGTGATGGCGACGACGGCCCGCGACCCGGAGCCGTCAGGCTCTGTCTCGGCACGCGTCAGGGTGGTGTCGAAGCCGGCCAGGACATGTCCGGAGTCACGGAGCCGTCCGCTGATCCTGGCGTCGGCCGCGGCTGCCGGGGAATTCTCCAGATTGACCTCGTCCAGGAGTTCGAGTTTCCCTGAGCTGAACGCGGCCGACCTGAGCTGTGCCAGCCCCCGGGCCGCCTCTTCGGGCTTTTGCGACAGCGCCAGCTGCCTGGCATCCGTTTGAACCGGGCTGTCGGCGGTCCCCTGCTGTACCTCTTGTGCCGGTCCCGGCGGCGCTTGCACCGATTCCGGGGCGGATGCCTGAGGTGACCCGGCCAGGAACCACGCGGACGCGATCCCCGTGCAGGCAAGTGCTGCCACCGCAGCGCGGACCCACCGCCGCTTTCCGCCGGCATGCCGGCCGGGGGCGCGGACCTTCCGTTTGACGGGACCGCCCAGGCGGCGGCGCCAGGCGCGGACCTTCGCTGCACGGCGGGCGGTGCGTGACGGCGGAAGGTTGCGGCGAGTCAGCAGCTGGGGCAACACCGTGGGATGGACGGCACCGGCAAGGTCCACCGGGGCGGCATCCGCGCTTCTACAGATGGCAGCCGCGAATTCCAAGGCCGTAGGCCGTTCCCGCCGTTCCTCCTTAAGACCCGCTTCCAACGCGGCGGCCAGGGCGGCGGGCACATCCGGGACCACAAGGGACAGCGGCGGACGGCTTTGGCCGCGCTCGGGCGCCTTCCCTGTCAGGCAGTACCAGCCGACTGCCGCAGCAGAGTAGACATCCCGTTCGGGCTGCAGACCTGCCCTCAGGGCGTCTACCGGCGCCGGGTCCAGGAACCCATCAGTACCGGCAGGGAAAGGGACAGCGGCGTCCCCCACCATGCGCGTAATGCCAAGGTCCGCCAGCAGGGGCTTGCCGTGAGCGGTGAACAACACGTTGCCTGGCGAGACATCAGAGTGCATGACGCCCTTGCCGTGCAGGTACCCCAGTGCCTGGGCAATAGGCGTCAGGACCGTTACCGTCTCGCCCACGCCCAACGGGCCACCGCAGTTGACGACTTGGGCCAGGGATCCGCCTGCCGCGTAGTCCATGACCAGCCCCAGGCCGCCGTCGGCTGCCCCGCGGAGCCGGACCACGTGGTGCGCTTTCACCAGGTGATCATGATCCAGCGTGGAGAGAATCCTCAGTTCACGGCGTATGTTGTCCTCCTTGTCCCGCCGCATCATGCCGGGATCACCGGCGTCGTGCGCTGACGGTGACAGGATCTCCGGCGGGTCGAAGCACTTCACTGCAAACTCCCGGAGGGTCCGTTCCTCGCGGACAAGCCACACGCTGGCGCTTCCGCCGCGGCCGAGTTCACGCCCCACCACATAACCGGGAACCTCCGGGGCCGCTCCCCGGGGCGGCCCGCCGAGAACATCGTGGGACCCGGCCCCATCAGGAGGTGCCGCATCGCCGTCGTACGCGCCGCCGTCGTGCTCGAATTTCTCCATACCCAAGGAATAGCGGAAGCGGCAGAATCCCGCAGAAGTTATCCACAGGTACCCTTACCCTTCGGCGGTCCCGGTGAGAGGTTGACCACAGAATCGGGTACGACGGCGGACGGGGTCTAAGCTGGATGCCATGACTCTTGAGTTTTCCACGCTGGGTCTTGCTCCGGATTTCGTTGATTACGTGAAGGGCTGGGACATCCAGCGCGAACTCCATGACAAAGTCGTCGCAGCTGAGGCGTCCAGCACAGTCCTGCTCCTCGAGCACGCCGCCGTCTATACGGCCGGCAAGCTCACAGAAGACCACGAACGGCCGTTCGACGGAACACCCGTCGTCGCCGTGGACCGCGGCGGCAAGCTGACCTGGCACGGTCCCGGCCAGTTGATCGCCTATCCGATCCTCAAGCTTAAGAACCGGTCCGGCATCCGCGATTACGTGGAGCGGCTCGAAGCCGTCATGATCGCGGTCATGGCCGACTACGGCATCAACGCCGAGCGGATCAAGGGACGCGCCGGCGTGTGGATCACGGCTGACAGCAAGGGGCCGGACCGCAAGATTGCCGCGATCGGCATCCGGGTCCTGGACGGGGTCACAATGCACGGCGTCGCCATCAACTGCAACAATGATCTGGCACCGTATGCGCAGATCATTGCCTGCGGCATTACCGACGCCGGCGTCACCACGATGTCGATCGAAGCGGGCAGGAACATTGCCCCCGGCGATATCGCGGACCGGTTCGTGGAAGAATTCCGCAAGCACGAAGAAGCACTCGTTTCAAGCCCCGAAGGAGCTCTACTGTGACACTGGCACCAGAAGGCCGGAAGATGCTGCGCATTGAGCAGCGAAATGCGGCCACTCCGGTGGAACGTAAGCCGGATTGGATTAAAGCCAAGGTTCAGATGGGCCCGGAGTTCGTCCAGCTCAAGAACCTGGTCAAGAAGGAGGGCCTCCACACGGTGTGTGAGGAGGCCGGCTGTCCCAACATCTTCGAGTGCTGGGAAGACAAGGAAGCGACCTTCCTGATCGGCGGCTCCGAGTGCACCCGGCGCTGCGATTTCTGCCAGATCGACACCGGCAAGCCCTCCCCGGTGGACATGTTCGAGCCCACGAAGGTGGCCCGTTCGGTCCAGGCCATG